>MHAK01000022.1 GCA_001802945.1 Ignavibacteria bacterium RIFCSPLOWO2_12_FULL_56_21 | reverse complement strand
ACTACTACTTCTTCTGACCCGTTCGCCATGCCGGACATTCGCCTGTCGTCCGGACTGGTGATCCCCCGTTCGGCCATTAGTTTCACCACCTCGCGGAGCTCCGGTCCAGGCGGACAAAACGTCAACAAGCTGGACACGAAGGTCGATGTTCTGTTGGACCTTTCAAAACTCTGGTGGCTCACCGAAGCCCAACGATCGCTCATCGAACACTCATTGCGCCGACGCGTGGATGCCCAGGGACGCATTCGCGTTTCCTCGCAGAAGCACAGAAGCCAATGGAGGAACAAGCAGGAAGCTTTGGAAATGTTGGCACATCTGATCGAACGGGCACTTGAGCCGGAGAGGCCGAGAGTAGCGACACGACCAACGAGGTCGGCGAAGACGAAGCGGCTCGAAAGGAAACGCATCGATTCACAGAAAAAGGCGGGGCGACGCCGGCCGATGTCTGACGACGAATAGGCGATGAATACAATGAAAAGAGAAATGGCGTTCGTAGTGCTGCTTGGTAATGGCTGCGCTGTAGGTGATCTGCGAACGCTCACCGCATTGCACGCAGTACACTGAGCCACGGTCTTTCAACTTTCCTTTTTCAGTTTCCTCAACGGTTTCTGTAATCTATAGCACATCTATGATCCCTATTCCTTGGTCCTCCGGTACTCCAGAAGCTTATCTCGTTGGTCTCTCCATCTCCAAACTCAAGGACGATTACCTGCCCCGGTATGAACGCTGTCTGTCGGAATTGTCCGATAAAGACGTCTGGTGGCGCGAGCATGAGACGAACAACGCCGTTGGGAACATCATACTGCACATCTGCGGCAACATGCGTCAATGGGTGATCTCCGGGGTGTGCGGTGCGGAGGATATTCGAAACAGGCCGGAAGAATTCTCCGCCCGTAAGAGTCGGTCGACTGCGGAGCTGAAAGACCTCCTGAGGTCGACGATCACTGAAGTCTGCGCGCATTTGGAACGGGCCGATCCCGCCGATTTCAATCGCGTGAGGTCGATCCAGAGCTACTCCGTGACGGGTTTGGAAGCGCTCTACCATGCAGTCGAGCACTGTTCGTATCACCTCGGGCAAGTGGTGTACGTAACGAAATTGCGTACGGGGAAGGACCTGCGATTCTACAACCTGTGAGAAGAGTCGTGTGAAGACATCGTCTGCCGAACTCCGCTCAACGATCTCCCGCGAACTCGCGGCTCATCAGGGACTTCTTTCTGCCGCAGGATTGCGCGCGTTCGATGAGTACGACGACGCTGTGCTGTTGGAATCCGTCCTGCCCGACCGGACGGACGCCAGGTCGTTTGTCTTCGTCGACGCTGTCGACGTCATCAGGGCGCATCGCGTGGCCGAGGTGATCCCCGCGCTCGTTCGGGCGCAGGTCTGCCTGGAGCGCGGATATTATGTGGCCGGATACGTTGCCTATGAATCGGCTCCTGCATTCCTCCCGGTACCGGCACGGGATCCTTACGACGGACCCACACACCTTGTCTGGCTCGGCGTGTACGACACACCCATTGTCGCGCAGCGCTCCGGGACGAACGTTCCTCGTGTGGAGCGTGACCAGGAATTGACCGTGGGTCAGGTTGAACCAGAGATCAATCGGAACAGATTTCGCCGGGCACTGGGTCGCATTCGCTCCTATCTCGAACGGGGGCACACGTACCAGGTTAATTACACATTCCCCATAGAAGGACGGTTTGACGGTTCCGCCATAGACCTCTACGCGCGTCTGCGGACATCCCAGCCGGTTCCGTATTCGTCGTTCGTGCGGCACAATGAAACGGCGGTAGTTTCCCTTTCACCGGAGCTTTTTTTTACGACGGATGGCCGGTCGATCATACTGCGGCCTATGAAGGGGACCGCTCCACGCGGAAGGACGACCGCCGAAGATGCGGTACGCTCGCGGGAATTGGATCGGTCCGAGAAAGACCGTGCGGAGAACCTGATGATCGTCGATCTCCTCCGCAATGATGTCGGAAAACTCGCAATCGCGGGGACCGTCGACGTACGGGATTTCTTTTCGATCGAGAAGTATGGGACGCTGTTCCAGGCCACGAGCACGATCACGGCGGCTTTGCCCCGTCCGACGGCGATTGTCGACATCCTTCGGGCACTCTTTCCCTGCGGCTCTGTCACGGGGGCTCCGAAGATCGAGACAATGCGGATCATCAATGAGCTGGAGAATGAGCCGCGTGGAGTGTATACCGGTGCGATCGGATACGCCGGTCCCGACGGTGCGGCTTCCTTCAGCGTCGCAATACGCACGCTGATTGCGAATGAAGACGAGGGGAAATTCCGGCTGCACGTAGGGAGCGGAGTGACGATCGGATCGCAGTCCGAGAATGAATACGATGAATGCCTGCTCAAGGCCCGGTTTGTAACGCGTCCGCCCGTCACGTTCGATCTGTTCGAGACGATCCTGTGGCGCCCCGACAAGGGTTACTGGCTGCTTCCCGACCATCTACGCCGCCTGGCCGATTCCAGCGAATACTTCGGACGGGAATTTTCCCGCAGGTTGGTCCTGGAGGTGTTGGACGCTGAGCACCGCCGATGTCGTCGCATAGCGAACGTCCCGCTACGGGTGCGATTGGTACTGACGTCAGCGGGAGAAGCTCGGATCGATTCGGCACCGCTCGAGCCGCTACCCGAAGTATTGCGAGTCGGGATCTCGAGCAAGGCGATCACCAGCACCGACCCATTTATCTACCACAAGACTACACTGCGCGAAGTACATGATGCTGCGATCGAACTAGCGCTTCGTCGGGGCTGGTTCGATGGCATCCTCCTGAACGAGCTCGGATACGTGTCAGAGGGAGGAAGGTCGAATGTGGTCATCAGGACCGGGAACTCATGGCGCACGCCAATGCTGTTTGACGGCGTGCTTCCGGGGGTCATGCGAAGCACATTGCTTCGGTCGAAGTCGAAGCCGCTCATAGAGGCTCATCTTACTCCCGCCGACCTCGCGGCGGCGGACGAGGTCTACGTGTGCAACGCATTGCGCGGACTTCTGCGGGTCCACTTCGTCGGGGGTCGTTGAAGGTTTCCCATGCCGCGGTTCTGTGCGAGCCTCTTCTTTGAACTTGTTGCAAATACGTCTACATTTCTGGATGAAACTGCTCTTGATACTGTCGTGAGGGTGTTTCCTCTCACTCTTCTTGTCATTCTTCCCGCCGCACCGCTCACTGCCCAAACCTCGGACCTGCGCGGCATTGTCGTCGACAGTGCCAGCGGTGACCGGATCCCCTTTGCCACCGTCACGGTCTCGGAGCTCAATCGCGGCGGCGCGACAAACATCAACGGTTTCTATCTATTTACGGGCGTTCCGTCGGGCGCCTACGATGTCACCGCAGGGTCCGTCGGGTATCACAGAACCACGAAGAGGGTGATCGTCCGCGAGGGTGAGGCGTCCGTGTTGAATTTCGAGCTTGTTCCCCAGCCGGTCGAATTTTCCGAGGTCGTCGTCACCGAGCGTTCGCGCCGTGAACTCTCGGAGATCAACACAAGTGTGCATGTGCTCGATGTCAAGGATATCAAGGTCATCCCCATTGCACTGCAACCGGACGTCTTCCGAGCCATTCAGGTCCTTCCGGGGATCGTCTCAACGAGCGATGTGAACACGCATTTTTACGTGAGAGGCGGTGCCGGGGACCAGAATCTCATTCTCCTCGACGGAATGAAAGTCTACAATCCGTTCCATGCGTTCGGCATTTTCAGCTCGTTCGACGCCGACGTGATCAAAACAACGGAAGTGTACACAGGAGCATTTCCGCCGGGCTATGGAGGAAGATTGTCTTCCGTCGTCAATATGATCACGCGAGACGGGAACCGCAAAGAATTTGGCGGCCGGGCAGACATCAACCTTGTGTCGTCCAAGCTTCAATTGGAAGGGCCCGTGTCCAACGATCTGCGGTTTTTGGTCAGCGGACGGACGTCGACTTTTACGCAAACGCTCGACCGCGTCCTTCGCAAGAACACGCCGCTCTCGTTCTATGATGCTTTTCTGAAGGTCACGGGAGAGGACATGGAGGACCATTCCCGGTACGGCTTCACTGGATTCTTCAGCGGCGACAGACTCAAGACGAGATCGCTGCAAAGCCCCGATTACACGTGGAAGAACCACGCGATTGGGTTTACCGGCGGCGGTCTGGTTGAAGAACGGCTTTTCGTGGACGTTGTGGCGTTCGAGAATTCTTTTGAGGCCTTCAGGGATCCCAAGCAATCGTCAGCCACTCCCGCTTCCACGAGCATTCGCGAGACGGGCATCCGGGCCAATGCGACGCAATACCTTGACTCAAAGGATCTGTTCTTCTTCGGATTTGAGTTCACATTCCCGAATCTGTCATACAGCCTTATCAACAACGTCGGAACGCCGATAACGTTGGCGACGTCATATGTCGATTTCTGGACGTGGGTCCGTTATCAGGCGACGGTTGGATCGCTGCAGATCGACGGCGGTCTTCACATTGATGTCGGGTCGGTGTTTCAGCGCTCGGCGGGCCTGGAAGTGCTGGAACCCCGTCTGAACGCGAGCTATCTGTTCACCCCTACGTGGCGCGCGAAACTCTCCTACGGACGATTTAGCCAACACGTGGTGACAGTCAACAATGAAGACGATGTGATCGCCGTTTTTGATGCATGGATCAGCGTACCGGAGGAGATCGGCGCCGAAAGGGCGGATCACTATGTCGCGGGAGTGGAAGGGAACATCCTGCCTCAACTTTCGGTCAGCATCCAGTCATACTACAAATATTACAGCTCCCTGGTCGCTTACAACCGGGACAAGATAGAACCGAACGACCCTGATTACATTCGGGGAACCGGACAGGCTTCGGGTTTCGAGTTCCTGCTGCGCTACGGAATCCCATGGTGCGACCTCTACGGGACGTATACGCTGGGTTGGACGACCGTGACCAACGGATCGCTGACATATCCGCCGCGGTTCGACCGCCGACATTCCGTCAATCTTCTGAGCGTTTTCCATGTGGCCGAAAAAGTGGATGCGACCTTCCGCTGGGAATTCGGTAGCGGATTTCCCTACACACAATCGATCGGTTACTATGATCGCCTGAGCCTGGACGACCCCGTTTCCGATCCTCTCATCGATGAGAACGGTACACCGTTCGTTCGGTTGGGAGACAAGAATGCAGCACGATTGCCGTCGTATCACCGGCTGGATATGTCCCTGACATACCGGTTTGACCTGGGCGGCATCAGGGGGAACGCGGGTCTCCACATTGTGAACGTCTACGACCGGAGGAACATCTTCTATTTTGACCGAATGACGGGTGAGTTGGTCCACCAGCTGCCGTTCTTTCCTTCATTCAATCTGACGGTCGAATATTGATGGGACGACGTGCGTTCATACCGGCCGTGCTCGCGATGCTTGCGCTCGGGTGTGAGGAAGACTTCCAGCCCAAAGGAAAATTCCAGCAGGCATTAGTCGTGTACAGCGTGCTTACGCCGGACGCAGATTCGGTTTTTGTGAGGCTCCATGCAGCTTACGACCCGCCGTCGTTCAATCCTTTCGAACACACCTCGGAACCGTCGCTCACGGGTGCAGTGGTAACGTTGACGTATGATTCGGGGACGGTGGTGCTGAATGACTCAACGGTGGCGCATCCGGATTCAAGCCGCTACGGAAGTTCCATGCGTATCTTCTACGGGACTCCGATCTCGATTGTGCGTGGCCGGCCGTACACGCTTCGGGCAACGGTTCCCGGTTATCCCACGGCCACAGCTGCGACGACGGTTCCCGGCAACCCCACCGTGAGCATCCTGAACGCATTTGCGCTTTCGACACCGCGGCTTTTCGATACTCAGGATGTCATTGTCATCGTGCGGCCGCCACCGGAGGCGAAAGGTTTTCTCCCCCGGCTGTTCGTTGAATATGAGGTTCAAACGCCGTCGCCGCGCGAGGAGCGTATGGAGGTTCCCTTCGACGTGGAAACCGTTGACCAATCGGCTTCCTTCGAATATCCACGGCTCACGCCGATCGAGCAATTTGGGACGCCGTCGAACACAACGTCGGCGATGTACGCGTTCAGAGGGACCTCGTATCAATATGTGATTCGTTCGATCACCGGCACATACGGAATCACCAATGTGCACTTCAAACAAGTGAAGTTGTATGTCAATCTTATCGATGAACCGCTCTACAATTATTACTTCATCGTCAACGGTTTTCTCGATCCGTACACTATCCGTACCGATCGACCCGATTATTCGAACGTGCTCGGAGGAGTTGGAGTCTTCGGATCGTTCACGCTCGATTCGATCGGCGTCGATCTTCCTTCCTTCCTCAACAATTGAATGCCACGCTGCGGGATTTGTTGAATCTCCTGCGAAAAAACCGTAGGTTGCCCGCCGAACTTCACGACGTATGAGGCTGCCATCTTTCTTGCGCCGACACCGACTTTCTCCCGCATGGTCGTACACACCCGGGGGAGTCATTTGGAGACTCCTGGTCTCCGGCGACGGGCACATCGTGGGCGAGGATCGCGACACCGAACGCAAGACGGTCCGCTTTTTCTGCGTTGACGGGCGGTCGGGCAAAGTGTTGTGGTCCAATCTCGTCTTCGAAGAACAGTGGTGGGTGGGTATCGAGGCGGTGCACGGCGCGGTCGTCCTGATCCATGAATTCGCGACGCCCGATATGCCCGACCATCTTGGTATTCGGGCCGTCGACATCGAAACGGGGAGGGTGTTGTGGGGACGAAGAGATGCGACGTATTCCTTTGCGTATAAGGATCGGCTGTATGCGGTTCGTGCGGGAAGCGACTCACGAACGTTCATCGCACTCGATGTGATGAGCGGGGAGGTGGTGGAAGAGTTCCCAAAGGGGGACGATACGATCCTTCCGTTACGCTCGCTTGCTGTATCCGAAGTTGTAGAAGGAGCGGTTGAACACCCGCACCCGATTGGTCCGGCGGAGCATGTGGACGTGGGGGCAGAATTGCCCATGCATCCGAAAGGGGCGGTGGGGGACGTGGAAATGCTTCAGGTAGGGGACCGCTCCGTTGTTGGCTGGTATGTCACGGCCCCATTTCGCGGCGATGCGCCCCGCTTTCACCAGCATCTGGTCGTGTACTCGAAAGACCGTAGCGTGGAGTTTGAAGCGCTCGTGCACGACGACGCAAAGGCGCCGCTTCCCGACACTTTTTTTGCGCATTCCGGTATCCTGTATTTCATCACACAGGACCGCACGCTGAATGCAATGCCGCTTTCGCGAACGCAGTAACGTTACCAACTGAGATAATCCATGCCTTCGTACAGACTACAGCATGTCGATGCCTTTACACGGACGCCGTTTACGGGGAATTACGCTGGAGTGCTGCTCAACGCCGATGGTCTCTCCGACGAACACATGCAGCTCATTGCGCGGGAAAAGAACGTTTCTGAAACCGCATTTGTCCTGAAACCAAGCGTCAAGGAGGCAGATGTCCGGATCCGGTGGTTCACGCCCGCGGAAGAAGTCCCGTTGTGCGGTCACGCGACGATAGCGACTTTCCATGCACTTGCGGAAGAGGGTGAATTGGGAATGGGGGAAGAGGGCACATTTGCCTTCCGTCTCGAGACAAAAAGCGGCATTCTGGGCGTGTCAGTAGAAAAACGGAAAAGTAGCAGTACCGTGGAATTTGAGCTTCCCGTCCCAAACTTTGCGCAGACATCCTCGATCTCCGAAGCGATGATGCATGCGTTGGGTTTGGGAGATTGGGATCTCGACACGGTTTTGCCGGTGGTATCGGAATCGTACTTGTACGTTCCCCTGAAGTCGCTCGAGAAGATTCAGGGTCTGCGTCCCGATTTTTCAGCGCTCAGCAAAGCGTGCCGCTCTTCAAAGGTCCTGGGAGTCTCTCTCTTTTCGCTGCAAACCCTGGAACCGGAGTCTTCCGTTCACTCACGGTTCTTTGCCCCGAGCGTCGGCATCAATGAAGATCCCGTGACCGGGTCGGCGAACGGTCCGCTTGGAGCTTATCTGCATATGTTCGCATTGCGTGCAGGATTTGTTCCGGCAAGCAAAGACCTTCCGGACGGCAGAACGGAATACGTCGGCGAGCAGGGAGACGAGCTGAATCGCCCCGGACGCGTCCGCATTCGTCTGAAGACAACGCCCGACCGCATTGAGCGGCTGTGGATCGCCGGCGAAGCAGTAACAGTCATGCAATCGACCTTGTCCTTCTGATCGATCATGAGCGTGAAGATCATCGCATTCTGGATCGTACTCGCCGTTTCGTGTGCCGCATTTGCGTACAGTCTGCGCAGATTAATCCGGCTTTTGTCTGTCGGAAAGCCGGACCAACGGTTCGACGATCCCGCCGGACGGCTGCTCAAGACTTTGCGGGTTGCGATCGGACAGTCAAAACTCTTCCGCGATCCAGGACCGGGACTGATGCACGCCCTCATCTTTTGGGGATTCCTTGTGCTCTTGACGGCAGTTGTCGAATCGATGCTCGAGGGAGCGATCCCCGATTTTGTCTTCGCGCGAATGTTTCCAACGCCGTTCTTTGCGGCCATCGCGTTCTCGCAGGACCTGTTTTCTGCGCTCGTCATCTTCGCCGTCGTATGGGCTTTCGTGCGCCGGTATCTTGTGCGCCCGAAGCGATTGGAGGTCGACGCTCATGGCAAGCTGGATGCAGCGCTCATTCTCGGCGCAATCCTGGTCATCATGGTCAGCATGATCGGACAGAATGCCGTGCGGCTTGTCGACCAACCGGACGAAGGGACACTCCGGTTTGTTGCGGAGGCCGTGATGCCGGCATTCCTGGACATGGACCCGGCTGTTCGGACTGTTTGGTACGATGTCTTTTGGTGGACGCACATCACGCTTGTTCTTGCCTTTCTCAATTACCTCCCTCACTCGAAGCACTTACACGTCCTGACATCGGTTCCCAATGTCTATTTTTCGTCCACGAAACCCCGGGGGGCATTGAAGCCGATCGACCTGGAAGCGGAAGGCGTGGAGAAGTTTGGGGCATCGGACATTGAAGACCTCACGTGGAAGCAGTTGCTCGACGGATACACGTGTACGGAATGCGGTCGATGCACGTCTGTGTGTCCGGCGAATACCACCGGCAAGCGCCTCTCGCCGCGCAAGATCATCGTGGATATCCGGCGCCGGGTCGAGGAGAAGGGCCCCACAGTCGTGGGCTCGCGCGAGGACGGTGCCGCTCTTCCGGTTTTGAAGAATCGGTCGCTCGTGCCGGACCTGATCACACCGGAAGAATTGTTCGCCTGCACGACATGCATGGCGTGCGTGCAGGAATGTCCCGTGAACATCGAACATGTCGACGCGATCGTGGAGATGCGGCGGCATTTGGTCCTCATGGAATCGCAGTTTCCGCCCGAAGTGCAGACGGTGTTCCGGAATCTCGAGAACAATTTCACGCCATGGGCGTTTTCCGCGTCGAGCCGGGCCGAGTGGGCCGAAGGGCTGAACATTCCGACGATGGCTCAGAAACCGACCGTGGAGGTGCTTTTCTGGGTCGGTTGTGCGGGGTCGTATGACGCCAGGTACAAGAGCGTATCCCGGGCATTTGCGGAACTGATGCGCGAGGCTGGAGTGACGTTCGCAATTCTCGGCACGGAGGAGAAATGCACGGGAGATCCCGCGCGCCGGATCGGAAATGAATATCTTGCGCAGACCCTGATGAAAGAGAATATTGCCACGCTCAACAGATACGGCGTTACGACAATCGTGACAAGCTGTCCGCACTGCTTCAACAGCTTAAGGAACGAGTACCCGCAATTTGGAGGAACGTACCGCGTTCTGCATCACACCGATTTCCTCGTGCAGTTGATCAACGATGGACGACTGAAGATCTCAAAAGAGCAAGCGGCCAAAGTAACGTTCCACGATTCCTGCTATCTGGGAAGATACAACGATGTGTACGATCAACCCCGCAATGTGCTTGAGGCTGTTCCGGGCACGGATCTCGTGGAAATGGAGCGCTCGAAGTCGCGCGGGTTCTGTTGCGGCGCCGGGGGAGGCAGAATGTGGATGGAGGAACATGAAGGAAAGCGCGTGAATATTGAGCGAACGGAAGAAGCCCTGGCAACCGGAGCCGCGGTCATCGCCACGGCGTGCCCGTTCTGCATGACCATGATGAGCGACGGTGTCAAGGCGAAAGAAGCTTCCGAGCGCGTAGTTGTGCGCGACGTGGCGGAAATCCTTCGCGACGCAGTCCACACGTCGCATGCCGGGAACCCAATGCACGATCCATTACAACCACCGAAGGCCGAAGCATGAACTACCGCATCTTGATCACCAAGACCCTCGATGTGCCGAAGAACATCTTTCAGGAGATGTACGGATCCGAAGAGGCAGCCGTTGCGGCGGCAAAACAAAAACTGATCGACCTCAACGGCGACGTCGCCATCGTGATGCAGATGGTCGCCGGCACCGCGAAGGTCATCCACCGATTCGAACAAGTGCGGGCCGCGAGCTGAGCTGCCAGGTTCGCAACTTTCCCCCGCACGTTGCGTCCTTGAATACGTGCCTTCACTCATCTTCGTCCTAATTCTGCGACGCAGTCTCCTCCTTCTCGCGGCGTCGTTGCTGTTCCCCCCATTTCTGGTGTCCCAGACCGTCACGGTCACAGGTTCCGTACGTGATGCGGTGTCGCGTGACCCGCTTCCCGCGGCAACGGTCCGCGTCGTTGGAACAGACCGCGGGACGATCGCCAACGCTGACGGCTCGTATCGCCTTGTGCTTCCGGCGGGTGCCTATCGCTGTGCGTTTTCATTCATCGGCTACGTGTCGGACACGGTTACGGTCGGTTCGAATATGAACACACACGTCGACGTCAACCTCCAGCCTTCACCGATTCAGTTCCCCGAAGTGGTCGTTACGGGGGAAGATCCAGCGATGGCTATCATGCGGCAAGTGATCGAACGGAAAAAGAAGTGGCAGAACGCATTGGAGACATACCGGTTCGAAGCGTTCACACGACAGACCATCCGTAGGGATACCGCCATTGCGAGCATCGCCGAGACGTTTACCACCGGATACTGGCGCCGAGGAGACACGCTTCGCGAGGTGATACGGCAGAAGAGGCAGACGCAAAATGTTCCCGAAGCGCGGAATCTCGCCGCTGTCGGAGGGATCGTCAATTTCTATGACGATGACATCCGGTTCGCCGGGTATACTTTTGTCGGATTCACGGCTCCGAGTGCGTTCGATATGTACAACTTCAAGCTTGTGGGCACACAGTCGACTGATGGACGGACGGTGTTTCGGATCAGCATCCATCCGACAACACGCCTGGCGCCGTTGTTCTATGGGACGATCAATGTCGTGGACGAACAGTTCGCGCTTGCCGGCGTGCACGTTCGGCCGAACGAGGCATTCGTCATTCCACTGGTACCGGACTTCTCTCTCGCATACGACCAACAGTTTGCGCTGGTCTCCGGCCGTTACTGGATGCCGGTCGATATCCGGATCAAGGCCATCGTCCGCATTTCGTTTGCGGGATTCACATTCCCGCCGTTCGGTCTGGAAAACGTCTCGTCCATCTATGACTATGCGATCAACGTCGCATTACCGGATTCCCTTTTTCAGCAACGAAGGATTCGGTCCGATTCGGCTTCGGCAAAATACGACTCGTCATTCTGGGCGGAGCGGGAGGTCATCCCTCTGACACGCGAGGAACACGAAGCCTACGTGAAACTGGACAGTACGCAGACCCTCGATAAGCAGTTTAAGCCTTCCGGACCGCTGGCAGGACTCGACGGTCCCGGGTTCTCATGGTTGAAGTATGCGGATATTCATTTCAATCGAGTCGAAGGCTGGTATGTAGGGGGAGAAAACACCTTCGACTCACTGGCTGGACGCTGGACTGTGCGGACGGCGGCGGGGTACGGCGTTGCTGATCACCGATGGAAGGGAAGTGCAGGAGTTGAATACCTGTGGGACAGCGATCACTCGTTGACCACGGGCGCGGAGTGGTTCTCTCAGGCTCGTGCAATCTCGGATGAAGGATATCACTCATCCTTCTCCAACACATTGACCTCATTGCTCGGCAAGAATGATTACTTCGACTATTACCGTGTGCAGGGGGGTCGTGTTACGATCGGGGCCAGGCCTTTGGGAGAAGTGTCGGTACGCGCTTCGTTTGGCCGCGAGGTTCACCGTTCCGCACGCCAAACCACGAACTACAGTCTTTTCTATGCCCGGGAGAAATATCGTCCGCAGCCTCTCGTTGAGGAAGGTGTCATGCAGCCGATCGGTTTATCCGTGCGGTGGGGTCCGGAGGCAGTGATGTTCAACCTCATTCCCCAGAACGAGTTGCAGATCGACATGGAACACAGCGCACGGCGGTCCACGGGAGGTGAATTCGATTTCAGCAGAGTACTCGTCCGCGGACAGGTCCGCATCGCGACGTTCTTACGGCGTAATCTGTTCCCGGCGCAGCTGACCATGCGGTTGTCTGCAGGGACTTCCACGGGATCGCTTCCGTTGCAGCGTCAGTTCGCGCTCGAAACTCAATCGTCGGACTATGCGCCTCTCGGCGTGCTCCGTGCAGCGCGGGTAAAGGAATTTGCCGGTGATCGATTCGTGCAGTTTTCCGCGGAACATAATTTCCGGAGCGCATTCTTCCTATGGATAGGTCTGCCGTACTTCTATGAGCGCGGAATTGAGACTGTCGCCTATGCGACGGTTGCCGCGTCGTCGTTCAGAAGCAGACGCATGTCGATCGCCCCGGCGGTTTCCGGCGTGTATTCGGAAGCCGGCATCGGCATCAACAGGCTTTTTCAACTCTTCCGACTGGATGTTACCTACCGGTTTCGCGCTCCCGAAGGAATTCGGGTGACGCTTGGAGTTGCACAACTCCTCTGACAACTGATTCGCGCTTCCGGTCGATCACACCGTTACCTTGCTTTTCCTACCACCAATCGCTACGTTGCTCCGGTTTTGCGACTGCATTCGTATCCATTCTCAACAACCCGTTGTTGCCCGGTGCACCATGAAACGTCGTCCGTTGTTCATGCTCTTCCTGATTCTAGGAATGTCCGCTCCATTGTCGGCACAGAATTCGCGCGTGCCCGGACTGGACGCATACATCGAGCAAGCGCTCAAAGACTGGAGCGTACCGGGACTCGCGATCGCCATTGTCAGGAACGATTCCATCATCTACGAGCGCGGTTATGGAGTGCGGAAACTGGGGTCGCCGGAGACGGTCGATGAGAACACGATCTTCTCCGTTGCCTCCACGACAAAAGCGATGGCAGCGGCGTGCGTAGGAATGCTCGTCGACGAAGCGAAGATGACCTGGGACGATCCGGTGACCAAGTGGCTGCCGGAATTCGAGCTGCACGACCCGTGGGTAACGCGTGAATTGACCGTGCGAGATCTCCTGACCCATCGGTCCGGACTTCCCCGCGGAGATCTTCTTTGGTATGGTTCCACCAACGACAGGTCCGAGGTTCTTCGGAAGGTCAAGATGCTGGAGCCCGCGACGAGTTTTCGGAGCCGTTTCGGCTATCAGAACATCATGTATATGGCCGCCGGTGAAGTGGTGCGGTCGGCTTCCGGCATGTCGTGGGACCAGTTCATCGTCGAACGGTTGTTCCGTCCCTTGGGCATGAGCTCGAGTTCGACGAGCGTGAAAGACCTCGATGGCCGGCAAAATGTGGCGACGCCGCATGAAGAAGTGGACGAGGACATCGTACCGATCCGATGGCCGAACTATGACAACGTGGGTTCAGCGGGCTCTGTGAATTCAACCGCTCACGATATGGCACAATGGGTCCGCTTGAATCTGTCCAACGGCGTCTTCAACGGAAAACAACTGCTTTCTCAAAAATCTGTGGAGGAGATGCAGACTCCCCAGATGATCAATCGACTCGATTCGCTGGCGAAGGCTCTTCGACCGTCGACGCATTTTCTATTGTACGGGTTCGGCTGGAATCTTCTGGATTATCAGGGCAAAAAGGTCGTGACGCATGACGGCTGGCTAGATGGTATGCGGTCGCGGGTCGGGATGATCCCCGAACTGAAACTGGGAGTAGTCGTGCTCCTCAACGGACCGCGTGCCGCGCTCCATGGTGCGCTCGTGTATTGGATCTTCGACCATTACCTGGGAGTGGAGAGGAGAGACTGGAGCCGAGAGATGCTGGACATCGTGCGCAACGATGAGGCCAAGGCAAAGGAACGAACAGAGGAACGGAAGAAGGCCCTCGTGCCGGGCACGAAACCGGCTATGCCGCTTACGGCGTATTTGGGAACATATCAGCATGGGATGTATGGTGAAGCGAAAATCTATCTGGAACGGGGGAAACTCGTGCTCGCATTCGGCCCGATGTATACCGGCGATCTGGACCATAGACATTATGAGACCTTCCAAGTGAATTGGAGAGACAAGGTTCTCGGATGGGACGACGTTGTCTTTGTTCAGGGTGTTGACGGAAAGGTTGCATCGTTCAAGTGGGACGGCGTGGGGGAGTTTGTCAGGAAATAACAAAGAAAGCAGGAAGTATGCCTGCCCCGAGCGACTTGCCACCGCCCCCGCCCGACCAGAGAGGGCCCCAAATGGGGCGGGCGGGCGACCGAACTCAAAGAGTCACATGATCGGTCGTTCGGGCTGGCGCCATCTGTGTGGTGGGAGTCGAGGGGCAGTCGAGAGAAAGATGATTTGCCGGGGAGGAGAAGGCAAAACGCAATGTAACAATTTCCATGTTTTTCAACAGTGTCAGCAGGTGAAACCATGCGTAGAAGAACAATGATCGCGTTCATCGTGACCGCAAGCTTCGGGTGCTTCCTCCAGGCCCAACCGATCTTCCCTCAGCCGTTGAGTCCGAGGATCGCCAATTACATCATCGACGTGAACCTGGATGTTCAGGAAAAGACGCTCGTCGGGCGAGAGACGTTGGTCTGGACGAATACAACGAGGGACAACATCCGGGAACTTCAGTTCCATCTATATCTGAATGCGTTCCGAAATTCGGAATCGACATTCATGAAGGCATTAGGTGGAGCTAGTCGTGGATTGTCGATGAGCGAAGGAGAGTGGGGATGGACAGACGTCACGTCCATGCGTTTGACCGACGGGACAGATCTGCTGCAAGGAGCCCGATTCATCGCGCCCGACGACGGCAATGCGAGGGACATGACGGTCCTCCGCGTACCCCTTCCGACCTCAGTCCGTCCAGGAAGGTCCGTCACCGTTGAAATCGCTTTCAGTGCACGACTGCCGAAAGTTTTGGCTAGGACGGGATATGCAGGGAATTTCTTTTTCGTGGGCCAATGGTTTCCGAAGGTGGGCGTGTATGAGCCCAAAGGCATGCGCGGCAAACCTGCCGGCGGATGGAATTGTCATCAGTTCCATTCGACGACTGAATTCTACGCAGACTACGGAGTGTATGATGTGTCGATGACCGTGCCGAAAGGCTACGTCCTTGGAGCGACCGGCATTCAACGATCGATCGTGGAACGTCCCGACGGCATGTTGACGCACACATACCGCGCTGAAGACGTGCATGATTTTGCCTGGACGTGTTCGCCGGACTACGAAGTGGTTGAAGACAGTTGGGATCATGTGAAGATTCGCTTGTTGATCCAGCCCGAGCATGCCGACAAACAGGAGCGCTATCTTCAGTCGGCGAAAGAGGCTCTTGCGTATTTCGACAAATGGCTTGGGAAGTATCCCTATTCGAACCTGACCATTGTCGATCCACCGTTGTTTGCCAGCGGTGCAGGAGGGATGGAATATCCCACATTGATCACCGGCCTTTCGGTCAGCTACCTCCCCGAGAGTGTAAGGCTGGTGGAATTAGTAACGATCCACGAATTCGGTCATGAGTATTGGTATGGACTTGTGGGGTCGAACGAATTCGAAGAGGCTTGGATGGACGAGGGGCTCAATCAGTATTCTGAAGGCAGGATCATGGACGCTCTCTACGGCACTGATCGATCGGTGCTCGACGTGCTCGGATATCACGAAGGGGACGTCGAATCGAACCGCATCAGCTATGTCGGCATGGACAATCCGAAGATAGCGCCGATGAGCATCCCGGCCTGGGAGTATGCGTCCGGAGGGTACTCTGCGGTGACGTATTCAAAGACAGCCACTGTTCTGGCGACCCTGGAGCGAATCGTCGGAATACGCGTCATGGATGAGGCCATGCGCACGTATTTCGAACGATGGAGATTCCGACATCCTGGACGAGCGGATTTCGAAGCAGTAATCAACGAAGTCGTGCGCAAGCACTACGGAACGGCGTTTGGCCCATCGATGGACTGGTTCTTTTCGCAGATGATTGGTGGGACCGATGTATGCGACTACGAGGTCACGTCCATGGTCTCACAGCCGGTTACTGTGCCCAGGGGACGCGGCGCTGATACCTCGCGCGTCGAAGACGCTGAGCGCCGGTTCGAATCGGTGATCGTCGTGTCGCGGCTTGGTGAAGTTGTGCTCCCCGTTGACGTACGTCTGGAGTTTGCCGATGGCGACACGATGCGCATGACATGGGACGGAAAAGGCCGTGTGCTCCGCATACGCGAGACACGGCCAGCACGCGTGGTCAGGGCGGAAGTCGACCCAGACCGGAAACTTCTTGTGGACGTCAACATCATAAACAATGCGCGGGCCGAGTCCGTCGGGACCTCGGTGTTCTGGAAATATGCGCTCAAAACGCTCTACTGGTTCCAAAACGTTGTTCATTATACCGCTCTGTTCTGACCGAGGCCGACCATGACCACTCCTTCTTCACCGGTTCTACTCCTAAACGGAGCGTACAACGCATGGCAACGGCGTGGAATCATTGCGACATTGTACGCCGTCAATCTTCTCCTCGCCGTACCGCTGATGCTGACCTTGCGTGCCGTCCTGTCAAACGCCGTCGGTTCATCGCCGTATATCGAATCGCTGCTCCAAGGGTATGATCATACGATTTACTCCGATATGACCCGGCATCACGAAGAGATCTATGAATTCGTCAAGAGGTCGTTCATTCCGCTCGCGCTGGTCTCACTCGTTCTGAACGCAATTCTCGGCCCCGGTCTTGTGGCCTCGTTCGAGGGAGATGGGCCTGTGCGCCAGTTCTTCCACGATACGGCACGATTCTTTTGGCGGTCAGTCAGGCTGCTGCTGGCCACGGGACTTGTAGCCGCAGCGGTCGTTGTGGTCTGTGTTCTTCTCGCCGGCGCCGCCTGGATGATGATGACAAAAGGGGATGTGGTCGAGCCGACGTATCTGAGCGCCATCATTGTCTCCATCGCGATCGTCGGTCTGCCGTTGGTCTACCTCGTCCTCTCAGCGGAGTATGCGCGGATCTTTCTGGTTCGCAACGACATGTCGTCGTCGTTCAAGGCGATGTGGAACGGGCTGGCGTTTGTCGGCCGTCATCCGGTGAGAATGGCGGCACTCCACGGCAGCGTGGCGGTCGTACTCAGCTTCAGCGTTCTTTTCTATTGGATCTTTGAAGACGCGGTAGGGATGACGAGTGTCGCCGGGATCTTTGTTGTGCTGATCTTCCAGCAGGCGAGCGTTCTGGTGAAGGTATTCACGCGGGTATGGAACACGGCGAACGGCGTTGGTCTAGTGAGCACCATAACGCCCGACATCCCGGTTGTTACCTCCCAAGTGCCTGCGCCAGCGGAGTTGCAAGCAACGCTGCCGCTTCCCGAGCCTTCCGCCGCGATACAACCCGTCGCCGGTCCGCGGCGCCGGAGAAACGTCGGAAGACGGGTCGGCATGCGGCCCACGCGAATGCAGCGCCGTCCCCGGCGCGGCAGGCACAAATAACCGAACGGAAGTCTTCTAAACTTTCATGTCACCGGGCGGCCTCTTTCTAGGGCCGCCTTTTCATTCCCCCCTCTTTTTTCTATATTCAGGAAACCAATTGATTTCGGACGTTCATGGCAAGCGCAGCGATAACGGTCATGCTCGGGGAGAATTATGGCTGAATTGACTGGCGAAGAGCGATTAGTGGAATTCGAGCGCCGGATCGACCGGGGTGAAAAGGTCGAGCCGGGCGACTGGATGCCGGAGGATTACCGGAGGAATCTCATCCGCATGATCAGCCAGCATGCGCACAGTGAGATCGTCGGCCAATTGCCCGAAGGGAAATGGATTCCCTATGCTCCCGGGTTCCGAAGAAAACTGACGTTGATCGCAAAGGTGCAGGACGAAGCGGGTCACGGACAACTCCTCTACCGGGCGGCCGAGACGCTAGGAAAGACGCGGGAAGAGATGATCGACGAACTCTTGTCCGGTAAGGCAAAGTACGCAAATGTGTTCAACTATCCGACACCTACTTGGGCGGATGTGGGTGTCATCGGATGGCTCGTCGACACCGCCGCAGTGATAAATCAAACGATGCTCGCCCAGAGCTCGTACGGGCCCTACGCGCGGGCAATGAAACGAATATGTTACGAGGAATCGTTTCACATCAAACAGGGTTATGACTCCATCGTCACTCTTGCGAAAGGAACGGCAGCGCAGAGGTCGATGGCGCAGGATGCCGTCAACAGGTGGTGGTATCCGACGCTGATGATGTCGGGTCCCCCGGACGCGATGTCGGTCCACTCTCAGCAGGCGCTTCGGTGGCGGATCAAGACAAAATCCAACGAACAGGTCCGTCAAGAATTCGTCGACCACATCGTCCCCCAGATCAGGGCCTTGGGCATAAGTGTACCGGACCAGGAATGCCGTCTGGACGGCACGACCGGGCATTATCGCTATTCTCCGCCCGATTGGGAGGAGTTGAAGCGCGTGATCAGCGGGGATGGACCGTGCAACAAGGAACGATTGGAAGTCCGCCGCAAGGCGCATGAAGAGGGCCGCTGGGTACGCGAGGCGCTCCAGGCACATCAAACGCGGAAGGCAGTATGAGCGACACTCAGTGGGAGACGTATGAGGTCTTCCATCAGGCCAAGCGGGGAGACTCGCACGAACACGTCGGGGCGGTGCATGCCCCCGACCCGCAGATCGCCCTCCAGATGGCGAGGGACCAGTTCGCCCGCCGCATGGCGTGCACAAGCATCTGGGTCGTGCGATCCCGCGATATTGCGATGACGGATTATCAGGACGACGTATTCTTCGTGCACACAACGGACAAGAGTTACAGAGACCCCAAAGCATTCGACGCTCCCGACAAGCTCCACGAATGACCAAGGCTAACGCCCCAGTAATAGAAATGTTGACCGCGCTCGCCGACGACGAGCTGGTCATCGGCCACCGTGATTCGGAATGGACAGGGTATGCTCCCATCCTGGAGGAGGATATTGCCTTCTCGAACATCGCGCAGGATGAGATCGGGCACAGCCTCGTGTGGTACACGCTGCTGGAACGTCTGTTGCAACGATCGCCGGACGCGATGGCCTTTGAGCGTCAGTGGCTGGACTTCCGGTGCTGCAGATTCGTTGCGTACCCACGCGGAGATTTCGCGTATACGGTCGTCCGACAATATCTCTTCGACGAAGCGGAACACGTGCGGCTCGAAGCCCTGGCGCAAAGTTCGTATGGACCGATACGCGATGCGGCCGCAAGGATCATGAAGGAGGAAGCATATCATCTGTTGCACAGCGAGGCACTCGTGGAACGGCTCGGCGACGCAACGGACGAAAGCAGAAGAAGAATGCACGCGGCAACGGCAACGGCGTTTCCCCAATCCCTGGGATTGTTTGAACGGCTCGAGCATGAAGATGTGCTGGTCCGCGAGCGTGTTTTCCCCGGCAATGCAAAGCTGCAGACTGCGTGGATTGAACGCATCGTGGCGACGTTTGGCGCCGTCTCGATCACGCTCCCCCTCGACGGCTCGAGCAAGCCGCTGTGTCTGGCCGATTACGGCGGTCGCGCCGGCGATCATACGTCCGACCTGGAACAGTTGATCGCAGACCTGCACATGGTCTACCAATCCGTGTCGGGGGCGTCATGGTAAGCGTACCCATTTCGGAACAGGCGGTGTGGGACATTCTTCGGACGATCCCCGACCCGGAGATCCCCGTACTGTCGCTCATCGATCTGGGAATTGTCACGCGCGTCAGAACTGACGACGGCGCCGTCGAAGTGACGTTGTGTCCGACGTTTAGCGGTTGTCCTGCGCTCCACCAGATGCGCATGGATGTCGAGGAAACGCTTGTGTCGCACGGCTGTACCCAGGTAACCGTCATCGTGGATCAGAGGGCGTCATGGACGACAGATCTCCTCGCTGAAAATGCACGGCGTCGTCTTCAGGCGTTTGGCATCGCTCCTCCGCCTCCGCGGGGCGAATCGTTGCCCGCCACGCTGGCGTTGCCGGTGAAGTGTCCCCATTGCGGTTCGTCCGAGACGAAGCTTGACAGCGAGTTTGGCGCAACGCTCTGTAAGCAATTGTATCTCTGCAATTCCTGCCATCAGGCCTTCGAGCGTTTCAAGCCGCTCTGACGGACGCCACGTTCTCACTTTCCCTGAGCGGTTGTGCCAGAAACACGCATCCTGCCGGTCTCCAGCGATCATCCTTCTGCCAACGTCATTGACGAAGCTGCTGCGATCTTAAATGCGGGAGGCATTGTAGCTTTTCCCACGGAAACAGTCTACGGACTCGCTGCCGATGCGTTCAATGAAAACGCAGTCCGTCGTGTGTTCGCCGCAAAGGGACGGCCGGGAGATAATCCGCTGATCGTCCATCTTGCCGGCGTCGAACAGGTGTCGCAGGTTGCGGCAAAAGTCCCGTCGCTTGCAGAGCGTCTCGCTGCGGCATTCTGGCCCGGACCGCTGACGCTCGTGCTGCACGGCAATGGAATGTTGCCTGCGGCGGTGACCGCAGGTCTTGATACGGTGGCGGTTCGAGTGCCCGACCATCCTGTACCGCGCGATATCATCATCAAGCTGGGCCGCGGCATTGTCGGACCCAGCGCCAATCTATCAGGCCGTCCATCACCTACGACGGCCGGACACGTGTTCGCGGACCTGCAGGGTCAGATTGACCTTATTCTCGATGCCGGACCGACGCATATCGGTCTCGAATCGACTGTCGTCGATGTCACGGTCCGTCCTCCTGTCATTCTGCGGCCCGGCGGCGTAACGAGGGAGGAGCTTGAAAAGACTGCCGGACCTATGCGTATCGCCGAAGATCTGGCACTATTGCGCCGATCACCGGGGACGCGACACCGACATTATGCCCCCCGTGCCGAAGTGATCGTGGTTCAGGAAGGCGGACAGAATGCGCTCGACCAAAACTTGTCAGACTTGCGCGCCGGCGGACGGTCGATTGGAGTTATTGTGAGGACGCTGAACGTGGAGTCTACTTCGGGACTTCGGGTCGTCAGGGCAAAGGGGTCTGTGGAATCATATGCTCGCCTTCTCTTCGGGGCACTGAGGGAACTTGACGGAGCAGGCGTGGATGCCATTGTGATCGAAGCGCCTGAGGAACGGGGCATTGGAGAGGCGATCGTCGACCGCATTCGCAGGGCCGCCAGGGGCGGAAATCCCATATAGTTCTCTGGTCTTTCCTCATTTTTGCATATATTTTCAGTCTACAATATTTCAAAATCCTTCCGTGCACGAATCCTCAGACATACTGAAATCGTTCTCCAATCTCGACCATGATCGTGTCCGACGAACGGGGATCCCGGAGGCCGTTTTTGCTGAATCGAAATCCGTCGAGCAGATCGCCGCTGCACTGACTGCCTTTGTCGCCCGAACGGGATTCGGTTTGGCTACCCGGGTGAGGTCCACGGACATTCACTCCATTCTGCAGCTTCTCGGTCCCGGTGTTAGGACCGAATGGAACGACGTGGGCCGGATCCTGGTCGTTCGGAAGGATGGATTCGACATACCACCGACCGGTGGTCGAATTGCCGTTCTTGCCGCCGGGACGTCCGATGCGCCGGCGGCCGAAGAGGCTCGTGTCACGGCGGAAACCATGGGATGCGCCGTGACCGCGTTTTTCGACGTTGGAATCGCCGGAATTCACCGCCTGTTGAAACCTGTCGAGACAATTCTCAAGGATGAGATATCCGTCGCCGTCGTGGTCGCGGGCATGGAAGGAGCGCTTCCGTCAGTTGTTCGCGGTCTTGTGCCCATTCCTGTTATCGGTGTTCCGACGAGTATTGGATATGGCTATGGAGGTCGGGGCGAGGGAGCTTTAATGACGATGCTTCAATCGTGTTCGCCCGGACTGACCGTGGTTAACATTGACAACGGATTCGGAGCAGGTGCCACGGCGGCCCTCATTGCCAATCGGGTCGCGGTTGCATCTCGATCCAAATAGAAACACCCTGGACGGCGTGTTTCCTTGACCCGCAATTCTACGACTTCAAGAGTTCACAATGCCACATCGCGCTCAAAAATCTACCAAGAAACTCAGGTCCGCATCCCGCATTCGGGGAAAGAAACCGCTCGTTGGCATCATTATGGGGAGCTCTTCGGACGCCGAAACAATGGAAGGTGCGCGTTCCATCCTCAAAGAATTTGACGTTCCGCATGAATTTCTCGTGGTCTCGGCGCATCGCACTCCAGATTATATGCTCTCATACGCAGCGCACGCTGCCCGCCGGGGATTGAAGGTCATCATCGCCGGCGCCGGTGGTGCGGCTCACTTGCCGGGGATGGTGGCGTCGAAGACGTCGCTTCCGGTCATCGGCGTTCCCGTTCAGTCTCGTGCGTTGAACGGCCTCGATTCCCTGCTTTCCATCGTCCAAATGCCGGCAGGAATCCCCGTCGCGACGGTCGCCATCGGGAACGCGGCGAATGCCGGCCTTCTCGCGGTTCGCATTTTGGCCAACAGCGAGTCCGGGCTCCGGGAGCGGCTGGAACAATATGCCGAGCGACTTCAGCAAAAGGTTCTGGCAGCGAAGATATGAGCCAACCGCTCCTCCCGCCCTCCGTTCTGGGCATTATCGGCGGCGGCCAGCTTGGCATGATGACGGTCCGCGAAGCCCAGCGCATGGGGTATCGGAGCATTGTGTGGGATCCGGACAGAACGTGCCCTGCTTCCCGGCTGGCTGATGAGACTATCGTTGCGCCGTTTTCGGACGAAGTCGCTGCCAGACGTCTGGCAACGTCGGCCGACGTTGTCACATACGAATTCGAACACATCAGCACCGATATCGTCGAGGGACTGGAACGACTGAAACGTGTCCGCCCAGGACATGAGATTCTGCGGATCTCGCAACACCGTGTGCAGGAAAAAGAAGCACTGCAACGACTGGGAATCCCGGTCGCGCGATTTGCCTCGGCATTGACGGCAGACGGTCTTCGCGAGGGGATCGCTTCCGTGGGCCTTCCTGCGGTCGTAAAGACAGCCAACGCAGGATACGACGGCAAGGGACAAACATTGCTTCGCAGTTCAGGCGACGTCGAAGCATATGTTCGGAGCTATGCGTCAGCCCCGGAAGAAGTTGTCGTCGAGGAATTCCTCGACCTTGCGTGCGAAGTCTCGGTCATCGCCTCCAGGGAGGATTCCGGCAGAGTGCAGGAATTTCCGGTCGCATTAAACGAACACCGCGACCACATCCTCCACTGCACGGTCGTTCCGGCGGAAATATCCGGCGTAGCAAGGACGGAAGCATTGGCTTTGGCGAGGAAGATTATCGAAGGCTTGAACGTTGTCGGCGTGCTGTGCGTGGAAATGTTCGTCACAAAGGACGAAAGGGTCCTTGTGAACGAATTGGCGCCGAGACCGCACAACTCGGGTCATTTTTCGCTCGATGCATGTTCCATCTCACAATTTGAGGTTCTCGTCCGGGTCGTCGCCGGCTTGGACGTCCCTGAACCGCGACTTTTGACGCCGTGCGCGATGGTGAATCTTTTGGGTAAGCATGTGGAGACGCTTGATGTCCGTCGGCTGCACGAGGTCCCGGGTGTGAAACTCCATGTGTACGGAAAACAGAGAGTAGAGCCCCGGCGGAAAATGGGGCACGTGATGATCCTGGGTGATACTGCCGCCCGCGTGGCCGAGTCAGTCGCACGAGTGAGGGCCTTGATTGGGGAGCCGGATATTTCGCAGGAATAATGGAAGGTTCTGATCGCAACAGCAGAGCGGATGTTTGGTGAAAAAATGAACGTATGCCAAGTTTGCGGAAACGAAGTCGAAGCCGATGCGGGCGTATGTCCGCAATGCGGGGCGAAGGTCCATGATACGGTAGGTGCCTCCTCCGGTGCATCTTCCGGTTCCGGACGCCTGGCTCCCTGGGTCCTCCGGCTGGTGATTGCGTCAGTCGTGGCTGTGGGCATCTGGTCGTTCTATCGGGACGCATTTCGTGATTATCATCCGGTCATTGCCAAACAACCGGATATCACTGCGCCCGGCCCCGCAGAGAAGACTGCCAGCACCATGGTCACCGCCCGTGTCGAGGGTCCGTTCATGATCGTGCCGCTGAGTGAGGTCCAGAAGTATCGTATTGTGCGATTCCTTGACCCCGAGGGAAAACAAAAGGTTCCGGTGCTCGCATACATCACGCCCGGGGGAAAAGTAGTTACGGCGATGAGCCAGAGTGAGAACTGCAGGTCGCAGGATTTCTATCTCGACGGCGACAACATCCATTGCGCGTCATGTCCGTCGTACTGGAACGCATCGAGTCTGGAAGCATACGCTTGCTGCCAGAAGTACTATCCTGATCCCATCCCCAGTACGCTGTTGGGGGATGAAGTGAGAATTGAAACTGCCAACGTTCGTGGCTGGCAGCCGCGATCCTGAGCCGTAGGTGACACTGGCCATTGTTTCTTTCTTGAACGGAGAATTGCTGAATGAGTTCTGATATCGAACGCTGGGTGGACGAATCGGCACGTGTGACCACACCCGACCGCATGTACTGGTGCGACGGTTCTCAGCGCGAGTATGATGCCCTGATCGCATCGATGTTGGCCGACAAAACGCTCATTGAGCTCAACCAGTCGACGCATCCGCACTGCTATCTTCATCGGAGCGATCCGAACGACGTTGCCCGCACCGAACAGTTGACGTTCGTGTGTACGCAGCGAAAGGAAGACGCCGGTCCGAACAATAACTGGATATCCCCTGCTGAAGGGAAGGAAAAGGTGAGGCCGTTGTTTGCGGGCTCGATGAAGGGGCGGACGATGTATGTCATTCCGTATTTGATGGGCCCCGTCGGTTCCCCCTACAGCAAGGTTGGCGTAGAGATCACGGACAGCCCGTATGTGGCCGCGAATATGCACATCATGTCGCGAGTCGGTACGGTGGCGCTCGAGCATTACAAGGCATCGAAAGAGTTTATTCCGGGCCTTCATTCGCTGGGCGACATCTCTCCCAACCGGCGGTTCATCATGCATTTCCCCGAGGAACGGTTGATCTGGAGCATCGGGTCCGGGTACGGTGGGAATGCTCTGCTGGGCAAGAAATGCTTCGCGCTTCGGATCGCATCATTCATGGCCAGGCAGCAGGGATGGATGGCGGAACATATGCTCATTATAGGCCTGCAGGATCCGTCGGGCAAAGTGACGTACATGGCCGCGGCTTTTCCGAGTGCCTCGGGCAAGACCAACCTTGCAATGCTCGTGTCGACGCTGGCGGATCAAGGATACAAGGTGTGGACTATCGGTGACGACATCGCATGGATGTTCATCGACAGGGAAGGCCGCTTGCGTGCGATCAATCCGGAAGCGGGATTCTTCGGTGTTGCGCCCGGGACCGGTTTTTCGACCAACCCGATCGCGATGGAAACGATCAGGAAGAACACAATTTACACGAATGTGGCGTTGACGGCGAATCATGAACCTTGGTGGGAGGGTATCGGCACGGAGCCGGGTTCAGGCCTGATCGACTGGCAAGGGCGAACATGGGGCCCGGGTGGAGCGAAGGCTGCCCATCCCAATTCACGGTTCACTGCGCCGGCACGACAGTGTCCGACGATCTCGCCGTCCTGGGAGGACCCTCATGGCGTGGTCATTTCGGCCATCATATTCGGTAGCCGCCGCTCGGTAACGGTGCCGCTGGTATATCAGGCGTTTTCGTGGCAACACGGTGTTTTCATGGGGTCGAGCATGGGGGCGGAGACTACGGCGGCTGCGACGGGTGCGGTAGGAGTTGTTCGGCGTGATCCCATGGCGATGCTGCCGTTCTGCGGTTACAATATGGCGGACTATTTTGCCCATTGGCTGGAGATGGGAAAGCGCATGAAGGATCCGCCGAAGATCTTTCGCGTCAACTGGTTCCGCAAGGACGCAAGCGGGAAATTCCTCTGGCCGGGCTATGGCGAGAACATCCGTGTGCTGAAGTGGATACTGGATCGAGTGGAAGGGCGCGGCAAAGCTGTCGAAACACCACTCGGATATATGCCTACGGCGGATGCCATTGAAACGGACGGACTCAAGATTCCGGCTGGTGCTATGGAAACATTGACCGCCCTGGACGGGCATGGATGGCTGAACGGGACCGTGGAAATGGAAAAATTCTATCGTCAGTTTGGCGACCGGCTTCCGAAAGAGATTTGGGAGGAACACGCCGCACTTCGCAAACGGCTTGTTGAATAGGACGCCGCGCGAAATTTACAGCCAGCGGTTTGCACGGTACCAGTCATACGTCTCTTGGAATCCCTCGCTCACACGAAGTATCGAACGGAATCCGATCTCTTGTGCGATACGGTTTGGGTTGCACACCCAGTGAGACTGTATCATATCCCGCGCTTTATCGATAGACAGCACGGCTGGTCTGGTTCCGAAAAACGAGACCCCCTGTACGATGGCCGCGACGGTGAACAGCAGCCCTGATGGAAAATGTATGGCGACCGGCTGTTTGTTCATGACCCGAGAAAGGGCCTCGATGATGTTGTCGAAACGATACGGTTCGGAGTCGGCTACAAAATATAGACGACCGGCGCCCCGATTGTCGAACGTGGCCGCGAAGATCCCCTCCACGAGGTCGCGGACATGTACCAGGCTTAACGTCTTGTCCGCCGAGCCGATCACGGGCCGGATGCCATACCTGACCCACCGGAACATCTCCAGAGTATCACGATCACGCGGCCCATACACGGCGGAAGGCCGGATAATGGTCATTGGTATGCTCGTCGCCGCGTCCAAACACATCAATTCGCATTCTCGTTTAGACCGTGCATAAGCGGTCAGCGGTCGGCATGGATCGTCTTCTGTCAACGGGCGGCCGTCCGGGCTCGGGCCGGCGACAGTCTGACTGCTGATGAACGTGAAGCGGCGGACTCCAGCTCGTCCGGCGGCCCGCAGCAGGGAAGAAGTGGCATCCACGTTTCCATGCATGTAGTCACGCTCACGCTTCGCCTTGGTGACTCCGGCGACATGAATGACCGTGTCGACATTTTCGAACGCCGCATCGAGAGAGGTCGATGCAGTCAGGTCGGCTTCAACGACGTCCAACGGCAATCCATCGATCCAGGTGCCGACCGTTCTGCCGGGTCGGACAATGCAGCGTACACGCAGTCCGTCCGCGAGCAGCTTCTCGACGAGATGACTTCCGATAAATCCGGTCGCTCCCGTGACCAGGATGTTCCCATTCTTGCTAACTCGTTGTCTTGCTTGCACTTGTAATTGACTTTCCGTGTGGCTCTCAGTATATTGAAATTTGTTAGGTTGCGCAAAGAAAACGTGCTGGAGGTTGGAGAGATCGAACCTGTGCATAGTCGAAGGAGTAACCGTTGGACCTTTTTGAAAAGTGTCGAAGTTTCACGCGTGCCGACGAAACGAAAGCCGCGGGGCTGTATCCCTACTTCCATGCCATCGAGGAAAACGAGGGTCCGGTCGTCACCATTGAAGGCCGCAAGGTCATCATGGCCGGGTCCAACAACTACCTCGGACTCACCGCTCATCCCGACGTCAAAGAAGCCGCGATCAAAGCGGTGGAAAAATATGGCACCGGCTGTTCCGGTTCCCGCTACTTGACGGGGACACTCGACCTTCATGTGGAGTTGGAAGCCCGACTCTCCAAATTCTTCGGTAAAGAAGACTGCCTGCTGTTCAGTACCGGGTATCAGACAGCACAGGGAGTCATTCCGTCCCTCGTGCAACGGGGAGAGTACGTGGTGACGGACAAGGACAATCACGCCTGCATTGTGGCCGGTAATCTCATCGCTGCCGGTGCGGCATCATATGCCGGGGCGAAGCCCAACGAAGCCGTCGTTCGCTATAAGCACAACGATATGAAACATCTCGAGGCAATGATCTCCCGCTTGCCTTTGGAAGCGGGGAAAATCATTGTTTCAGACGGCGTGTTCAGCACATCGGGTGAGATCGTTGACCTGCCGAACATGGTCCGCGTTGCGCGGAAGTACAACGCCCGAATTCTCATCGACGACGCGCATTCGGTTGGCGTCATCGGCAAGGGAGGACGCGGGACAGCGAGTCATTACGGCCTTGAGAACGAGACCGACATGACCATGGGAACATTCAGCAAGACCTTCGCTTCGCTGGGCGGGTTTGTCGTGGGGGATCGGGCGGTCATCAATTACCTCAAGCACACTGCCCCTGCATTGATCTTCAGCGCAAGTCCGACGCCCGCTTCTGTGGCTTCCGCGATTGCAGCATTGGGGATCCTGGAGCGCGAACCGGAACGGATCGATCGTCTCATGAAGAACGCCAGGAAAATGAGGTCGG
The DNA here is from genome assembly GCA_001802945.1 of Ignavibacteria bacterium RIFCSPLOWO2_12_FULL_56_21. Classification (GTDB taxonomy): domain Bacteria; phylum Bacteroidota; class Ignavibacteria; order UBA10030; family UBA10030; genus 2-02-FULL-55-14. The sequence continues at coordinate 27,391 of MHAK01000022.1, read as the reverse complement.
GCCTGAAACAGATGGGGTACCGTGTCAACGAACATGATTCGGCCGTCGTTCCCGTCATCATCGGCGATACCGAGAAGGTCCTGATCATGTGGAAATACCTGTTCGAAGGCGGAGTGTTCGTCAACGCATTCATCCGACCGGGGGTGCCGCCGGGCATGGAAATGCTCCGGACAAGCTACATGGCCACGCACGAGGATGAGCACCTAGATAAGATCCTTGATGTGTTTGCCACAGTCGGCAGAAAGGTTGGCGTACTTTCTTGACTGACGCTGTGTTCTCGTGACCGACCATTCCCAAGCCGCTTCGCACCAACGGGGCGGCTTTGTCTTTCACTTCCAGGAAAAGGTTTATGGGCAGCATCCACATCCGTCCGGTACGCACGTCCCGCGATACTGAAACATTCATCGACTTCCTCTGGTCCCTGTATTCTGATGTCCCGGCATGGGTCCCTCCTTTGCGCATGGACCGGCGAAAACTCATGGACGTGAAGAAGAACCCCTTCTACGTTCACGCAGATTCGGAATTCTTCATCGCTGAGCGCGACGGGACCATGGTGGGACGGATAGCTGCGATAGTAAATCACAATCACAACAAAGAGCATGGAGAATCGATGGGGTTCTTCGGCTTTTTTGAGTCTGTGAATGACCAGGCCGTCGCTAACGCGCTCCTCGACGCTGCCCGTGATTTCGTCAAGGCTAAAGGGTCCACGGCGCTCCGTGGACCTGCATCTCCTTCCGTGAACGATGAATACGGTCTGCTCATCGATGGATTCGACAAAAGTCCAACCCTCCTGATGCCGTACAATCTTCCGTACTATGCGACGTTGCTGGAAGCGTACGGGCTCCGGAAGATCAAGGACTTGTTTGCGTATCACCTGTCCCAGGAAACCGTGTATTCGGACCGTTTCAACCGTGCGCACGAGGTCGTAAAACAGCGTCAGAGCCTGACCTTCCGCTCCATCAACATGAACAAGTTTCAGGAGGACGTGGAGCGCGTCAAGGAAATCTATAACCGGGCGTGGGCAAAGAACTGGGGCGCTGTTGCCATGACGGATGCAGAGATTGACGCACTGGCCAAGGATCTTAAGCCCGTCATCGTACCCGAGCTGGTTATCTTCGCTGAAAGCAAAGGGAAAACGATTGGTTTTGGATTATCTCTTCCCGATATTCATCAGGCCCTGAAGTTCAACAGAGGGGGCGGCTTGCTGACGGGCCTCTGGCATTTGTACACAAAAAAGAAGCACATCGACACGGTTCGGATTATTGTTCTCGGCGTGCTCCCGGAATACCTTAGCACCGGAGCGGCAGGGGCGTTGTTCTACGAGACCGCAGTTCGCGCCAGGAAATTGGGTTACCAATTCGGCGAGGCAAGCTGGGTGCTTGAAGACAACGAGCGAATGGTCCGATCCGCAGAAGCGATGAATGGTGTCATCGACAAACGGTATCGGTTGTTCCAGATGCCGATCTGAACTCTTCCACTGACTACAGACGCTACCATGGCCGTCAAAAACGTTCCTTACATATGGATGAACGGAAAACTTGTGAAATGGGACGAGGCAAAGATCCACGTCCTGTCGCATGTGATCCACTACGGGTCGAGCTGGTTCGAGGGCATTCGCTGTTACGATACGAAGAAAGGTCCGGCGATCTTCCGGCTCGACGCCCATTTGCGCCGGCTGTACGATTCCACAAAGATCTACAGGGCCGATGTGCCGTATTCGAAACTGGACCTTGAGCAGGCCATCAAGGAGACCATCAAGGCGAATTCTCTGAAGGCATGCTACATCCGGCCCATTGTGTACCGCGGGTACGGCGAGGTCGGCGTAAATCCGCTCGGCTGCCCGGTGGATGTGACGATCGCCGTGTGGGAATGGGGCGCATATCTGGGCGCCGAGGCGCTGGAGCGCGGCATCGACGCCTGCGTTTCCTCGTGGCGCCGTGCCGCTCCCGACACGTTCCCGACGATCGCCAAATCCAGCGGCAACTATCTCAATTCTCAGCTCATCAAGCTTGAGGCTATCGCAGGAGGATACATCGAGGGCATCGCCCTCGACGCGTTCGGTCTCGTCAGTGAAGGAAGCGGCGAGAACATCTTTCTGGTTCGCGAAAAAACTGTCTTTACGCCCCCGATCTCGGCCGCCATCCTTCCGGGCGTCACACGGTCGAGCATCATCACGCTCGCTCGGGAGCTCGGATACAACGTCGTCGAAATGAACATCCCCCGCGAAATGCTCTTCACCGTCGAGGAGGTCTTCTTTACGGGAACGGCGGCGGAAATAACGCCGGTTCGTTCGATCGACCGCATTCCCGTAGGTGAAGGAAAGCCTGGACCCGTGACGAAGGACCTGCAGACCGCATTCTTCGACGTCGTACGGAACGGTGTCGACAAGTATCACTGGCTGAACTTCATTACATAAGGTTTACATGCCGCCATGGCGGTAAAAAAGTTCGTCACCGAAAACCCGATCTGGAAGAACATCTTTACGGGACGGAGCGTTCGAAAAGGCTCCGTCGAAGAAGTGCTCAGCCGCGTGCCGGCGTTCTCCATCCTTACTCCTCGCGAATTGAAGGAAGTAGCCGCGATCGTACACAAGCGAGAATACCGCGTGGGCGAGCCTGTGTTCTATCAGGGAGACCCCGGGCTTGGAATGTACATTGTGCAGGAGGGGGAGGTGTCCATTTCGATCGGTGATAAAGACGGACAGCAGAGAGAGCTCGTCAACCTTACAGAAGGGGACTTTTTCGGTGAGCTGGCGCTGTTGGATGAATCCCCGCGTTCAGCGAATGCGGTGTGCAAAGTGGATTGCACGCTGATTGGGTTCTTCCGTCCCGACCTCTTCGACCTCATTGAAAAGAAATCTTCCCTCGGCATTAAGATCGTGCTCAAGCTTGCAGAGATCGTGGCAATGCGCTTGCGCAACACGGACCGGGAGCTGTCAAAGCTCAAGAGCAAACTGGATCAGATACAGGAAACGAACGGCGGTTCGGACGTACAGCGAGAGGTCAAAGCGTAGGAAAAGCCGGGAAGAGATTTTCCCACGATCTGCACGAAGAGATGAAATGCAAAGGCCCCGACGGATTCTCCGCCGGGGCCTTCCTGTGTATTCGGGGGTGTGGGTCTCAGGTGCTCCTCTGCATCACGAAATCCACAAACTTCATAAGCGCGTCCTTTGCAACGGACGGCGGTAGCGGACCGATTGCCGCACGGGCTTGATCCGCAAATTCCTGCGCTTTCCGCCCGGCATACTCTATACCCCCCGATCGTTCGACGAAATCGACGATCCACGCAACGTCCTTTGCGTTTGCCCCCTTTCGGATCCTGCTCAACGCCTGATGTGCGTCGGTGCGACGTCCGTTGTCCAGCGCGAAAATGAGCGGGAGTGTGAGCTTCTTCTCTTTGATGTCGATTCCCGTCGGTTTGCCGATGATCGACCGTTTTCCGAGGTAATCGAGCAGGTCGTCCCGGATCTGAAACGCTATGCCGACACGGTCGCCATACTCCCTGAGCCGCCGGTGGAGATCGGCGTTGGACGTGGCGCTCATGGCTCCGATCTCGGTGCAGGTGGAAAACAACGAGGCCGTCTTGTCGCCGATGATCTGGAGATATGTTTCTTCATTGAGGTTGAGCTGGCGGCTTTTTTGGATCTGCAGGAGTTCGCCTTCGCTCATGCGTTTGACGGCATCCGACGTGCGTTGCAGAAAATCGTGATCGCCGTGTTCGATCGACAGCAGAAGGCCGCGGGCAAGCAGATAGTCTCCAAGGAGAACGGCGACCTTGTTTTTCCACACGGCGTTGATGGAAGCGAATCCGCGTCTCGTGTCGGCATCGTCCACGACATCGTCGTGAACAAGCGTGGCGGTATGGAGGATCTCGACGAGTGTGGCGCCGCGGAACGTGCGGTCGGTGATGCCGCCGGTGGCCTGGGCGCTGAGGAAGACCAGCAAAGGTCTGACCTTTTTCCCTTTTTGTCGGATGATATAACGGGTGATGATGTTGAGCAGTCCGACTCTGGAACGCAGGGATTCTCGAAAGACACCGTCGAAGCGCTTGAGCTCTTCGATAACCGGCCTGCGGAGGTCGCCCAAGCCCGGAGTTGATGTCGTCACGCCGCCTCCCCGTCTTTCGACGGCTGCGACACGTGCGACACGAAAATGCCGATTTCGTACAAGAGCATCATCGGTGCCGCCAGGAGGACCTGGGTCACGACGTCGGGCGTCGGTGTCACGACTGCGGAAATAATGAGAATGGCCACGATCGCATGGCGCCGATAGTGGCGCATGAAGGCAGGCGTAAGGAAGCCCATCTTCGACAAGAAATACGAGATCATCGGCAGCTCGAAAACGAGGCCGGCCCCGAGAAGCATTGCCAGCACGAAGCTGACGTACCGGTCGAGGGCGATGTTAAGGTCGATCTGATCGGTCCCAAATGTTGCGAAGAATTTCAACGCAGTTGGCAACAGGATATAATACGCAAAAGCGACGCCGGAGAAGAAACACAGAGACGTGAAGAAGACGATCCGGGAAATGTACCTGCGTTCTTTTGGCAACAGCCCGGGAGCGACGAATTTCCAGAGCCAATACAGCGTGTTCGGCATGCTGAGGATCAGTCCGCAGATCAGCACGGTTTCCATGTACAGCAGGACGATTCCGTAGGGGGATAACACCTGGGCCTTCATGCCCGCGGTCTTCAAAGGACCAAGCAGAATGGTCGTGACGATGAAATCGGCGTAGACCGAACATGCGATCGCCGCCAGCAAAACGCCGACGACGACCTTAAGAATGGACCATCGTAACTCTTCAAGATGGTCGAGGAACGACATCTCGCGCCGGTTGGCGTGCACTGGTTCGGGATCGGCAGGCGTGCCGACAGGGGACATGGGAATCAAGCTGAAAGAGGCTCAGGATAGAGGGGAAATCCGTCGCAGAGTGACTTCACGTCTTCACTGATCTGTGCAAGGGCGGCAGCGTCTTTCCGCGACCGGATGGCCCGGTCGATTAACTGTGCGATCTGACGCATTTCGCGTTCTTTCATGCCGCGGGTCGTAATGGCAGGCGTGCCGACGCGTATGCCGCTGGTGACGAGCGGCGATTTGTCGTCGTAAGGAACGGCGTTCTTGTTCACCGTAATGCCCGCAAGGTCGAGAACTTCCTGTGCCTCCTTGCCCGTGACGTCCTTGTTGCGCAGGTCGATAAGCATGAGATGATTGTCGGTACCGCCGGAGATGATGTAGTATCCCAGCGCGGTCAGTTCGGCTGAAAGCGCCTGAGCGTTTGCAATGATCTGCGCGGCATATACGCGGAATTCCGGAAGCAAATTCTCGCGAAATGCGACCGCCTTCGCGGCGATCACGTGCATCAGCGGACCCCCCTGAATTCCGGGAATGATCGTCGAGTCGAGGATTTCCGACATACGCTTGGTCCGGCCGGACTTTACCCAGATCTGGCCGAATGGATTGTCGAAGTCCTTTCCCATAAGGATCAATCCTCCGCGAGGTCCGCGGAGGGTCTTGTGGGTAGTCGAAGTGACCACGTGGCAATGCGGGATGGGATCGTTCAAGAGCTTGGCGGCGATAAGCCCTGCGGGATGCGCGATGTCGGCGAACAGAAATGCGCCGACCTGGTCGGCGATGCGACGAAAGGCTAGGTAGTCGATATTCCGAGAATATGCGCTTGCCCCGACGGTGATCATTTTCGGCTTTTCCCGCTTTGCGACGTCGGCAACGGCGTCGTAATCAATGATCCCCGTCTCTTTCTTTACGCCATAAGCGACAAACCGATACAATTGCCCTGAGAAATTCACGGGTGATCCATGCGTCAGGTGGCCGCCATGGGAAAGGTCCATGCCCAGCACCGTGTCGCCCGGTTTCAGGAATGAAAAGTAGACCCCCATGTTGGCCTGCGAACCTGAATGCGGCTGCACATTGGCGTACGCTGCCCCGAACAACTGCTTCGCGCGGTCGCGGGCAAGATTCTCCGCAATATCGACGTACTCGCACCCGCCGTAATATCGCTTCCCCGGGTAACCTTCCGCATACTTGTTGTTCAGCACGGTCCCCAGCGCTTCCAGGACGGCCGGACTGACAAAATTTTCGGAGGCGATGAGCTCAAGCTTGGTATTCTGGCGGTGGACTTCGGAGCGGATCGCCGCGTAGATCTCGGGATCCTGAGACTGGAGGTGGCGCATGGTGTCGTCAGAGGTTGGTCAGGGAGTGGATCTTGCCGACGCGTCGTGCGTGGCGTTCGCCGCCGTCGAACCGCGTCTTCAGAAACGCCGTAACGATGTCTACGACGCTTTCCCAGCCGATCACTCGCTCGCCCACACACAAGATGTTCGCGTCGTTGTGCAGCCGGGCCAGCCGGGCGGAAGTGACGGACTCACAGACAGCCGCACGGACACCCTTGTGCTTGTTGGCGACGATCGACATACCTATTCCAGTACCGCAGATCAGAATGCCCCTATCGACCTTCCCCGTGCTCACCGCTTCGGCGACGGCATGACCCCAATCGGGGTAGTCTGTCGACGCTGCCGATGTGGGCCCCGCATCCTGCACTTTTTCGCCGAGAGTCAGAAGGAGCTCTTTGATCCGCTCTTTATACGTGAATCCCGCGTGGTCGCTTCCGATGGCAATCATGATATTCTCACCTTCGTGGCTCTTCGCGCTCCATGCCCTTCAAAGCATTCGTGTCCATTCGTGGTCAAAAAAACAATTCTCTTGGCGACCTTTGCAGTCTTGGCGTTCTTGGCGGTTCAATCTTTTTACTTGAACCGTGACATTTCAGCGGTCAGTTAATCTTCTTCAAAGTTCACAAACCACAACTCGCTGCCGGTAAGTCCGACATTCAGTCGCAGATACGAGTCGCGTTGGAGTCCGTTGCTTGTCGTTCCCCGAACGCCGTATTGGAGCGCAATGTTCAACCGCGCATTGGGTCCGATCGGCACCGCGACGCCACCCGTCACAAACATCTCGTCGATACCCGTTCCGTTGACACTGACGGATGTTTGATGATAGCCTGCGCCAAGGCGGTATGCGATCCTCTGAAAAACGCTGAGGTCGTTGAGCCGCGGTAAAGCTTCAATCCCCGCCGACATCCGTATGCTGTTGCGAAGATCAGGGACCGAAGCACCGAGATACGTCGAACCCGACCAGTCTTGCAAGGCAACATCCGCTGCGACGACGTACCGATCCGCAAAACGAAACGCCGTGCCGAGTCCGAATCGCAGGGGAACAGACGCAGTTCCATGATTCGTCAGGACGGTGTCGAGTACCCCGAACACAGCGTCCTGTTCGACGGTGGTGGACGTTGGAAGCGAGAGGGCTACGCCAATCGAGAAATCTCTGGGGAGACGAATTCCAAATGTCGTCGACGAGGGTTCCCAAAGAACTCCCAAGGTCAGCAGAAATCCGGAATGAAACGACGACCTTTCGATCACATCGTCGGTGAATGATGCGTTTTCAAAATCGATGCGCGTATATTGCCGGACACGTCCGTAGAGATACGAAGCCTTGAAGCCGACGAAGAAAGATCGGTCCGGAGCGTACGACAGCCCGAGACTCAACTCCGATAATCCTCCGCGACCATAGAATTCCTGGTTGGAAACGACTCCTCGCTGCTCGTCCCTCCGGGTGACCGCGTACCCGATCTGACTGTAGGGATTGGTCGACAGGAGGAGCGTGATCCCGCGCGCCGTGTCAATCGGAATGCCGAAAGAAAGGGACTGCAGACCGGCCTGCGAGTACGGCGACGATGCTCCTCCGGCCTCAGATGTGGTCGATGTGTAGAAGAAGGAGCCGTCGAATCGGGTTTGACGGAGTCCGCTCAGCCCCGCAGGATTGGCAAGGTTCAAGAATCCTTCTCCCCGAAGCCCGTACCCCAGTCCGCCAAGTCCGGCGGCCCGACCGCTCCCGAACCACACAATGTCGCCAAAGCCGTAGCGACTGTAGACCGGTCCGCCGGCAAAGCTCGAAAGTGTGCCGACAACGAGCAGCAATGAGATCGGAAGCACCCGGCGCGCAGTCATTGTCCGCCTCCGTTTGGCGCAACGAGCCGTGCTTCTGAGTACGTGACGATCAGGCGCGGCCGAAGACCGATCGAATCCGCGGGACCGAAGAACACGAAACGATCCATGCTTGAATTCTCAGAAAAAGCCGCTATAGCCAGCGTTGCCTGAACCTGGTGTAGCCAGGTTTGGACGATAGAGTTGAGCGCAAGTGAATACGTCCGGCGACTGTTGATGTATGATGGGGTACTCAGCGCTCGCGATGCCAAACTGATCGATCCGTTGTCCTGGACAAGGAATGCATACAGGGAATCCGCACCGAAACCGGTCAATAACGACGCAGCAGAATCCAACGTTAACTCCAACCTTGCATCGTTCACAGATGCGAGGCGCGACAACGCCGAAATGTTGTACGTCTGTATGCTCCGATAGGCCACGCCCGCCTGAACGCTGTTCTGTGGAAGATCGGCAGGGGGGAGCGAGGCAATATATCGGGAAACGCCGGTTCCGTGGACGTAAGTCCTTGAAACTCCATCTTTGAGATACCGAACGCGCAAATGCGGTTGGAATACGCTCGACCCCAGGAAAGAGTAGTATCCACGGATCACCGTCGCGGAAGACGGATTCAGATATACGCCCTGATTGACGTTTCCTGTGTCGATCGTCGACACAAGCCACGCAGTGACCATAGCGGTGTCGAGTGGTATGACGACGGCGCCGGAATCCGTCGAGCCTGCGCCGATGCCCGGAGGAGTTGCCGACGAGCTGAAATAGCGGTCGACCACTTCAAGAGAATCGTACGTAAGAGAATCGCCGGTCCAGGACGTGAGGCCGCGGTGTATAGTGAAGGCGACCGTCGCCGAAGAATCGCCGACGAACGATCGTGTATAGAGAAGGAGGTCGGCTCCCGTAACAGTCCCACCTTCCAAGGAGTCGGGGATCTGATGGAATTTGACGAACACACCCGATCTCAGCGACTGCACATTGCCAAGGAAGAGCGTGGTCGGTACCCAGTTGAAGACCGTGCCATCCGACCGCGTTGTCAGAACGGTGGCCCGTTGCGCGTTCATGGAACTGGCGTCTAACGTATCGATGGAATATACCGGCAGGTCTCCGATCGGCAGCACGCCAGCTCCGACGGACGTCGGATCTTCGGCACAACCGGGAAGGGCGAATGCAAGGAAAAGAATCAGGGCTCCAACAACCGTAATCGTTTGACGCATGCTGTCTCAGATGTTGTGGTCGAGGCCGCGGCGCAGTCTGTTCTGCACGTACAACCATGCATGATGCACGTCCGGTGAAACGTGGTCCACGATCAGACGTTCCTCGCATTCCGACCGTTCCGTCGATCCATACCCGGTCAGCACGAGAATCGTTCTGCAACCTGCCGCGCGGCCGGCCTCCATGTCCACGGAACGGTCCCCAACGACGAACGACCTTTCAAGATCGAGTCCGTGCTCCCGGGCAGCCCGCCGCAGCATGCCGGGCTTCGGTTTGCGGCAATCGCAATCGAGCGAGTACTTCGGCGAACCCAGGGTGGGATGATGCGGGCAGTAATAGATCGCATCCGCGCCGGCGCCTTCCGCTGTCAGCAGTGACCTCAGTCGTTCGTGGACGCGCTCGAGGTCGTCTTCAGTCAGAAGCCCTCGTGCTATGCCGGACTGGTTGGTGAAGATGATGACCTTCAGTCCCGCCGATCTGGCTTCACGTATGGACTGCGCAGCCCCCGGGATCAGGCGCAGGTCGTCGGGGTGACGCAGAAAATCGACCTCGGTGTTGATCGTGCCGTCACGGTCAAGAAACAGCGCGATTCCGTTCGCGTTTGGAGTCTGAGAGTTCCTTTGAGAACTCATTTCAAAAATGGTCTCGCAACGCTCGCAACGAACGCTACGGTGAGAGAAAGTGATTCTTTTGGCCGGGTCTTTCCGAAAACAATACGTTGCGGGCGCCGCGAGAAACTATTGCAGGCCGGCCTCGAGTTGGGTCGCGACACGAGTGTCTCTTGTCAGAAGAACCTTAAATTAGTTTGGCCCGCGAATCCCCGCCAATCCTCGCGAATTGTTTATGAATGCAAAGAATCATGAGCGGAGATTCGTGGAGATTCGCGGGGAGTTTTTGTTAGGTTTTTCCCGACACGCGACACTAGCTATTGCTTCACCAAGTCCCTGTAAAGTCCGATATATTTCTTCGCCGAATGCTCCCAGGAGAAGTCCTTCGCCATGCCATTCTTCATGATCTTCTTCCATTCCTCAGGCTTCTGGAACACCGTTGTTGCGCGCTGGACCGCTTTCAGGAATTCCTTTGCATCATATTTCTCGAATTTGAACCCGGTTCCTTTGCCGCCGGCCTGGTAATCCTCGACTGTGTCGTCGAGTCCGCCGGTCGCCCGAACGATCGGCACTGTGCCGTATCGCATGCTGTACATCTGGTTCAACCCGCACGGCTCATACCGGGATGGCATGAGGAACATATCGCTTCCTGCTTCGATCATATGTGCAAGCTCTTCGTCAAAACCGAACACGAGTGCAATATTGCGCGGGTGTTTCCTTTGGATCTTATCGAACCTTGCTTCGAGATCCTTGTCTCCCGAGGCCAGCATGACAAACTGCACGTCGAGTTTCACGAGGTCCTCGAGGACCTCAAGCACCAGGTCGAACCCTTTCTGCTCCACCAGCCTGGTGATCGCGCCAATCACAGGGCGTGAAGGTGTGAACTCCATGCCGAATCGCGTCAGCAGCGCTCTCTTATTGTCCACCTTCGCTTCGACCGACTTGGCATCGTATTTCCGGAAGACGAAGTTATCCGACGACGGATCCCACGTCGAAATATCGATGCCGTTGAGTAGCCCCCGGAGGTCCTTCCTGCGCGTTGTTAAGAGACCCTCGAGACCCGCGCCGAATTCCTCCGAGCTGCAGATCTCATGCGCGTATTTTTCGCTTACCGTTGTGATCGCGTCCGAAAAGACCAGACCCGATTTCAGGAAATTGAACCTTCCGTAGGCCTCGGTCCCGTTCAAATGGAACGTCTCCCGCGGCAGACCCGACTTTTCGAACGTATCGGCATGAAACGCCCCCTGATACGCCATATTGTGGATTGTGAAGACTGTCTTGATCGACTTGAAGAAGGGATCGTCTTTGTACAAGGTCTTCATGTACGCCGGGATGAGCCCGGTCTGCCAATCGTTGCAGTGGATGACGTCCGGCTGCCATCCCAGCCGTTTCAGCGTCTCCAGAACACCGCGGCAGAAGAAGAGGAACCGTTCGTCATTGTCTTTATAATCCTTTTTCGTCGAGGGACTCTGATATATTCCCTCGCGGCCGAAGTACGCTTCGTTGTCCAGGAAATAGACCTGGACCTTTTCCTTCAGATTGGAGATGAACGAAGACTTGACATTCCCCACCTGGACGGTGTTCCCGACCGGAATGGGGATCTCCTTCAGACGGATGATGTCGTGCAACCGGAACCGTCGTTCGCTGATGAACCGGTAGCGGGGCATCATGATGCGGATTTCGTGACCGAGTTCCTTGATGGCCTTCGGTAGGGCGCTGGAGACATCCGCCAGCCCACCCGTCTTTGCAAAGGGTTCTACCTCACTCGAAACGAAAAGAATGTTGAGCGGTTTGGACATTCGTTGCTTGAAATGGAAAGTCTGAATTTCGAGACACGCCTTCGAACCTCAAAGTTACCGAAAAATCGCAAGAGAGGCAACGAAAGTCCCAACGTGCCCCGGCTCACGCTGGCTCGTACGCATGGCTTGACAATTCCTCCGATCCTCAGTATCTTCCAACAACAACATCCGACGTACTGACCAAGTATCGAAGATTGATAAAGGTTCTTTCCTGTTCCGCAAGTACCCCCGGTGCAGGTATGCAGTTCGCGTAGGAGCCTTTTTCGGATCTCGATCACGGTCGCTCAATTGGCCGGACGGGAGGCTCCCGTTCCGGCCTTCGTGTTGTATGCGCATACGAAACATATCTCTCCTTCTTTTCGCGTTCGCTGGTAGCGCATTCGCCCAGGTGCGCGTCTCGGCCAATGTCCTGGAAGACGGCGCCTCCTCCGCCGAGGTCGAAATAACGATCGACGTCCCCGGACTTCCGCCGATTGTGAGCGCCGAGCGTCTTGCCGCAGTTCTTGCTGGAGAACGACTCCTGACCTCGGGTTCCGGAGGATTCGCGGCTGTGCGTCGCTTTCCGCTTTTGCTTCCCGCCGGCAGCTACACTCTGTCCGTCGAGCCCTCGTCCGATACCCGTTATACAATAGAGGGGACGCCAAACCGACTCCCTGTGGACACGGCCTCGACACCTTGGTCGGGTTGGACGCGGATTGTCGACCGTGCAACTAACGCCTACGGAACCATTGCAACGCTTGAAGTTGCCGTCGCGTCTCTGCAAGGCGATCGCCTGACGATTCCCTCGCGTATACATATCCGCATCGATCATGCAGGATGGGAATCATCGGGCACCCGATCGTTCGCGTTTTTGGAGGGTCGCATTCCGTCAACAGGCATCTCATCGGAATCTCCTTTTCGCACCGCAGAAGTAATGCAGTCTCAATTCGCTTCGGGATCGTGGTACAGAATAGACATTGACGAGACCGGAGTTTATAGGATGGACCGAACCTATTTTCAGTCCGCTGGTGTGTCCCCTGCACGACTGGATGATATCAGAAAGCTTCGTGTGTTCGGAAACGGGGGGACTCTCGTTCCGGAACCCATCACCCTCCCGCGTAGTAGCGGACTCCAGGAGGTGTCGAGGCTCATTAACGACGCCAACGGAAATAATCGCCTCGATGACGGAGAATATGTCGCTTTCTTCGGAAGGTCTGTTCGATCGTGGAGATACACGGCAGGTTCACGTTCGTTTTCCCATACCATCAATTCCTTCACCGAACGGAATCCGTATTTCTTCACGTTTGACGAAACGGTCAACGGCAGAGACATGGATTCTCTCCAGTCGTCGTCGGCGACTGCAGTGACGGTGCAGCACGTCGTCGGTCGAATCGCCGTTGACCAGGAACGCTTGAATTTCAAGAGCTCCGGCCGATATTGGGTGGGCGAATTGTTCAACATTTCCGATCCTATCGCCGTCTATACCAACTTGCTCCCCGGATTGGTCCCCGGAACCCCCGTCAAGTACCGTGCAGTCTTCTTCTCACGGTCGGGGACGATCGATACATTTCGAGTGTTTGAGAACTCCGACCCCGTTGCCGGTCCGGTGATCATGTCTACGTCCGACATCAACTCAGTCGACCAAACCGGCAACTATGCGTTTCAAACTTCGGCAATCAACTTTCAACATCCCGGCTCATTGCCGGGAAACAGGAGCAACCTGAAATTCGTGTTCGGCACGCGGAATTCCGACGCAAGAGGTTGGCTCGATTGGTTCGAGATCTTCTACCGGCGATCGCTTGATGTCGTTGACGACCGTCTGTTCTTTCCATCTCCCGATACGGCTGCCGTGCTTGAATATACCATACGGGGCCTTTCCTCCCGGACGGTTCTTTGTCTCGACGTGTCCGATCACGCCAACGTCAAGCGGATCTCCGGCATCGGGTTTGATCAAGTTAACCCTACCGTATGCACATTCCGTCTGCAGCAATCGACGGGTTCGGTCCGTGAACTTGCTGTCGTCGGAGCGAACGGTTTCCTGGTTCCCCCGGCGGCGACAACGGTGCCCCAGTCGAATCTCCGTGGTCCGCAGTCGCCGGCACGATTCATTATCATCAGCCCCACGGATTTCATGGAAGAAGCTGAAAGGCTAAAGGCGCATCGGGAGTCGTCCGACAGTCTCCCGACGATGATCGTCGATATCAACGCAGTGTACAATGAGTTCGGCGGTGGAATAGCCGATCCTATGGCGATACGGGACTTCCTGGCGTATGCGCGTGCGAACTATCCTGGTCCGCCGCGTTACGTGCTGTTCTTTGGGAACGGTCATTTTGATTACCGGAATATCTTGACATCGTCGCCCAACTGGGTGGTCCCATACGAAACTGAGGAATCCAACGAACAGATCAGGTCCTATGCGAGCGACGATTTCCTTGCGATGCTGGATGCCGGGTCTCAGAGGATATCGCTTGCCATCGGACGTCTGCCCGGCCGCAACCTCGAAGAAATGCGTTCGATGGTCGACAAGATCATTCGGTACGAAACATCGAGCCCGTACGATTCCTGGCGAAATCGCATAACATTTGTGGCGGACGACGGCCTGACGTCGACAACCCAGGACGACAAAAGTACCCATACTGCTCAAGCGGAGAATCTTGCCCAGAGTTATACGCCGGCGACGTTCGAACGGAAAAAGATCTATATCGTGGAATACCCGACGGTCTTGAGCGGCTCTGGCCGCCGTAAGCCTCAGGCAAACGCCGATATCGTCGCAGCCATAAATCAAGGGACGATCGTGCTGAACTATACGGGCCATGGTAATCAGCGCCTGTGGGCACATGAACAGATCTTTGTGAAAGAGTCCGATCTGCCCCTGCTCACTAATCGCGATCGGATGACGTTGCTCGTCGCCGCCACCTGCAACTTTGCCCAATGGGATGACCCTGCTTTCCAGAGCGCAGGTGAATTGATGCTCACCATGGACCACGGAGGCGCGGTTGCAGTCGTGACAGCTACACGCTCGGTCTATTCCAACTTCAATGCCGAGTTGAATTATACGCTGTATACGTATCTCTTCGGTTCGGACGCTCAGGGTCTCCCTGTGCGGATGGGAGATGCCTATTTTCTGATGAAACAGATTCGGTACGATTCGAACGACCAGAAGTTCCATCTGCTGGGCGACCCGACGGTTCGTCTTGCACGGCCGCGGGGGAGGGCCTCTATCGATTCGCTGAATGGAGCTTCCACAGCTCAGCGTGTAAGCGTGCCGGCACTGGGTGTCGTTCAGGTGCGTGGCGTTGTACGTCGGAACGACGGCTCCGTCTGGTCCGACTTCACGGGACGAGGACTTCTGGAAGTGAATGACGCGAAAAGAACCGTGGCTGTACCCGAATGGTCGGGCTTCACATATGTGGTGGGTGGGAGCATCCTGTATCGCGGCGATGTTTCCATCCAAAGCGGATCGTTCAACGCGTTGTTCCCCGTCCCCAAGGACGTCACGTTCGGAAGTCAGTCGCGGATATCCCTCTACGCGTATTCATCCAACATGGATGCAGTCGGTGTAACCGAACAAGTGACGGTCTCCGGCACGGATGCAACGGCTGCGGTCGACACCACGGGGCCGGAAATCTCGATCATGGTCGGCTCGACCGAATTCAAATCGGGGGACGTCGTACCGCTCGACCCGGACCTGATCGTGGATCTGGCGGATGTCAGCGGCATCAACACGTCAACGGTCGGCATCGGCCACCAGTTGGAGGCGGAACTGGTGGATGAGGAGCGGAAAGTGGACCTTGGGTCGTCGTATCGCGGGAAGCTGGATACATATCAGAGCGGACGCGCGGTGACGACACTGACCGGAATTTCGGAAGGACGGCATCGCGTCGTTGTGCGCGCATGGGACACAAGAAACAACTCCGCTTCCGCCGAGGTCGTGTTCGAAGTTCGTTCAGGCACGGATGTCGACGTGTTCCAGGTCGTGAATTATCCGAACCCGTTTGCTCGTTCGACATCGTTCACGTTTCAACGGACTGCGGCAATTCCCGTGGATGTTGAAGTGCGCATCTACACCGTTGCCGGAAGAATGGTGCAGCGACTTGTCTCTCCGGGTCTCACCGATCGGTTTGTAAGAATTCCCTGGGACGGACGCGACAGGGACGGCTCGGAAATGGCGAACGGTGTTTATCTCTACAAGATCGTTGTCCGTTCCACAGACGGAGCACAGATAAATGAAGTGGTGGGAAAACTGGCGATAATGAGATGATTGCCAATACCTGCAAAAATGGGTATTATTAATGCTCGAATCGAATATCCTATGATTTTCAACCGCTAATGAACGCGAATACACGCGAAGAGAAGACATCATGTATCAGATTCGGGTTCATTCGCGTCAATTTGCGGTTTAGTCTTTTCAATGAATCAGGAACAAGGAGACATCATCGCATGAGACATCGGTTTGCAGTGGTTGCACTTCTGGGCTTCATCGGTTGGCAGTGGGCAGAGGCCCAGGTAACGACCTCTGCGGTTCCTTTCCTCCTGATCGCGCCGAACTCACGCGCGAGCGCCATGGGAGAATCGGGCGTCGCATTGGGCGACGACGCTTGGGCAATCTTTTGGAATCCGGCCGGATATGCCTTCCAGACAAACTCAGAGGTCGCCCTCACGCAGGCAAACTGGCTGCCGGCATTCGGACTGTCCGACCTTTGGATCGCACACGGCGTCTACAAACAGCCGTGGGAAGAGGTCAACGGCGTGGTCGCCGTGGGGCTCACGTACTTGAATCTGGGCGAGTTTGTGCGCACGACGAACACGCCCGACCCGATCGAAACATGGAAAGGATACGAAGTTGCTCTCGCTCTCGGATACGGAACGAAGATCGGCGAGAACACGGGCCTTGGAGTGAACACGCGGCTCATCTATAGCAGTCTGGCAAACCTCGGCGCGGGTGTCGAACAGGGGAGAGGCGTGGCCACCGGGTTTAGCTTCGATGTCGCCGTGCTCTACAAACCCACGTCACTTTTCATTCCTTTTACCGACGTCGACGTCGGAAACGTGATGACGTTCGGCGCGAATCTCTCGAATATCGGTCCGAAACTGACGTATATCGACGAAGCGCAAGCCGACGCACTTCCGATGAATCTTCGGCTGGGACTTTCCTGGAAAGTGCTGGAAAGCCAGTACAACAACATAACGTTCATTGGCGACGTGAGCAGGCTCCTCATCCATAAGGACACCACGCACACTGACGAGTTTTACGAGGCTTTTGTGACCACGTGGACCAAGGGAGGCTCGCTCTCCGAACAATTGCGCCAGTTCGTCACTGGACTCGGGGCTGAATATTGGTACGGCGACCCCAAATTGGTCGCGATCCGGGTGGGATTTTTTTACGAAGATCCCCGCGCCGGCAACAGGAAATTCATGACGTTCGGGGCGGGAATACGATATGATATCTACGGCTTTGACTTCAGCTACATCAGCGCCTTCGAGGACCAGCATCCACTCGGCGAAACACTCAGGTTCTCGCTGGCCATCGAATGGGGCTCACTCTCCATCCAGTAACCGGTCCCGTCGTTCCTTTTTCTCCGGCAGAATGTTGCGCCAACGAATCCACCGGGCTGCTGTGACCGTTCTCTTCGCCGCGGCGATTCTCGACGCGCAGGTCGCCGTCCGATGGGATGCACGGCGCCCGCTTGCCCCCTACCGTCAGCTCACCGCCGCCCGCACCGCGGCTGTCGACACGCTGCGCCTTCTCGGAGTGATGGTGGAGTTTGATTACGAAGAAGTCGACGACGGACGGACTGCGGGAACCGGACGATTCGACACGTCTACAACACATCCCGCCGTCATCGACCCGCCTCCGCACAACGCCGCATTCTTTGAAGCAAAGATGAGTTTTGTCAGGAACTACTTTGCCCGGGCGTCGGACAGCCTTCTATTCATCGACGGCGACGTGCTTCCGTCGCCCGTCACTGTCTCCAAGCGGATGGCTGACTACTCGCAGGATAATGCGCCGTCGTTTCGCGGCCTCGCGCGCCTGGCAGTAGAAAGCTGGATGGAGGCCGACACCGCTTTCCCCGCCGTCGATTTTTCCGCGTACGACGCCTTCGTCCTGTTTCATGCCGGCACTGGAAAGGACATCGACCTTGTCGGCCTGTTCGGGTATGACCCGGCACCATACGACGTACCTTCAGTGTATCTCGGCCTCGAGGCACTCCGCACTGCTCTCGACAGCGCAGCATTCGACGGCATCCGTGTCCGCAATGGGACGGTTCTCATCCGGAATACCATGATCCTGCCCGAAACGGAATCGCGTGTCTATGCGACGTCGGGGACGAATGACACGCTGGAGATTTCGTTCAACGGCCTCTTTGCCGCAAGCATCGGCAGCCATCTCGGACTCCCCGACCTTTTCGACACGCAGACTGGCGCATCCGGCATCGGCCAGCATGGTTTGATGGACGGCGCCTCCTTTTTCGCTTTCCGCGGACTCTTTCCGCCTGAGCCGAGCGCTTGGGAAAAGATTGCGCTGGGCTGGGTCGAGCCGATCATGGTAACATCGCCCATCGATACGATCATCCTTCCCGCAGTCGGATCGACGAAGAAGGACTCCATCTACAAAGTCCCGATTTCAAACACCGAGTATTTCCTCGTCGAAAACCGTGCCCGTGATCTTCTCCCCAAAGGACAGCTATTGACGATCATGCGGAAGAACGTCCTGTACCCTCTCTATATTCCGTACGATTCCCTGAATTATTTCATGTACGACGACGTGAGAGCGGTCGACGGATCGGTCGTCGACGTCGTGGACCTTGATTGGGCGCTGGTCGGGTTTATTACCAGTGCAGGAAGATTCGACGGCGGCGGGACGTTGATCTGGCATATCGATGAGGACGTGATCGCAGCCCGCATGGCGTCGAATTCTGTCAACGCAGGGTCCGGGGTCCATGGCGTGGTGCTTATGGAGGCGGACGGATCTCAGGACATCAGCCAGAACTATTCCTCGTTCGAAGGCGGGTCAGGTTCGGAGGTCGGCACTCCGTTCGACCCCTGGTTCCTGGGGAATGATTCACCGGTGTATGCGAACAGGTTCGACGACACTTCATTCCCAAACAGTCGCACAAATGCAGGGGCGGCAAGCCTGGTGACGATTCGCGACTTCAGCGCGCGTGGTCCCAGAATGACTGCAGTCGTCGAATTTGGGAGCACCCGGGCGTCATCACTGTCGGGTTTTCCGAAGTACATCGCGGGCGTTCCTGGACCGGCCATTCCGTTCGATATCGACGGTGACGGATGGTCTGAGATCTTTACGACGCGCACTCGGAAGTCCGGACCCGACGGTCGCACGGGATCGCCGACAGGATCCGGAGAAGTGCTCGGATGGACTTCGTCGGGGACGGGGGTACTTCCCCTCTCGGACAGTTCGGGCGTTGTAGCGAGGATCGACTCAGCGGTCATTGGAAGACTATCTGCCGGGCGTATTCCGGGTTCCAGCCTTTCGGTTTTTGCCGCGTGCGGAACCGCTCAATTGACCGTTTGGAACGGTCAGGATCTCAATCTGGATTCGCTTCTCGACGTTCGATTCTCTGTCTCGCTCTCGCCCGACACCGCGGCGTGGTTGGTGCTGCTGTCCGACACACTCGTGATCGCGTATGGACCTCCGGGAGTCTCGGTCTTCGGTTTGTCGGGGACGCTTCTTGCGAATTTCCCTTCCGGCGCAACGCACATTGTTTGGACCGGCACTCAGCATCAGTTTTATTCTGCTCTGGGAAGTTCTCTGCGAACGCTGGGTGAGAACTTACCCGGCGATCCTTTCGTCCTCGGGTCACCCGCGATTGAAATGGGGGGTACGATCATGGGACTTGCGGCCGCGCGCACAGGATCGGGTTCTCCGTCGATCGTCGCGCTCAGCACTGGAATTGCCGGAGCAAGCAGAGTGACCGTTGTCGATGGAGGCGCCGGTACGGTCTCTGCGACGTTTGATCTTGGTCAATATCTGAAAACCGGCGAAGAAGTCCTTGCGACCCTGATGCTCGCCGATCGCGATCGGGATGGGAAGAAAGATGTTGTGGTTTCGACTTCTATGGGCCGCATTGTTGCGGCTTCGCTGTCTGGCGTGTTGCTGGACCGCTCGCCGGACGTGGTGTCGCATGCGGGAGGATGGACATCCGTGGACCTCCTCGCCGCAGAGCTTGACGGCAGCGGAAAGACGACCGTCGTGACGGCCGGAGCAGACGGTATTGTTCGGTTCAATACGTCCGGCGCCGATGTGGGATTCCAGGCATCCAACCGGGTTGCGATGTCGGCAGCATTTGCCTCCGTACCGTCCGGGGTGACTTCATCGCTGGGTTTGTTCGTCACTGATGTTGCGGGAGGGATGAACGCGTGGGACCTTCGCACGCCGTATGATTCGACAAAAGTGTTGTGGGCGATGCGGGGTGGAGATGCTTCTGGTTCGGGACTCAGCATGATCGCGACCTCGTCGGCCGCGCCGCTCGGATCGGGCGTGCTGCCAAAAGACCGCGTGTACAATTGGCCGAATCCAGTCTACGGAAAGCAAACGTTGATTCGTCTCTATTCGGAGTGGGATGGAGAAGTCGTCATCACTATCTATGACGTCGCCGGCGACAGGGTGACGGAATTGCGGGGGCGGTCTCTCGCGGGCCAAGACGTCGAGATTCCTTGGGACGTCAGTGGAATACAATCGGGTGTCTACATGGCGCGGGTCGCCTTGAATACGGTAGGCGGAAGCGGAGTCGCTATCATCAAGATCGCCGTAGTCAAGTGAGTCGCGAAACATGGTGCAGAAGACCCATAACGGAGAATGCCGGCGCATTTCGGCAGACTTATCCCGCCGTCTGATCCTTCACGCGCTTGGCGTTATCGTCGTCGGCATAGCCGCCTGCGAACGCGAGATCGTGGTCAATGACCCGTCCATTCAGATCGACGGATACGGCGTGCAGGGAATTGTCTACGACAGGTTTGGCAATGGCGTTCAGGGGGTTGACGTCTACGTGGACTACGGCAGACGATTCGTCGACTACGGTCCCGAACCGTCACGGGTATATACCGTTGTGGGTCAGCAGGAGGAGATTACCGTCACAATCGTCTACTCGGACGGAAGCCCGTTTGCAGTCGTAGCCACCCAATCGGGCGGGCCGGGTGCCTACGAATACTTGTGGAATAAGCGCGATGCTCTCGGAAACCCCGCTCCTCCGGGCGCGTACTTTGTTCGGTACGTGGTCGGTGGGCAGACGAAACACTCATATCCGGTTGTTGTGTTTGGTACGAAGGTCACAGAGAGCGATGCCAACGGCCGATACTCGATCACCAACCGCAACCTTCCTGTGGATTTCTATCCTGTCGCGGAATACACCGGGTCCACATACTACGGCAATTCGCAGATCACAGACGAGATCTTTGTGTTCTTTGAATCTTCGCAAAGCACGGCAGAATACCGGCTCACCCTCGCAAAGAATCAGCTCATTCAGAAGAATGTGGGGCTGAACTGAACCGCGCGTATTGTTCTTTTGCCGCCGCCATTCTTCTGGCGTTGCCGATACAGGCGCAGGAATCCTTCCCGCACACGGAGCTGGAGTGGCGCACCATCCCCACGGAGCACTTCTTCGTCCATTTCCACAACGGCAACGAGCGGACCGCGCGCGAAGTGGCGTCGATCGCGGAATCGGTCTACGGTCCGGTGACCGACCTCTACGCGTATAGGCCCGAACAGAAGGTCCATTTCGTCCTCCTCGACTATGACGACTATTCAAACGGAGCGGCGTACTTCTACGACAACAAGATCCAGATCTGGGTCCCTGCGCTCGACTTCGAGCTCCGCGGTACGCACCCGTGGCTGCAGAACGTTGTGACGCACGAATTCACGCACATCGTTCAAATGCAGGCCTCGATGAAGTGGACGCGCCGGGTGCCGGCAGTCTACCTGCAATGGCTCGGGTACGAAGCAGAGCGTCGGCCCGACGTGCTCTACGGCTATCCGAACGTCATCGTCTCGTACCCTGTATCCGGTTTTGTCGTACCGAGCTGGTTCGCCGAAGGGACGGCGCAATACAATCACCCGGACCTGCGGTACGACCTGTGGGACACGCACCGCGACATGATCCTCCGGATGCATATTTTGGAGGGGCGTCCGCTGACCTGGGAACAGATGGCCGTATTTGGCAAAACGAGCCTGGGAAATGAATCGTCATACAACGCCGGGTTCTCGATCGTGCAGTACATCGCCGGTGCCTACGGCGACACGGCCGTCGTTCGCATTGCGAAAGCGCTCGGATCGGCGGCACGAGTGACCATCGACGGGGCCGTGCAGGATGTGCTCGGTATCAGCGGTCAGCAACTCTACGACACATGGATGGCCGCAAAGAGGGTTCAGTATGATTCCGTCCGGGTTTCGATTGCGCAGACACGTACGGAAGGAACGCTCATCGCCCCGGACGGCTTCGGGAATTTCCATCCGGTGTTCAGCAAGGATGGGAGCAAGATCTACTATGTGTCCAATGCGGGCGAGGACTTTCTGAGCTTAAGCTCGATTGTCGAATACGACAGAGCGACGAAGAAGAGCAAGACCATCGCCCCGCTGGTGAGGTCCGCACTGTCGTTGTCGCCGGACGGCCGTTACCTGTATTATGCGCGCATAACCCGGGACAATCCTCATTGGTCGGCGATCTCGGACATCTATCGGTATGACCTCGTCGACGACGACGAACAACGTTTGACGCACGGACAGCGCGCTTTCTCGCCGAGCATTTCCCCCGACGGGCGTCGCATCGCGTATACCACCGGTCATGACGGCACGATGAACCTTGCGACATGCGATGCGGACGGAGGCAACGTGCGACGGCTGACGAATTTCGCGGAGGGGGAGCAGGTGTACGACCCTTCGTGGTCAACGGATGCAGCTTCGATCGCGTTTGGATTTTCCCGTGGCCACGGCCGATCGATCGTCATCGTGGATTCTTCGGGATTCGGCATGCGGTCGTTGCAGGTTTCGGGGGACGCACGTGATCCGGCGTTTTCGCCGGACGGAAACTGGCTCTACTTCGCATGGGATACGACGGGCAGGTTCAACATCTATCGGAAAGATACTCGCACCGGTAGTATTGAACAAGTCACACAGGTGTTGGGTGGAGCCTTTCAGCCTTCCGTCGACAGCACGGGGAGCGTCGCATTTGCACGCTACGATGCGTCGGGATACAAGATCGCCCTGCTGGAATCCCCCGGGATGCAACCGCCGAAAGCGGTGTTTCAGTCTGCACCGAGTCCAACCGTCGGCAATTCCTGGAACAACGGTCTTTCCCGGGAATCATCGCCCGCCCCGGTGGCTGCTACTTCGCATGCCGATTCGTCCCGGCCCTACAGGTCTTCGTTTTCCAGTCTTTCTCTGATTCCGCTCCTTCGTGTCGACAACTACAACACAAAGAACTCGGGGATCGACATCGTCAAACTCGGATTGTATTTCGTCTCCTCCGAAATGCTCGATAAGATCTCGATGTTCGGCGGGGCGGCGATCAACCGCCGGTTGGAGCGTGACCTGTTCCTTATTTTCCAGTTTCGTGACAGGCTGCCGTTGTTCTCTCTTGCAGGCCTTGAACCCACACTGTCGTTGGAGCTGTACAACATCACCAGGGTCACGAACTCAAGCTTTTCGGTCTTCACCGACAGAGAATACGAACGATTGGCGGAAGTGACGTACAGTCTGCTCGAATTCGACGCGACGCTGAGGTTTCCCGTCCTGTCCCAACACACGAGCGCCACGTTCGGCTTTACTTCAAGCAGGTACTCCGCCGACATTCGCTCCGAACCGTTCAGGGATTCATCCTTTCGCATCATTCAGTTTTCATCTTTCCGCAATGTCTATTTGCTGGGGACTTCCCTGTGGCTTCAGCTGACGCATCGGGACATTCACCAGACGGTGGATGAAGCCATCAACCCGGTCGGCCGGACGGCCGCGTTCCGCCTCACGAGCGAGTTCAACAGATATAACAGGGATTTTGACTACGATTTTTCGACGGGTGTGCCGGTACCGCTCTACAAACGATTCAACTTTACGAGATGGGAAGTGCAGTGGAACGAACACGTGCGGCTTCCGCTGGAGCGTCACACATTCAACGTCAGTCTTCGGGGAGGGACGATCACAGGCGGGACCGCCGACACGATCTTCCATTTCTACGGCGGCGGGTTGATCGGACTGAAAGGATATCCGTTCTATGCCATCGAAGGCACGCGTGTCGCCCAGCTCGGCGCTGCATACCGGTTCCCACTCTGGACGTCGATCGACACGCGCATCGCGCAGTTCTTCTTCACAAAGTTGTATGCGTCGGTGTTTGCCGATATCGGCGATGCCTGGACCGGGCCGATTGACCGCGCCTCATGGAAGCGCGATGCGGGCATTGAATTGAGGCTGGAGGCCTTTTCATTCTATGCCTATCCGACCCGGATCTCCATCGCTGGCGCTTACGGTTTTGACAAGTTCACGCGGAACATCCAAGGCGTAGCCGTCACCTACGGCAAAGAGTGGAGATTCTATCTGGGTGTGTTGTTCGATTTTGATATTTCAGAGATGGGAAGACTGGGAAGGATGAATGGCGGAGTGAGGGGAGATGGGAGGTAGGAGATAAGTAAAGATGGGAGCGATTCAATGTCACACTTGAAATTCATAATCTTCATAGCGCTACTTTGTGTTTCTCAGTCATATGCGCAATTGTATGCTCCATTCCGGCCTTCGCCGCCGCCGAAACAAAATGTGTGGGCGTTCTTCATCATGGGAACGGATGGGTCCGGCTCAAAAGACCTTCGGACTGCGATGCTTTCCGGCATTCAGGCGCAGGAAGCTCCCCCCGCGATGGATGCGAAAAAGTCTCCGTTGACCGCAGCTCTATACTCTGCCGCTCTACCTGGACTCGGACAGTCATACGCACAGGACTGGTCGCTGAGCTGGAAGAGCCTGGCTTTTGCCGGCGCCGAGGTTTCTCTTTGGGTCATCTACGCCTCATACATTCACTGGGCCGACAATCGTACCGCGAGATTCGAACAATACGCGGACGCGAACTGGGACGTCACGAGGTACGTTGACTGGATCATTCAGTGGCAGTCGCAGCTCAACGCCGGCTCAACGTGGAGCAGGGACCAGATCATCGTGAATCCCAACGCCGCAAACCCCTGGGACCGGATCGACTGGACCAGGTTGAATCAATGCGAAGAAGAGATCGCCCAGGCTGTGGGCAACGGCTTCACTCATCGATTGCCTCCCCGGCCGCAGCAGCAATACTATGAGCTGATCGGCAAATATCCGCAATATGGCGGAGGCTGGAACGATGCTTCGGGATTCACGCCGGGGAACATTCTGACGGACAACGTGTCGCCGAACTTTTTGATATACAGGGACATGCGGGGAGGCGCGAACGAGATGTACAACATTGCGAGAACGGCCAGCCTCGTCATCGTCGCAAACCACGTTCTTTCCGCGCTCGAGGCGGCATGGGAAGTGTCGCGTGCGAATCGAACGGTTGAAGCCAGAGCGGAATTACGTCCGGTGATGCGCGGCGGTGGATTCGTCGAGTTCGTGCCACATGTGGACGTGAAGCTGCGATTGTAAAGCGTTGGATGGGTGAATAGTAAACTTGCCCCGAGCGAAGTCGAGGGGTAGAGAATAGTAAATAGTGAACCTGCCCGCCATATTAGGTCTCAGAGGGCAGGCGGGTAGACAATCGCAAAGCGGTGCGTTGAGCTGATGAGGTGAATCGTTAATAGTAAACCTGCCCGCCATATAAGGTCTCAGAGGGCAGGCGGGTAGTCAATCGGAATTCGTTTCTCTGAATTCTCAATGATTCCTTGAGGGAGGGAGCCATGAGAGCAAATAGGCCGCATAAGAGTCTGCGAGTCTGGCAGAAGGCTGTCGATTTGGTGTGCACTGTCTTCCGCATGTCCGCCAAGTTGCCAAAAGAGCAGACTTATGTTTTGGGCGCACAGATTCAACGTGCTGCTATATCCGTTCCTTCAAATATTGCTGAAGGCATGGCAAAACGAAGTCCAAAAGATCGCACCCGATTTCTGGAAATTTCTCAGGGTTCATTGAGCGAATTGGATACACTGGTCGAGATCGCGCGCAAACTGGAAATGATCGATGAGCGTACGTATAATGACACTATGGATGCAATTGACGATTAACGATCCACGATTTACGGCATTACGCTTTTCGATTCACGACCCAACTGCCCTCAGAGAACTCATACGGCGGGCAGGTTCACTATTTACCAAATAATGCTTCATAATTGAACTTCACAGGCTCATGAAAGTCCCCCTTCTAGACCTCCATCCGCAGTACCTAGCTCTGAAGTCCGAATTGGATGCTGCTGTTCTTCGCGTCGCTGCATCTCAGCACTTCATTCTCGGTCCCGAGGTGGAGGTGTTCGAGAAAGAGATCGCGGAGTACATTGGAGTCAAGTATGCGTTGGGGGTCTCGTCCGGGACCGACGCGCTCTTGCTTGCGTTGATGGCGATCGGCGTGGGGCCGGGTGACGAGGTCATTGTGCCGACGTTCTCCTTCTTCGCAACGGCCGGCGCGGTATCACGGCTGAATGCGAAGCCGGTATTTGTTGACATCGATCCTAAGAGCTTTAACATTTCCATTCCATTATTCCAACATTCCATTCATTCCCACACCAAGGCTGTCATCCCCGTGCACCTGTTTGGTCAATCCGCTGACATGGACCCTGTTATGACAATCGCGAGGGAACGGGGGATCAAAGTCATTGAAGATGCCGCCCAGGCGATCGGCGTGCAGTACAAGGATGGGCGGCAAGTCGGGACGATCGGAGACATCGGATGTTTTTCGTTCTTTCCCAGTAAGAATTTAGGAGGTTACGGTGATGGGGGATTAGTGACAACGAACGATCCCGATTTGTATGAAATGATGAAGTACCAGCGCGTCCACGGAATGCACCCGAAGTATTATCACAAGATGATCGGAGGCAATTTCCGGCTCGATGCCCTACAGGCGGCGGTCCTCCGCGTGAAATTGCCTCATCTGAATTCTTGGTCGGAAGGACGCAAGAATAATGCAGAGCTTTACAACAGTCTGTTCTTGAAGGCAGGACTTTCCGCGGGACCTGGAAGAACAGCGTTTGACAGACAAAACCGAGTTCTCCTTCCAGATTCCATATACTCCAATACTCCATCACTGAGCTCTACCTCGAACTCCAATACTCCACAATCAGGTTCTCCATCGAACTCCAATCCTCCAAAGTCAGGTTCTACGCCGAACTCCAATACTCCATCTCTAGGCACTTCAAAAGATTCCAATATTCCATCTTCTCATTCCACCATTCCATCAGCGAGCACTACCCAGAATTCTACCATTCCATCTTCCGATCTGCGCAGTCACATCTACAATCAATATGTCATCCGTGTGGAGAAGCGGGATGCGCTGAGGGACTTTCTTGCGAAGCAGGAGATCGCGACGGAGATCTACTATCCGGTGCCATTTCACAGGCAGGAATGCTTCGCGTACCTGAAACCATCGCAGACGGCGTTCCCGGTGGCTGATTCAGTGGCAGAACATAGCTTGGCATTGCCGATTTTTCCTGAATTAAAGGAACATCAGATTGCTTTCGTTGTGGAAAGCATTGCGCAATTCTTTCGACAGTAGGGTAGAGCTACAAATAGGACGTCCCTACGGGACTTGAAAGAAATGGGGGAGAAGCTCGAGGCGAGAGATGGAAACAGGAAACAGAAATCACATTTTCCCCTGATGCCAAGTTCTTCTTGATTCGG
>MHAK01000021.1 GCA_001802945.1 Ignavibacteria bacterium RIFCSPLOWO2_12_FULL_56_21 | reverse complement strand
GTGGAATGGTGAATCGTCAATCGTCAATCGAAAATCGAAAATATAAGTCGAGATCCATTGCCGCGTGCCTGTTGCTGGCATCTCAAGTCCTGCTGTTCGCGTTGGGCACACAGGTCGCGCTTGCGCAGGCTGATCCGGCCCGCGGTGTGGCGTTCCTGCCGTTTGAGAATCGATCGGATTTTTCCGGCGCATGGAATGTCTCCGTCGAAGTCCCGAGGTTCATGTCCGCATACGTCAAGTCGCAATACGACATGTATATCGTTTCGGCCCCTGTGACGGAAGCGTTTCGCGCGGATCAGACACCTCCGCTCGCGGCCGATGACGTCAAATTCTGGCTTCGGATCCGCAGGCATTTTGGCGTTCGATTTCTCTTGACCGGGAGCGTTGAACGATTCGACGTCAGTCGTTTTTCGACCGGCGCCCCCGAACTGGGATCGTATGAGGCGTACAAGGGAGAGATCTCGTTCTCGTTCGAAGTGATCGACCTTGAGCGGTTGGAAAGTCGGGGCGATGCGGTTCCGCTAACCAAAGGGGCCGCCAGCGGTGAATTCGCGGACCGGTCGTTCGCGCTGACGTTGCTGGCCAAGCCGAGCGCACGAACGGTGGAGTTCCGCGACCTGAATTCCATACAGTTTGGGAGCGATGACTTCAACAGGACCGTCATCGGCCGGGCCTGCCTGGATGCCGCGCGGATGTTCACGGACGAGCTGGCGACGCGAATCCCGACGTTGTTTTCAACGAGGGGAATCGGAGCGGGTCCATCCGGCGTTCCCGACAGCATGGAAATCAGGTTCAATTCGAAATTATTGCGAGGTCGGATCGTGTTCCTTGAGGGAGAGGATGTCTTCATAGACCTCGGATCCGAGGACAGAGTGCGTGCAGGCCAAGTCGTTCCTGTCTATGCCCCCAACGCCGATACCGTGGGAGCTCTTCCGGTCGGCTCGATCCGTGTGATACAATTGCGGGGCCCGCATTTGTCGCTAACGCGCATCGTGGCGGGAAAAGACAGCATTTCCACGAAGCACTCGGTGAGAGTGCAGGTGATAGACTGAGCAAAATTCCAAATCACAATCACTAAATAACAAATAAATCCCAAATGCTCGCAGGTGGTTGTCGGGATCAAATTCAAATGACCAATGAGGATTGCCCAAGTAGAGCCCTCCAGTTTGGCATTTAAAAATTGTCCATGCTTCTCGTTGGTAGCCATTGGTGCGTATTTGACATTTGGCAATTGTCGTTTGGTGCTTGCTTCACTCACGTTGCCTTTCATTCCATTTTTTGGTAGGTTGTCTAAACCCACGATGCATTCACCCTCGTTGAACATTGTTCATGTTGTCTGGGGCTCGGTCGACCGGCCATAAGCTTCCATTTTTCCGCATTGGTTCACCGTCCCCGCTCCACTACCTCTCCTCAGTCGTCCCGGTTCTTTCATCGGTCCCGCAAGAGTATCAACGCCGCAAGCTGCTGATCGGACTTTTTTCAGGAGCCCTGGGAACCGTCCTGCTTTCATGGGCCGTTGGTTCCGGCCTTACGCGGTCGATTGAGATTTGGCTGCACGCATGGACGAACGAACCGCTTGTGTTGGCACTTGGCGTGATTGCTGCGTTAAGTGTGGGCTTGGCGTTCGTCAGCTGGCCGTTGCGCTGGTACAGCGGTTTCGTCCTTGAACACGCGTACGGCCTCTCCAATCAGAGTTTCGGACGCTGGCTGTGGGAAAGTCTCAAAGGGTCGTTGATCAGCCTTCCGCTGGGCGTCGTCGTCTTCGTTCTTCTCTATTATTCTCTCCTGTGGTACGGCTCCCAGTGGTGGATGCCGATGGGATCGATGCTGTTTCTACTCGGCGTCGTTCTCTCAAGGCTTGCGCCAGTGTTCATTCTTCCCCTCTTTTATCGTCAAACGCCTTTGGAAGACGAGCGTTTGCGATCTCGGATCATGGATCTGTGCGCCCGTGCCGGAATACACAGCAACGGAGTGCATGTCATCGATCTGAGCAAGAACACAAAGAAGGCGAATGCGGCATTCACGGGCATCGGGAAGTCCAGACGCATTCTCATCGGCGACACGCTTATCCAGAACCTGACAGACGATGAGATCGCCGCAGTGGTCGCTCATGAGATTGGTCATTCCCGGCTGCATCATATCTGGTACGGCATGGCTATGGGAACGGCGTTCACGTTCGCGGGGCTCTTCGTTGCGGGCAGGTTCTACGAGCTCGCGCTCGGGAGGCTGGGCGATACGGGTTTGACCGATCCGGCCTTGCTTCCGTTGCTCGGCGTGTGTGTCGGCGTTGTCATGTTCATGCTCGGTCCCGCGGGACATGCATATTCCCGGGCGCAGGAACGGGCTGCCGACCGCTTCGCTGTCGGTCTCATCGGCTCGTCCGACCCTCTGATACGCGCGCTGCGAAAGCTCGGCATCATCAACCTGGCAGACCCCGAGCCGCATACGCTCGTAGAAGCGCTGACATACAGCCATCCGTCGCTCGGGCGCAGGATCCGGCTTCTGGAGGCCATGACGGCACGGACATGATCCTTTCGGTCGTGCGCAACATCCTTGTAGCAGCCGTGAGCATTCCGATCTCATCGTTCGTCCTGGTCGGATTGCTCGTGGACAGGAACATCGTCTGGTTCCATCGCGCGATCAGATTCTGGGCGCGCTCGGTGCTCGGCGTGTGCGGTGTGCGCGTGCATGTGCAAGGCACAGAACGATTGAAACCGGGAGAGGCGTATATCTTCGCGGCGAACCATGCGAGCATGTTCGACATACCGGCCGTGATCACCTGCATTCCGGCCGACATTCACATTGTGTATAAAAAAGAACTGACACACGTCCCGATCTGGGGATGGGCGCTTGCACTCAGTCCGTACATCATCATCGACCGCGCAAACGCGAGGGACGCATCGGGAAGCCTCGAGTCCGCTGCGGCGAAGATCAGGGATGGAAAATCTGTGATGCTTTTTCCGGAAGGAACGCGTACAAGGACAGGGTCGTTACAGCCGTTCAAGCGGGGGACGTTTGCCCTTGCTGTCAGGTCGGGAGTCCCGGTCGTTCCCGTCACGATCAATAATACGTACGGAATCCTGCGCAAGGGATCGCTCGCCGTCCGTTCGGCGGACATTGAAGTGATCCTCGACGCCCCCATTCCGACGTTGGGACGAGAGGGAAAAGAAGGCGAACTTGCATTGATGGAGGAGGTGCGGCGAGCGATGGCCTCGAATTACATCGACCAATCGGGAGCATAATCATGTCGGTCACGCTGAAGGACGTTGAACACATAGCGATGCTTGCGCGGCTGTCGTTCACCGCCGAAGAAAAGGAGATGTTCACCAGACAGTTGAACACGATCCTCGAATACATCGACAAGCTCAACCGGCTGGACACGTCGAAGGTCGAGCCGCTCACGCATGTGAACGACGTACAGAATGTCTTTCGCGATGATGTGGTGCAGCCGGGACTGTCGTCGTCCGACGCGCTGGCGAACGCGCCGGCCCGGACGGAGGAATTCTTCAAAGTGCCGAAAGTGATCGGTGAAAAAGGAGAGAAGGGGGACAAGGGCGGCGCATGAGAGTCATCGGCGTCATACCGTCACGCTACGCCTCGGTGCGTCTTCCGGCAAAGCCGCTCCTCGACCTTTTGGGCAAGCCCATGGTGCAGCGAGTCTACGAGCAGGTCCGCAGGGCTTCCACAGTTTCCCGAGCCATTGTCGCAACGGATGACGAACGGATAGCGACGGTCGTACGCGGGTTTGGCGGCGAGGCGTTGATGACTTCGCCGGAGATCAAAAGTGGAAGCGACCGCGTCGCGGCGGTCGCCGAGAAGATCGAAGGGGACATCTTCGTGAACATCCAGGGAGACGAGCCGCTCATTGCACCGGAGATGATCGACGAAGCCGTGCGTGTGGTTCGGGACAATGCGGACGTCCTGGTCGGCACGCTTATCCGGCCGATCGATTCCGCAGACGACCTGCTGAATCCGGCGATCGTGAAAGTTGCAACCGCAACAAACGGCGATGCGCTCTACTTCAGCCGCTCAACCATTCCACATGTTCGCGATGAGTCGGATGCGAAAAAGTGGTTAACGGGCAGACACTTCTTCAAGCACATCGGTATTTATGTTTTCAGAAGGGAATTCCTCCGTGTCTTCTCCACTCTGCCTGAGGGTCGACTGGAAAAAGAGGAGAAGCTGGAACAACTGAGGATTTTGGAAGCTGGATATCGCATTAGAACTGCTGTCACTGCATATGACAGCATACCGATTGATACTGCAGACGATGTGGCGAGAGTAGTGAGATTAATGAAGCGGTGAGGGAAGCAAAATGCAGTTACCGCAAAGAAGCAAAGAGGAAAAGAGAGGACGCAAAGGAATTCAGCTATTCAACCAATTGACCACGTAGCCAACACCAGCTTTCATTGCGCAAATTTGCCAACTCCTGCCCTACCACGAAAAACAAAAGTGTGACCTAGAACAATGGCCAAAACGAACGTCAAGTATATCTTCATTACGGGGGGTGTGGTTTCGTCGTTGGGGAAAGGGATCGCCGCCTCGTCGCTGGGGATGATGTTGAAAGCGCGCGGACTTCGCGTAACGATCATGAAGTTCGACCCGTACATCAACGTCGACCCGGGAACGATGAACCCGTTCCAGCACGGCGAGGTCTACGTTACGGAGGACGGAGCCGAAACGGACCTCGACCTTGGGCATTATGAACGGTACTTGGACGAGAACATGACCCGCGCCAACAACACGACGACGGGTCAGATCTACTACGAGGTCATTGCCAAAGAGCGGCGCGGCGATTACCTCGGGGCGACCGTTCAGGTCATTCCCCACATCACGGACGAGATCAAGCGCCGGATCACTGCAGTGGCGCGAACGGGAAAGTACGACATCATCATTGTGGAGATCGGGGGGACGGCCGGTGACATCGAAGGGCTTCCGTTCCTCGAAGCCATCCGTCAGCTCCGGCTGGACGTCGGCCATCGGAACGCCGTGAACATTCACGTCACCCTCATTCCGTTCATCAAATCCGCGGGAGAGGTCAAGACGAAACCGACGCAGCACAGCGTCAAGACGCTTTTGGAGATCGGGTTGCAGCCGGATGTGCTTATTTGCCGCACCGAGAAACCTCTGACACGGGAGCTGAAAGAGAAGATCGCCCTGTTTTGCAATGTCGAGTTGGCGGGCATCATTGAGGGGCGGGACGTCCCGTCGATCTACGAAGTCCCGATGGTCTTTGAAAAAGAGCGGTTGGCGGAGGTGGTGCTCGAAAAGCTGAACGTGTCCACGGGTCGTCCTAAACTTCAGAAGTGGACGAAGTTCGTTGGCAAGATCCGCAATCCGAAGGGGCGAGTGCACATTGTCGTCTGCGGCAAGTACACGGACCTAAAGGATGCTTATAAAAGCATTTCCGAAGCATTTGTCCATGCGGGGGCGGCGAACGATGTGGCTGTCGACCTCGAATGGGTGAAATCGGAAGACGTCGAGAAGCACGGTCCCGAGAAGTACCTGAAAGGGGCGGCGGGGCTTCTGGTTCCCTGGGGGTTCGGATCCCGGGGTATCGAGGGAAAGATCAAGGCGATCCAGTACGTGCGCGAGCACAAGATTCCGTTTTTTGGAATCTGTCTCGGCCTGCAGTGCGCGGTGATCGAGTTCGCCCGGAATGTATGCGGTTTAAAAGATGCGAACAGCACGGAGTTCAAGAAAACGCGGCACAACGTGATCGACATGATGCTGGAACAGAAGACGGTGCGGAACCTCGGCGGGACGATGCGTTTGGGGGCGTATCCGTGTCAGCTGAAGAAAGGGACCAAGGCATACGGCGCTTACAGGCGTGAGCTCATTTCGGAGCGCCATCGTCACCGGTTCGAAGTGAACAACAAGTTCCGAGACCAGCTAGCAGAACAC
This sequence comes from Ignavibacteria bacterium RIFCSPLOWO2_12_FULL_56_21, assembly GCA_001802945.1. Lineage (GTDB taxonomy): Bacteria > Bacteroidota > Ignavibacteria > UBA10030 > UBA10030 > 2-02-FULL-55-14. The sequence goes on along the minus strand of MHAK01000021.1, from coordinate 3,169 downwards.
GGAATGGTCTTCAGCGGGATCTACACGAACAACGACCTTGTCGAGATCATCGAATTGCCCGATCATCCATGGTTCGTGGCAGGGCAATTCCATCCCGAATTAAAGTCCCGGCCGATCAACCCGCATCCCTTGTTCCGTGAATTTGTTCGTGCGGTGAAGCAGCACCCGAGAGGTTCTGTGAGGAAGCAGAGAGTTTAGATCTCACGTAAGAAGATTTTCACGCAACGCTCGCAACGTGTTTCGGTAGGAAGATTTTCACGAAACGCTCGCCCACCTGTCCACTCGAGTCAATGAATTTGGCGGCAGGCGGTCGGTCGTGGTGAGAACATCTGTAACTTTAGCTCTCATGAAAGGAGCGCAAGTGAACATCTATCGCATTGCATGTCAGGTCACCGTCGCACTCGCGATCGCTGCACCCGGACTCGTGGCGCAGAGGACGGTCCCACTGACGCTTGAGATGATCGTCGGTGACGCCGGAACGATCGTGCATTGCCGCGTGGCCGGAACTGAGACGGGAAGAGATCCCGTCAGCGGACTTCTGGTCACGTGGGTGACGGTCGACGTTCGCGAGAACTTCTACGGTGCGCCCGGGATGAGATTCACGTTTAAGCAATACGGCGGCGAAGCGGACGGAATTGTCTTCCGGCCTGCCGACCTGCCGTCATACGCGAAGGGCGAGGAAATGGTGCTGATGCTCTATCCGCCGGCGAAAACCACGGGCATGCAAAGTCCCGTCGGCTTGGGGCAGGGAAAGTTCGTTGTGAAAGCGACGGGCAACGATGGGAGGAAGAGTGTGACGCAGGCTGTCTCCACGGGTGCACTTCTCAAGGGAATGCAGAACACCCGAATCAAGCGGGGCGCGGGAGAGACAATGGACTTTGACTCATTCACTGGTACTGTGCGCACGCTGGTGCGGCAGGTCAAAAACTAAGGGGGCCGCATGAATCGCAATCATTTGTTCGGTGCGATGTTCGTCGGCATTGCGTGCGTGGCGCAGGCCGGAGGGCCGCTCAGCACCCATCGGGGAGTCCCCGTTCGATATACCATGGCCAGTCCGATCACGTTTAAGACCGACCTTGGGTCAATGGGGTCATTCACCAACACGACGGCCACGAATATCTCCGTTTCAAGTTTCCAGGTATGGGAGGATGTGGCAGGCGCGACCGTTGCGTTCACGAATGGCGGACAATTGCCGATCGATGTGGATGGTTCAAATTACCCGACGTATCTGGACATCTTCGACGACGGCATCAACCCGATCATCTTCGATCATGACGGGTCGATCATCGATGCGCTCATCGGGTCCGGAGCACATAACCGCGTTATTGGCTTTGCTGGTTCGGCTTACAATATGGCTGATCCGAATCCTACACCCTACGTCGAGGGCCAAGCCGTTATGAACGGAACGATGGCGGGGACGATATTCACCGAAGCACAATTTCAGGCGACGTTCATACACGAATTCGGCCATTTCATCGGCCTCGACCATTCGCAGATCAACGCTCCGTTCGTCGGTAACGGCATTACCGGCGATGACATGTACATTCCGACGATGTATCCGACCTCGACGGATGATGACGTCGCGCTGGCATCACTCAATCCGGACGATATCGCGGCTGTATGCAATCTGTATCCTGTACCATCGTTCGCCGTTTCATCGGCGACCATCGCCGGATCGATCGTTCGGTTCGACGCAACCGTTGTGCGCGGAGCCAACGTGGTCGCGATCAAGACGACGGATTCGCTGATGTACCAGGTCTCCACTGTATCCGACTATCTCGTGCAAAACAACGGCAACTACACGATTGCCGGGTTAGACTCGGGGAGCTATTGGGTGAAGATCGAGCCCATCAAGACATCGTTTACGGGTGGATCCTCCGTCGGGCCGTATGCCAGCAATGGGTCGGATATTTCCTTCCAGAATCCTGTATTTTTTGAGTACTACAACGGAACGAATGAATCGGACGACCCGGTCGTGGACACAGCCCTCTCAAGAACGGCGTTGACCGTGGACGTCGCGTCGGTCGCAACTGCGAATTTCGTGGCAAACCGCGAGGCGGGGGCTCCGGCAACGAGCATTATTCAGTATCACGGAGCTCCGCAGTTTGTTTTCAAACTTCCGTCAGAGTACAACGACTTAAAATATGCCGTGCGATTCACGCCCGGCGCGAACGCCGCATTGACAAAGGTGGACTTTAGACTGAATGGAGCGCCCAACGCAATTACGGGGAGCGGCTCACTGAAAGTCACCGTGCATCAGAATGCGGCAGGAAGCGTTGGGGGTGTGCCCGGTACGCAGATCGGCGGATCCGTCTCTCGTTCTTTCACGACATTCACAGCAGGGACAATTAATGAAGTGGACCTGACCAGCCTTGCTGTGACGGTCACGAAGGACGTCAGCTTTCACATTGCGTTCGAGGTCGTGGGAACGTTGGGAGACACGCTGCAGATCATCGGCGACAATGGATCCACGGAAACGAACAGGTCTTCGTCGTACTACGACGCCGGAAGCGGGGCGCAGTGGTACAACTTCATCGACGTCGCCAACTGGGGTACGGGGTATAACCTTGCCATAAGCGCTCACATCAGCATACCGACGGGTGCTGGGAATCAGGAGGTGACACTGCTTCCGGACGGCTTTGAACTGCAATCGAACTATCCCAATCCGTTCAATCCGACGACGAACATTCCGTTCAAGCTCTCCGGCCGATCAAAGGTGACGCTTACGGTCTACGATCTGCTCGGACGACTTGTCCGAACGCTGCTGGCCGACGAAGAACGAGCGGCTGGGGACCATGCCGTGCGGTTTGATGCGAATGGTCTGCCGAGCGGGACGTACGTGGCAGTGCTGTCAGTGAATGGATTGCGGCGGATGACAAGGATGGTCTTGGTGAAATAGGGAGCTGTAGTGGTTTAATGCTTGAATGTATATACCGGATGACACGCGGTATTGATGGCGCGGCACGGAGGATGAATCCTCCGGCTCCAAATAAACACGAAGCCCTTCGGGCTTGAATCGAAACCCACAGGGTTTCGTATTTGCACCGAGACCGTCAATTTATTGCCGGTCGAGCTATCACAAAGAATCCGAATTCACCTCTTCTTTTCGTAGTCTGGTGAAGCGCCGGCGTGATCCGGCGCTTTGTTTTTGCCGCGTTGCATCTCGCAG
>MHAK01000020.1 GCA_001802945.1 Ignavibacteria bacterium RIFCSPLOWO2_12_FULL_56_21 | reverse complement strand
TTTGTTCTTCGCGGCGGACTTCGCCACCGAGCGGAGCCAGCGTTTGGTGTTCCCGGGACGGTAGAATTGAGATTCCATTTATACGACTCTGCGTCTCAGCGTCTCTGCGTGATTTTCTTTGCTTCCAAGGTACTCAGAACGCCGCGCATGTTCAACGATACCAATCGCTCTTCGGTTTGAATTGTGTCGCCAGATGCTCCTTCTCCTTGTGCCGCGCGAGAGCTAGCTCGATGAGCCGGTCGAGAAGCCGGGGATACGAAAGGCCCGACGCCGCCCAGAGCTTGGGATACATGCTGATGGGGGTGAAGCCGGGAATGGTGTTGATCTCATTAAGATAGACCCGGTTGGTGCGGCGTGAAACCAAAAAATCCACGCGCGCCATGCCGGCGCAGTCGAGGGCTTTGAAACCGGCAACGGCCATCGATTGGACCTTTCGGATAACGGGCTTCGGGAGCCGTGCAGGGATCTCCGCACGCGACTTCCCATCCACGTATTTCGCGTCGTAATCGTAGAATTCGTTTGACGGAATGATCTCGCCGGGGATTGACGCTTCGGGGGCGTCGTTGCCGAGGACGCTCACCTCGATCTCGCGCGCGTTCTTGACGGCCAGCTCCACGAGAACTTTGCGGTCATACGTTGCCGCAAGCTCAATGCCCGCCATCAGCTCGGCACGATTGTGTGCTTTGGTGATGCCAATGCTTGAGCCGGCGTTCGGCGGCTTGACAAACATCGGATAGCCGAGCTTTTTCTCCGCAGCGGCGACGTGCTTTCTTGGAGATGCGGCGTACGAAGACCCAAGGAACCACACACTCGGTGTAACTGTGACGCCCGCTTGTCGGAGCAGTTCCTTTTGAATAACCTTGTCCATGCCCACTGCCGAACCCAACACGCCGGCTCCGACGTAGGGCAGGTCCGCGAGCTCCAGGAGGCCCTGCAGAGTCCCGTCCTCGCCGAATGTTCCGTGAACCAGGGGAATGACAACATCGAGCTGTCGGCCGTTCTCCGCGGCGCTCGTGCCGTTTGCGAGCACGACAAGTCCGTGTTTTGTCGGGTCGGGAACAAGCACGTGTTCGGGGAGAGCTTGGAGTGGGGACTTATCCTTCAGCAACTGTAGTGTATGAGCGGCGCTCAACCACCGGCCTTCGGGTGTGATGCCGATGGGAACGACCTCGTATTTCGCAGGGTCGAGCGCGTTGATGACGCCCGTTGCGGACACAAGGGAAACCTCGTGCTCGGCCGAGCGGCCGCCGAAGATGACGCCGACTTTCAGTCGTTGAGACATTGACATGGAGGTGAAGACACTGAACTGCCAACTGCCAAGTAAACTACAAAAAGGAAATGTCAAAAAACGAAAGTTTAAGTCGAAGAGTAGGGATGAATCCGCTTCAGGGCATCTACCGCATCCGGTGGAAGCTTTTGAACGCCGCCAAGCGACCGGGCGAGCCATTCGATGTGGGCTGTATGTTCGAGTTTTTCCATCAGCCAATACGCTTCGTCTGGCGTAGAGGCCCAGGTGACGGCCCCATGGTTCGAGAGCAAAGCCGCGTGCGAGGAGTCGAGGAACGGCATGAGGGCCTTTCCCACGTCTTCTGTCGAGGGTGTAGCGTATGGAACGAGCGGAATGTCGCCAAGCGAGAGAATCACCTCGGGGAAGACATTGGCCGTTAGTTGCGTACCGCTTACAGCGAAGGCGGTGGCAAAGGGAGGATGGGCGTGAACGACGGCGTGTACATCCGGTCTGGACCGGTAGATCGCCAGATGCATGGGAAGTTCGGAGGAAGGTACCGGACCTCTCTGCCGCGGCTTTCCGTCGAGTGCGACGTCGACAATGTCTTCCACGGTGATCTCCCCCTTGTTCCGGTTCCCCGCCGTGATGAGGATCGTCCTTCCGTCGAGACGAGCGCTCACATTGCCGTCAAACGCTGCGACGAATCCCGAGGCTGCAAGGCGGTGGCATACTTGGACGATGGACAGTCTGGGGGAGAGCATTGGTGCCGCACTAAATGAAATTGCCACGAAGGTACACGAAGGGAATGAACATCACGAAGAGACACGAAGGAAAAAAAATATCATTCAAAACATTCGTGTCACTTCGTTCCAGGCTCTAAGAATTCGTGCCCCTTCGTGGTGAATCTTTTACGACGGCTTCACCCCACTGGCCGCCAAGATCTCCGGTACGATCTCGTATTTCTTGAACGGCGGCATAATATACGCCCCGGCGACGAGAGATTTTGCTTCTGTCAGAAACTTCACGGAGATCTCAATGCCGACAGCTTGTGCCTTCGGGCCGGCCGATCGGAATTGCTCGCGGATGCGTTCCGGTATGACCATGCCAGGGATTTCGTTATGCAGGAATTCCGCGTGCTTGAAGCCCCGGAGCGGGAGCACACCGAGCATGATCGGGACTTTCCAGCGGTCGATACGCTTCAGGAGCGATTCCAGCGTGCGCATCTCATAGATGGGCTGCGTGTAGATGACGTGCACGCCTGCTTCGATCTTCTTCTCCAGCTTCGCCATTTCCGCGTCCATGTTGTCGGCCATTGCATTTACTGCGCAAGCGATCAGGAACGACGTCGATTGGCCGATGGCATTGCCCATCAGGTCGCGGCCTTCGTTCATTGCACGCGCCGAGCGGATGAGTCCGGAGGAATCGATGTCGAACACCGACGTCGCCTGTGGGTAGTCCCCGATGTTCGTCGGATCGCCGGTGATGAACAGGACATTCCGGATCCCGAGCGCATGTGCGCCAAGGAGCTCCGCTTGGACGCCGATCATGTTTCTGTCGCGGGTGGTCATGTGCATCATCGCTTCGATGCCGACATCCCGCTGGAGCATGTGGGAGAGGGCGACGGAGGAGATGCGCAAGCGCGCCCGTGCACCGTCGGTAATGTTGATGGCGTCGATGCCGTGGCGATGGAGATAGCGTGCTCCATCGAGGACGGAGGACATGTCGAGCCCGCGGGGAACGTCGAGCTCGACGGAGGTAAGGAATTTGGTTCCGAGATTGCGGGCAAAGCGCGAACGGCTGTCGGGCGCCACGTCGGCGGCGTCGGCCGGGCCGGAACGTTCCCTGACCTGAATCTGCGGGGTCCTCTCACGCGTCGCGCCGGCGGGGGAGGAGCGAAATTCATCCAGGACTTTTTTGATCTCGCGAAGATGGGCGGGTGTCGAACCGCAGCAGGCGCCGACGATCGTAACGCCGGCCTGCAGCAATTCTCGTGCGTACTGTGCGAGATACTCGGGCGACGTATGGTAGAGCGCACGGCCGTCGAGCAGCGTTGGAATGCCGGCGGCGGGCTGGGCGGAGAGATAGATTCCCTCTTTGTGCATCGATGTGATGATGCTGAACATGCGCTGCGGACCGACAGTGCAGTTGGCTCCCACGACGTCCGCCCCGCGTGAGAGAAGATGCTCGGCGACCTCGACGGGGAAAGAGCCGGAAAGAATGGCGCCGTCCTCGGGGAACGTCTTCTGCGCGACAACGGGGAGCTTGGTCAGTTCTTTTGCGGCCGCCAGGGCTTCGTCCAATTCATGCAGGCTGACGAAAGTTTCCAACATGATCAGGTCGACTCCGGCTTTCAGCAGCACTTCGATCTGCTGGCGAAATGCGTCGCGCGCTTCCTGCAGCTTCAGCTTGCCGATGGGTTGCAGCAACTTGCCCGTCGGTCCGACCGACCCGGCGACATAGACGCTATCGTCCGCAGCCCTACGCGCGATCTCGACACCAAGGCGATTGAGCTCTTCGACGCGATCGGCGAGATGATACTCGGCAAGCCGATACCGATTTCCCCCGTACGTGTTCGTCTGAATGATCTCCGACCCGGCCTCGATATATTCGCGGTGGATACGCTCGATGATCTCGGGATGCGTGGCGTTATGAATCTCACGCGGTTGCTCGGCATATTCGTACAGGTCGAGCAGCGTTCCCATGGCGCCGTCGCAGAGGATCGGGCCCTTCTTGAGTCGCTGTCGGAAATCTTGCTTCATGAGATCAAAATGTGTTCAGACATGTGAAAGAGGTTCCACGAATACGCACGAATTCGTGTCCATTCGTGGTCGAATCTTTTACACCGCGCTTCACCCACCACAAGTCACATCTCGCCTCAGAGCCATCTGCAGGCCTGGATTAAGGTGAAGCAGTCAATAATGAACAGCCAACACGGAACTTTCAATTACCAAGTGCGATCGTTTAAGCTGCATTCTTAAAGCCGCGCGATGCACCTTCTTACATCATCAATCCTTGTTTCTTGTTGATTGTTCAATCTCTAGCAGTGAAAGCTCTGCCTTTGACTGAAGGCAAGGGTAGTTTTGAAAAAGTCCCTCCGGGACTCTCATATCTTTGCGTGAAATTCTTTTCCCCGGGCACTTCCCAAATCAATACCACATTCGTGTCTCTTCGTGTCCGAGTTCTACTCCACAATTCGTGTTCATTCGTGGACGATCCTCTGTGCCTGGAAGGCCTTAGCTACAAAGATATCCACTAAGGGCCACTAAGACACACGAAGTCAAAAACAATCACTTCACCTTCGTGTCCCTTAGTGTCACGGCTTTTACTCGCCTTAGTGGCACTTCGTGGACAACTCTTCTTTCCCGGCTATTTCCTGGCCAAAGCCTTCAGCTCCGCAACGACCTCGTCCGCCTGCCATTCGTTGCCCTTGATCACCTTTACAAGCCTACCTTCCTTATCGATCAACGCGGTTCGGAGGTTGTGGTCGATCAGGCCACCTTCGCCGTCGGCCACGTACAGGTCAAATCCGGCGGCGAATTGCTGGATCGTCGCAACGGGAGCCGTGACAAAGTCCCACACACGGAAATCTGCGTTATACTGCTCGCCGTATTTTGTCAGAACGGCCGGCGTGTCCTTATTCGGGTCGAAAGAAACGGTCACGAGATGCCACCGGCCGTCGACTGTACCGTCCTTCTTCATGGTCCTCTGCACGCGTGAGAACTGGTCGCTCATGCGAATGCAGAAGTCGGGAAGCGGGCAGCGAGTGTAGATGAACGTCAGGGCGACGGCCTTTCCCTTGAGTTCGCCGAACCGGAACGTCTTTTTTGCCTGGTTGACGAATTCCAGGTCGGGCAGCGGCTTGCCTTCCCCATACAGCTTCTTGAACATCACGTCTTCGGGGGTCATCATGGTCGCTTTGCCTTTGCCGACGACGACAATTCCCTCCAGCCACGACTCAGTTCGCGAAACGGCGAGCGTAGCAGTGATCGAATCGCCCACATGGACGGCGTCCAGATACGTCGTGTCCTTCACTTTGAACGGCATCGTCATCGCTTCCATGTAGTCGGGGATCTCCTCATGCGCGATGCTGATCCGCTTCTTGGACTTATCGATCTTGACGACCTCCCCTTTCAGCGGAAAGGTAACGAGGTCAGTGGATTTCTTCTTGTCACCACTATTGCAGGACAAGAGCAGAAGAGCAGAAAGAAAGAAAATGAGAGAGAATTTCATTTGAAGAGCAATATTCTACATTTAGTATTCGACATTCGAAATTTCAGTTTCTGCTTCTCACAGATCCTCAAATGTTTCCCTCTGCCGCACGATCCTCACCCTGTCTCCGTTGATCAGCACCTCCGCCGGTCGCGGACGGGAGTTGTAATGCGAAGAGAGTGCGAAGCCGTACGCTCCGGCGGTCATGACCGCTGCATATTCCCCCGGATGCATCTTGTTCATAGCCCGTTCGCGGGCGAGAAAATCGCCCGATTCGCAGACCGGACCGACAACGTCGACGAGTTCATGCTCGAAGGTCGAAATTTCGCATGGGACGATCTGGTGATGCGCATTGTACAGGCTCGGACGCAACAAGTCCGTCATGGCGGCGTCGACGATGAGGAACTTCTTGGCACTCGTCTCCTTGTGGTAGAGCACGCGGGTCACGAGGAAACCGGCGTCCGCGACGATCGCACGCCCCGGCTCGAGCCACAGCGAACAACCAAGCGGGTCGAGGATCTGTCGCACCTGGACAAGAATGTCGGCTGGCGAGGCGATGGCATCGTGCATGCCGTCTTCGGCGGGGATGGCTTCGTGCCGGACGGCGTTGTAATACGGCACGCCGAAACCGCCGCCGAAGTCGATGTGACGAATATCGACACCGGCGCTCTGCACCTTGGGGACGAAATCCGCCAGGAATTTCGCCGCAGCGACAAACGGATCGGGCGTGATGATCTGCGAGCCTATGTGAATATGTACGCCTTTCACGTCGAGTCCGGGAAGGGACGCGGCATACGTGAACGCCTCGAGCGCCTTGGAGGCTTCGATCCCGAATTTGTTGGTGTTGAGCCCGGTGGTGATGTACGGATGACTTTGTGCGTCGATATCCGGATTGATTCGAAGCGATACGCGGGTTTTTACGTTCTTCCGGACGGTTGCAAGAGACAGGAGTTGGAGTTCCGGGAGCGATTCGACGTTGAACGAGGCGATTCCCTGGTCGAGTGCGTACGCAATCTCGTCTTCGCGCTTACCGACGCCCGCAAAAGCAGTCTTGGCCCGGGCAAAGCCGGCCTTCCCGGCAAGGTGCAGTTCTCCGGACGATACCACATCCGCGCCGGCCCCTTCGTCAGCGAGCATCTTCAGGATGGCCGGATTTGAGTTGGCCTTCAGTGCGTAGCAGACGACGGCATCCGCGCCTTCGAGCGCGCGGGCGAACGTCCGGTAATTTTCGAGGATCCTGTTCCTGCTGTAGACATACAACGGTGTACCGTACTCTTCGGCGAGCTCGGCGACGAGGACATCTTCGCAGTACAGGGAATTTTCTCGGTAACCAATAAGAGGCATAGATCGGGTTCAGGAATGAGAACGTGAGAACGGAAGAATGTGAGTATGAATTATTTATGACGCGGCCTGTTTGAGAACGTGAGAACGAAAGTGGTTCAAGAGCGCGTCTGCGAGCTTTGCGGCGCCAAATCGGAACGTGTCGACAGCGGGCAGTCCCGTTTCCTGCTCGATGCGTTTCGCGGCGGCGTGTGATTCCTCGTCGGTCAGTCCGATCGAGTTGACGGCAATGCCGACAACCTTCGCCGTCTTGAATTGCCGGAGGACCATCTCATGGAGCTCGATCGCATATTTCAGCGTCGGGAGGGTCACGCCATAGTCGTCCTTCAGACGCGTGGGCTGATGACACAGAATGAACGCATCCGGCATCGTTCCGTGGATGAGTCCGAGCGTGACGGCCGAATAGCCCTGATGCGTCAGCGCCCCCTGCCCTTCGACGAAAATGTAGTCGTACCCTTCCGCAACCGATTGGTCGACCTCCTTTTCGATGCAGCCGGAGGTGTAGTCGCTGATGATGGAATCGACGGCGATGCCCCGTCCGCGGATGAGCATGCCGGTCTGTCCCGTGGCGACGAAGTCGGCCTTGAGTCCGCGGCGTTCGAAATCCTTCACCGTCTGCAGCATCGTCGTCATCTTGCCGATGTTGCAGTCGGTGCCAACAGTGAGGACAACCTTGGCTTTGCGCGAAGTCCATGAAGCCTTCGGAATGATCTCGGATTCGGGAGGGATGCGGCGGTAGTCGGTGATCGTAGCGTTGTTCTCGCGTGCGATGGCGACGAATTCGGGGTCGTCCGTGAGGAGAGTATGTAAACCGGACAAAACATGCACGCCGGTCCGGAGAGTTCTCTTGATGATCTCTCGCCAGGAATCGGGGAGGCGTCCGCCCGGGGGAGCAAGGCCGATGAGCAGATGGGTTGGCTTGAGCGCAAGTCCTTCGTCGATCGAGCGGACGACGGGTATGTCGCCGCCGTAACCGAGGACCCGTTGCGCCGTCATGCCGGCCTTCGTGCTGTCGATGACCGCCAGGACCTGGTCGCGAAGATACACGATGGCGCCGTTGGCCGTCTTCGACTTCAGCGGGCTGAATTTTCCCTCCGCGAGGGCGATGATGCGGCGGTCCGAAGGCTTCATGTGAGGATCTGAATCAAAAAATTGTACGGGATCATCAGCGCCGATTGGGCGGCGCCAAAAGCAATACGAACGGGCTCCAACCGCATGACTACCACAAGAATCAGGATGCCGGCGAAGCCGACCTGACGGTACATCATGGACAATCGGCCGGGTAGGATGGACGCAAGAATATGCGACCCGTCCAATGGCGGTATGGGGAGAAGATTGAACAGCGCCAGCGCGATGTTGACGGGAATACCGATGTAGAACATGTTTAACACGGTGTCTGCGGCATACCGGCCGACGGAGATGTTCTGCGGGTCGGGTGCGCCCAGTATGTGGATCGACAGGACGAACATAATAGCACATCCGAGGCCGACGACGAGGTTGGAGAACGGTCCCACAACAGAGACGAGCACATCGTCGCGGCGTGGATTGCGCAAATTCGCCGGATTGACGGGAACGGGTTTAGCCCAGGCAAGGAAAAAAGATGATCCGGTGAAAACGAGAATGGCGGGCAGAATGATGGACCCGAACAGGTCGAGATGGGGGATAGGGTTGAACGTCAGCCGTCCCGCGTCACGCGCAGTCGGGTCTCCGAGCCGGAGGGCGAGCCATCCGTGGGAGATTTCGTGAACGATCACGGAAAACAGCAGGACAGGCAATATATAGAGATACTCCACTTGGACTCCGTAAAGTGAACATGAACGCGAAGGCCCGGCCTCTTCGGTTTCTCGGACCTTCGCGTCTTCATTCAATTAGCCAAAAAAAGGGGCGGGATTCAAGGCGGTACAGAGGTGAAGCGGAAGGGGTAATGGAATAATGGAAAACTGGAATAATGGAATATTGGAATTGTTTCATTCCATCATTCCAATATTCCCCGCCCGACCGAACAGTAAAGGTCAGACTATCGGTCGTTCGGGCGGGCAACATTCCTGACCATAAGACCTTCATCTTGCTCCTACGCCCGCGGATGGAACGTCCGATGCACTTCCTTCAAATACTCTCTGTCGATATGCGTATAGATCTCTGTCGTCGAAATATCCACATGCCCCAATAATTCCTGGACAACACGAAGATCGGCCCCACCCTCCAACAGATGCGTCGCGAAGGAATGACGGAACGTATGAGGATGGACGTCTTTCTTGATGCCGGCCTGTTTGGTGTATTTGGAAACCATCTTCCAGATCCATTCTCTTCCGAGTCGCGAGCCCCTGGAATTGAGGAAGAGAATATCTTTGGATTTGCCTTTGCCGGCCAGCGATACGCGGGCATCCCTTCGGTATTTCTTTATCCATTTCTGCGCTGAGCGTCCGATCGGCACGATCCGTTCCTTGGAGCCCTTGCCGAACACGCGAACGATTCCTTCATCGAGGAGCAGGTCGGACTGTTTCAGGTCAACGAGCTCGCTAACCCGGAGTCCGCAGGCGTACATCGTTTCCAGGATCGCCCGGTCGCGTATGCCGAGAGGTTCCGATGTCGACGGCTGGTTCAAGATCGCATCGATCTCAGGGATCGTAAGGACATCGGGAAGGTCGCGGCTTTTCTTCGGCCCGTCGACGAGCTCGGTCGGATCGGTCACAGCCTTGCCTTCGGACGTTAAGAAGCGGTGCAATCCCCGGACGGCGGAAAGGTGGCGGGAGAGGCTGCGGGGTGCGAGTCCCGTTCGATGGAGCGACTGAAGGAAGGCCGACACGAGCTCGGTTGTGACTTCGCGGGCGTCGTCGCATGTGTGCTTGTTCAGGAACGCCCGGTATTTTTTCAGGTCGAACGCATAGGACGCGAGCGTATTGGCGGAGAGGCCGCGCTCCAGGCGGAGGAATTGCAGGTATTCTCGCACCTGTGTTTCGAGAGGCGATGATGGAGGTGTTCGGCGGGACGACATGGCTATGCAAGCGTGAGGAGGTCGTTTCACAATGGAACTTCTGGATTACTCAGCGTGCTTGTTGATGCGCTCTTAAAGAAGGTACACGAAGAAAGACCGATATAAAAGAGGAGGGCGAAACTAGAGGCAGAGCGTTGCCTCGATTGCCGCTATCGAACGATAACCATCTTTCTTGAATGCACGGCATAGTCGGTTGTTAACGTGACAATATATATTCCAGAGCTCATCGCGGCGGAAGACCAAACGACCGAATAAGCCCCCTCTGATTGTTCTTGATCCACCAGCGTTGACACGACTCGCCCTAACTGGTCGAAGATCCGAAGTCGAACACGCGATCGCAAAGGAATCCTATAGGCGATTGTTGTCGAGGGATTGAACGGATTGGGATAGTTGCCAATAAGCGTGAAAGAAAACGGCGATGAAGGCGAATCCTCTGTGGAAGTAATGACTCCTCGTTTGAATTGAACAATGACTCCACCGTCTCCGACGATCCAGCCATGGTTTTCGTCGGAGAAACATACGGAGTTCAGGTTTTGACTCGTTCCGACTGCTAAGGAGTCCCACGTAGATCCGCCATCATTCGTAAAGAGCACGGTTCCGGTGGCTCCGACTGCCCACGCCACAGATGTGTTAAGTGCGTGAATTGAAAAGAGGTCAGAAGTTGTAGGGGCCGGCTGTTGCATCCACGAAGTTCCGTTATCCGTGCTTCGAACAATTGCTCCGGAAGTGCCTACCAGCCACATATAGTCCTTCTCAGGCGTCGCTATATCGTTATACGAGTGGTCAAGCGAATCCAGGACCCATGTTACACCCGCGTTCACCGTGTGAATGATCTGTTTATGGCAATAGAGCAAAGCAGCGACCGAATCGGATAGCACACGCATTGCGGTGTAACTTCCACAAACAAAGCCCAGGGGCTATGTTCCTCCGAGCCACGACCAGGAAGCTCCGCCATCCGTTGTTTTTTCCGCATACGGCGGGCCGGCGCAGAGCCAGTCGACGCTCCCGACCACCCAGCATCGAACGCTGTCGAGGGCGTCAATATGCGTGAACGTAAACTTGCATATCGTGTTGAAGTACATGGAGCGCACAGTATCCCACGATCCGCCTGCATTCAAAGTTCTTGCCACGTAACTGTAAGCGCCGTTCCGCCAAACTACCCAGGCGTGGGCGGGGCCGACGGCCTTCACTGAAGTAAAGCTTCCTCCGTTGGCCGCAAGGATGTTCGATACCCACGTCGCTCCCCCGTCAGTAGTACGCATGAGGGTATTCACGCCCCCGACCCATCCATGAAGCGAGTCGGCAAAACTCACGGTAGGGAGATCGTTGCCGGAGAGCTGTTGCCGTTGGACAGGCTGTGCGGACAGGGAGGGTAAACACAAGAGGAAACACGTGCAGAAGATCGCCCGGTAATGCATTGATGACAACCAGGATTAACACATACTACATAGCCTTAAGAACAGTGTTCGCCTCCTGCACATCCCGTTCAAACACCTGCAACGTAATTCCCTGTCGATACTGAAGCCACGGACGCATTCCGCCGCAATCATCTTTCGTGATCAAAGCCTCGATTCCATGAGACTCCAGGTGTTGCTTCGCCACTTGGGCGTCAAGCTCGTTTCCATATGTCTTGATGGACACCAATCCGCCTCTATCCATTGACTGCTCCTCATCATAACGGTACGGTCACGGTCGCTGATTCCTTACAGATCCCAGAAGAGGAATGCTCTCTGCATGTTCTTGTGGATACTTTCATTCCTCCAGCCGCTACTTGAAAAAGCTCTTAGCGAGACATACTCTTTGCATCTGTAAGCGTTCGGCCGCTCTTGAATTTCCAGGAACCATCGACCTTATCCAATGTGCAGTCGACTGAGCCGCGCAGAATGTACTGCACGCCGTTTGCGTCGATGACCGTCTCGTTGTATTTCGCGACCACGTGCGCTTCATGTTCGTTGAGGGGTTCTATTTGCACACTTTCCCATCTCAATGTTATGGACCGGAACAATGCGGCTTCGTTCCGCATGTTCGCGATGAGCGTATCATAGGAAGACGGCGCTCCGTTGAATTCCCACGTGAAATCCCGCGAGTTGTGCAAGAAGGGGATCCAGCCGGTAAGTCCGTTTGCCTGAAGCGAGTCCGACATGGAGGTTAGGACGAGCTGGACATCTTTCGTGATGACGGCTCGATCGCTCGGCGATAACTCACCGCTTTTCCTGCAAGAAGAAAAGAGGAGCATGAGAAGTATGACTGCAAAACCGGCGGGCTTCATATGAAGTGGTCAGGTGGATGGCGTCCCATGAAGAATGAAATCGACGTCTAAGACTGTGAGCTCCCCATCGCCGTCGCGATCAGGCATGGGCCCCTTATGTTTCAAAACTAGAATGCATAGCCGATACTAACGCCGAACCAAGGCCTGAAGGGTAGAGTTCCGGCTGGACCAGGAGCGGGAACAGGAAGAAGGGTGCCGCCGCTTCCCGCTGCCGTCTTCGCAAAGAGTGCGACGAAAGTCACGCGAAATATAATGCCGCCGTCGTCCGGTTGATGTCGATATCCGATGCCCGCGGTCCAAAGAAGCGATCTCTTCTCCGGTTGGAAGCGGGCGTACGGAAACTTCCGTTTTGGCAGCACAATCGCACCAGCCCCAAGCTCTATGCGGTCTTTTCTGACGTAGTAATTTACGAGAATGGGGATGGCCGGGCCGTGCAAGGGTTCGATTCCCACGCGTACGCTGACAGGTCCAACCTTTCGTTCATAGTTGATGCTGTAGACGATTAGGGTTCCCAGCAACTCCAGGTAGACCGAGTTTTTGGCCACCGGGGCCACCTCGGGGATCGCCGTGGAGTCTTGAAGGTCTTGGTTGAGTTGTCGGGCATGGGACTCGAGCGTGCAGACCATGGTCACGACAGCAGCGAGGAATATCGAACGCATGCAATTGCGTTATGAGTGCGAGCATGCAGAACAAAAACGCCTACCAGAATTCCCCTTCGTACATGTATGCGAGGAAAATGTAGTCTTCTGGAGGATGAGGCGCAAGGAAGAGGGAAGCAGAAATGAGAAAGCAGAATGGAGAATGCAGAGGTCAGACGTCAGAGGTCAGAAGGCAGACGTCAGAAAGCGGCGGAGGTTGGATTATCGCAATTGAGAATCTGCCAAAGACGGAGCGTGTCAAAGAGTGCCACGGTGTCCGCTCCGTTTCCTCTTACGGAACACGGTGAAGGAAATGCAGGCACTTGTGCATATAGCGATGAAATACATCGACGGGCTCGCA
>MHAK01000019.1 GCA_001802945.1 Ignavibacteria bacterium RIFCSPLOWO2_12_FULL_56_21 | reverse complement strand
ATAGCGGTGTCGGACAACATTCGATTGCTCAGCAACAGGCTGTTCGCGAGCATTTCGTATGAGTCGAAGGGAGATAATCTTTCGGACACGAAAACCGGTACGACGAAATACGGGAACCTGAGCACGGCGGTAACCTACGCCCACGGCGCCGGATATCCTACGATTCAGTTGGGCTATGGCCTGAATTCTCGCCTCAACGATCAATTTATCCGTCCTCCGGGAATAACCGATTCACTAAGATCGTTCAGAGATTCATCCGGGGCCGCCGATGATGCCGCCACCCGGTACACGCTTGGCATGTCCTACGATATCCCCGGATCGATCCGCAACTTTGTTACGTTGAGTTTCAACACGGTGAACCGGGACGACAAGACGATCTATCGTCGGGATCAAAAGAGTATGTATTTGCAGGGGTCGGTTTCGACGTTTTTCAAGATACCCTTCCAAACAACGGTCAGCTTCTCTACAAGCCAGACATCCAGCTTCAATCAATTCTTCTATTCTGCCAGCGGGGCCGACAGTGCCGTCTATTATACGGACAGCCTTCTCACCGAACTGAAATTCAACTACACGTCCGTCAGCCTTGGCGCACAGTATAGAATGATGAATGACGCATTGCGCTTGACCGCCCAGATCGCCCCGACGTTCGGTGATGTCAATCGGACCGCCATCCGCTTCGGCGGAGATTACACGTATCGGGCACATGTCTTCGAATTGCTTCTGGACATATATCAAAATTCCGGCATAAAGGACGACACGATCATGTCTTTTGTGTACCGGTATAATTTCTGAGAAGCCACGCCGGTTATGACTTCATACGAATTCAAGACAAAGGTCGTTCCCCAGCTCATCAAGGTCGCAATCGGCCTGGGTATCGGGCTTGTTGTCATCGTCCTCACGCAAGGTTGGCTGTTTGAGATCGGGTTCCTTAAGAATGTTGAGGGACTGACGATCGACTACCGACATCAGAGCTCCTACGATGCCGAGATCGCCGCCGGGTTCAAAGACCGGTCCGACGTTGTCATTGTGAAGATCTCGGATGAGGATCTCAAGGCTATGCCTGAGCCGTTCCCGTTCCCGCGCAGTTATTATGCACACCTGACCGAGAACCTTGTCCGCGCCGGAGCCCGTGCGATCGTATTTGATATTACCTTCCAGTCCCCGCGTGAGGAGGACTCCGTCTTTGCTGATGTCCTCCGACGGACCAACAACGTCGTCCTCGGTGCGACCGTTCAAACGGGCGCCTCGTCCGAGTACGCAGAGGTGCGGTCACTCGACAAGACCTACAACAACGTCTTTTACAAGGATAATAAGAACATTGGCATCGGCATGACCAATGTCGTTAAGGACCGGGACGATGTCTGCCGCCGGTATATGCCGATGATCGTCGCCGAGGGAGATTACACGCCCACGCTGGCGTTTGCGGCCCTGAACAAAGCTTTTCGTTTGAAACCGCTCCAGGTCGTCAATCTTGATGGGGACGCTTTCGTGTACCGCAATCAGCGGATACCGAGGTACAATCCGTCGGACTTCCTGCTCAATTATTATGGACCGGACGGGACCTTCAGGTACGTTCCGTTCTCCCAGGTCATCGACGACGACGCGTTCCAGACAAAGGACGAGATCGAACTCGAAACATCCATCGACGCATACGACGAGGCGACGATGGCGCTCTTTAAGAACAAGATCGTTATGATCGGTTCGGTAATGGCCGAGGAGCGGGACTATCACAGCACGCCGCTCTACAAAGACGATGCGGGAAAGAAGAACTACTCGATGAATGGGGTTGAAATCCATTCGACAGCCATTCAAAATGTGCTGGATGGCCGTTTCATCACTACCATCGACCCCTTATCCGAGGTTTTTCTTGTTCTGATACTTTCGGTTGCCGGATTTCTTGGATTGCTGGCCTTCAAGAAAATCAAAGTGCGCCAGACCTGGCTTGTGGAGGTCGGAGCATTTCTTTTTATGCTGCTTCTTATCGGAGGCGTGTTCGAGCTTGGCGTCGTTGTCTTCAGTCAATCGAGCCTCCTTATCAACGTTGTCAATCCCAGCCTGTCGCTGGTCTTTGCCTATCTGGCGACGGCCGTTTATCAATATCTCGGCGAACGTCAGCAAAAAGCGTTGATCAAGAACGTCTTCTCCCATTACCTCAATCCCGCCGTCGTCAACATTCTCGTCAACGACCCTTCCAAGGCGAAGCTGGGAGGCGATCAGCGTGATCTGACCATCTTTTTTTCCGACATCGCCTCCTTTACCACGATCTCCGAGCACTATCACGGGAAGCCGGAAGGGCTCGTAGAGCTGCTGAACGAGTACCTTGAAGAAATGACGGCAATTGTGCTCAAGTACGACGGAACGCTCGATAAATATGTCGGCGATGCCGTCATGGCGTTCTGGGGAGCTCCCTTGCCGCAGAAAGACCACGCATTGCGCGGCTGTTATGCGGCGCTCGAGATGCAGCAGCGGCTTGCGGAATTGCGGAAGAAGTGGAAGAAAGAGGGGCGACCGGAACTATCCGCTCGATGCGGCCTCAATACGGGAACTGTCATCGTCGGGAACATGGGGGGAAAAGATCGCTTCGATTACACCGTCATTGGCGACAGCGTGAACCTGGCGTCGCGGCTGGAAGGTGCGAACAAGCAGTACGAGTCGTTCATCATGATCAGCGAATTCACTCACCGTTTGGTGAAGAACAATGTTCAGGTTCGTGAATTGGACATGATCCAGGTGAAGGGAAAGACAGAGCCGGTGACTGTGTATGAGCTTCTCGGCCGCAACAACATGACGATGACAGAAGAGCAGAAGCAGGCGCTCGATGTCTACCACGAAGGTCTGCGGTTGTACCGGCAGCGCAAATGGGACGAGTGCATCGCCTACATGCAGCAAGCCGTGCAGCTTGACCCGACGTGTCATGTTGCACAGATCTATTCAGAGCGCGCCGGACTATATCAGATCGCCCCGCCGCCCCCCGATTGGAACGGCGTGTTTGTCATGAAGACGAAGTAGACCGAGCGGTCTGCATACAAACACGAAGGCCCCGCGGTGCGGGGCTTTTTTATTTGACTGCTTGACCGAGGGCCGGAAGCCTGTCTCTACTCTTCTGTCTCGGAATTTCCCCTCTTAAACTTCTCTTCCTGCAACATTAACCTCAGCGAGATCCGATGGGTCGATCCCAGTTCAGCGTTTCCACCGAATCCCGTGAAGGAATAGTCGATGTCGAGTTTTCGGAGATGCAGGCCTGCGCCAAGCGTCGCTTGTTGAATGTCGCTATAGCCCACCCGCACCGCTACCGTGTTCTTGTAGTCGAACTCCACTCCTGCGTGGGGGTCGAAGCTGATAGGTCCGAGATTTGACACGGCAGCAGTTCGGCGGTTCTCAAACCGGATGTCCATATCGGCCGTCGGCGTCAGCCTGCCGTTGAACATCTCGAATATCGCCGCTCCACCGACTTTCAGCGTCGGTGAGATCAGCTCGTTCCTCCCCGTCGACCATGCGACAAGCGTGGTCGTGATGTCTTGCGCGTTCGCGCCAACAAAAACGTTTTCTAAGAGCCGGTAGCGGACGCCGGCGTCGAAACCGATGCCTGTTGCGGACCCGTTTGCAAGGCTTCGCCGGATGAGTTTCACGTTACATCCGTAGAAAAGGTCATCCGATGAACGCTGCGCATATGTTACATAGACGGCAAGGTCGGATGCGCTGAAGTAGGTGATTCGGGAATAGTCCAGTCGCTCTCCGGCGTCCAGGATTCCGTTTCCATTTTGATCGATCAGCGCATCACGCGAGTCCGGAATACCGTCGATACCCAGGCGGATGATGCTGAGGCCCAGGCTGGCATCCGGGCCGTATGGGATGACGACTGCGCCAAAATCGTAGTTGATCAGGCCGGCAAAACGCTCCTCGTGCATAAGTCCGACTTCCGGATACGTCAAAGCGGCGAGCGCTGCGGGATTCCAGTAGCCGCCGGTCGCGTCCTCGGCGAGCGCGACATAGGCCCCTCCCAGGCCAAGGGCTCGTCCGCCTACGCCGATCGACAGGAATTCACCGGCGTATTTTGCCACGGTTTGAGCGCCGGCCGGGCCTGCGACAAGCATGAGGAAAAGAAGAAAGGCGGATCCTGTCTTCAAAGGGCTGCCTGATTTTTTCTGATCGATATATTCGTTTTCATGAACCATGACCGTGTACTTCCCGCAACGGGCGTCTGCACAGAAAACAAAAATGCCGAATTCGCTCTCTTACCCTGCGAATTCGGCCACAAGACAGAGATAGAGAGACGTGTGTACTGCGAAATCACAACAATCTCTATCAACTATCCGATACTCTGCGGTCCTTTCATGAATAATGTAGCGGTCGGGGCCGGAAGAGTCAAGGCCCGGAAAATTTTTAATCCACGCGTTCGGCGCCCAGTTCGCGTTTAAGGGCCGCAAGAACGGGGTGGTCCTTGGTTTCTTGCTCTGTCGGCGGTTGTAATGCGGTCACGATCACGCTTTTGCGTTCCGATTCCTGGACCGGCGTGTAGGTGATGACGCTTTTTCGGCCGTCGCTCAGAACCGGTTCCACGAGTACGCGTGCACCGACAAGCCGGAAGACGGTGTCGGCCAGATATTCCTTGTGTTTCTGGAGGGTCGACACATGGTACTCGTCGGGACATGCGATGCGGAGCAGACCATTGTCGACGTCGAGCAGTCGGCTCTCGCTCAACGTTGTTCCTACAGCGATGCGCGTTCTCAGAACATCGCCGACGACCTCGTCCCAGCGCGCGATAATCTGTTCCCTTGATGCCGCAGGCATCTGTCCCGCCGCAGGAAGGGAGGACGGCGAGACAGTGTGTTCGGATGCCGATGCACGACTCCAGGCGGGTTTGCCAAAGAACGCCGAGTACTTTACGGCGGCGGGAGCTGTCATTGGGCCGGCGTTGACCGACCCGACTACGCGCACTTCGCTCGTCGGTACCGGAGAAACTGCTTTTGTCGGACCCGTTGACGACGACGCAGAGGACGCACCCAAATTCTTCTTCAGATCGTCAAGTCGATGGATCAGTTCCTCGATCTTGACGGACGATTCCATCCGTGCCAGCTGCAGTATGACCGCTTCCAGTTTATATCTCGGCTGTGAGGCAAACCGGAGCGACGATTCAAGCTCGTGCACATGCTTGAGAATGCGAAGGAGGTCCGCCTCGGAGAAGCGGCCGGCTTCTTCTTCATATCGTTTCTTGTACGTAGCCGACATTTCCACAAGGTCGGTCGATCCGCTTGCACGCACGATGAGCAGATTGCGGAAGTGTTCCGCCAGCCCGCCGACAAATTCCCGCAGGTCGTATCCGCTTTTGACGACCTCGTCAACCCTGGCCAGCGCACCCGGCGCGTCTTTAGACAAGACGACCGCAGAGAACTTGAAAAACACCTCCTGGTCGACTGCATTTAGCGCTCTCAGCACATCCATTGTCGCGATCGTGCTTCCGCAGAACGCCCGCACCTGGTCGAAGATGCTCTGAGCGTCCCGCATGGACCCGTCGCCTTTCTTGGCTATGACTGTCAACGCGTCTTCGCCGATCGTCACCTTTTCCTCGGCGGCGATGTATGTGAGCCGTGCAACGATCTCTTCCGTGGCAATCCGGCGGAAATCGAACCGCTGACACCTGGACAGGATCGTCATCGGCACCTTGTGAATCTCAGTCGTGGCAAACACAAAGATCGCGTGTGACGGAGGCTCTTCCAGCGTCTTCAGCAACGCGTTGAAGGCCTCCTTGGTCAGCATGTGGACTTCATCGATGATATATAACTTGAATTTGGCCCGGGTCGGAGCGTATCGCACGGACTCCCGCAGATTGCGAATCTCCTCAACGCCCCGGTTCGATGCGCCGTCGATCTCGATCACGTCAAGGCTTCGTCCGGAGGTAATCTCCTGACATACGTCGCAGGTGTTGTCCGGGTTTTGATCCTTCGGCGAAAGGCAGTTGAGCGCGCGGGCGAGGATGCGGGCAGTTGTCGTCTTGCCGCACCCGCGGGTACCGCTGAAAATATAGGCGTGAGCAACGCGATTGGTTGCCAGCGCGTTTCGGAGCGTACTCGTGACGTGAGACTGGCCGACGACGTCTTCAAACACCATCGGCCGCCATTTACGGGCGGTGACTTGGAAATTCATTTCGTTTGTATTGTACGCAGGAACGGGGAAAAATGGTAGTGGTGCACTCTCTTATTCGAGCCAGGTTTTGATAAAGTCTCTTCGGCGACTTGAAGATTGGCCCACGAATGGACACGAATATGGGTTAGAATACATTCCTACTCTTCGTGCCCCTTTGTCTACTCCAGATTTACCATGTATTCGTGTGCTTCGTGGGCAATCTTTAAAAGATGGGCCCACGAATGAACACGAATGCCACATAAAACGTGGCCCACGAATAGACACGAATGTGATAATAATATCTTGACTCTTCGTGGCCCTTTGTGTACTCCAGATCTACGCTGTCTTCGTGTTCTTCGTGGGAAAGTTTTTAAGAGCGCGCCTCAGGAGCTGCGCCTGCCCTTGAACACGTGCTTGAACGCCTCCTGAATCGTCTCCACGGCGATAATCTTCAGCCCTTCCTTTACACGGGCTGGTATCTCCTCCAGGTCCTTGACGTTTT
Organism: Ignavibacteria bacterium RIFCSPLOWO2_12_FULL_56_21; assembly: GCA_001802945.1. Lineage (GTDB taxonomy): Bacteria > Bacteroidota > Ignavibacteria > UBA10030 > UBA10030 > 2-02-FULL-55-14. Next base: position 2,277 of record MHAK01000019.1, on the reverse strand, counting down.
CCTTTGGAATAAGGACCGTGGTGATACCGCTGCGTTGGGCAGCAAGGAGTTTTTCATTGAGACCGCCGATCGGCAGGACATTGCCCCGTAGGGTTATCTCGCCCGTCATCGCAACGTCATTCCGGGCGGGCTTGCCGCTTGCCGCCGAGATAATAGCCATGGCCAGCGTAATGCCGGCAGAGGGACCGTCCTTGGGGATCGATCCTTCGGGCAGGTGAACGTGAATCTCCCGACCCTTGGTGAATTCCGGATTGACGCCGAACAATTTGGGGTTCGAACGTATATACGACAACGCTGCCTGGGCAGATTCCTTCATGACATCGCCCAACTGACCGGTCAGCGTGAGCTTTTCTGCTCCACGCATGATCGTCACGTCGACGTTGAGGATGTCTCCGCCGACGCTCGTCCAGGCAAGACCAGTCACGGAACCAATGCGCGGTTTTCGTTCGGCTTCTTTCACGCGGAATTTCGGAACGCCCAAATGTTGTTCAACGGCTTCCGGAGTGATGACAACGGCTTTTCCCTTGGACCTTGATCGACTCTTCGCGTGCCCATTTTTGCTGTCGCCGAGGACGATGGTCTTGGCCACTTTGCGGCAGACGGATGCAATCTCGCGCTCGAGGTTCCGTACACCCGCTTCCCGGGTATACTCCCGGATGATCCGCAGGATGGCCTCATCCTTAAAGCTGACCCGACTGGGCTTGAGTCCGTGCTCTTCGAGCTGGCGCGGCACGATGTGCCTCTTGGCAATCTCTTTCTTCTCGTGTTCCAAGTAACCGGGAAGCTCAATGCTCTCCATTCTGTCTTGCAGCGGGAGAGGTATGTTGTATCGAACGTTCGCCGTGGTGATGAACATGACCTTGGAAAGGTCGTAGTCGACCTCGAGATAGTGGTCGCTGAAAGCGACATTCTGCTCCGGGTCGAGGACTTCCAGCAGCGCCGCCGACGGGTCGCCCCGGAAATCCATGCTCATTTTATCGACTTCGTCCATAAGGATGACGGGATTGACGGTTCCCGCTCGTTTCATCGATTGGATGATCTTTCCCGGCATGGAGCCGATATACGTCCGACGGTGGCCGCGAATCTCCGCTTCGTCCCGCACGCCGCCGAGCGAGATGCGGACAAACTTGCGTCCGAGTGCCCGTGCGATGGATTTGGCCAGGGAGGTCTTTCCGACTCCCGGGGGACCTACAAAGCAGAGGATCTGTCCCTTCATTTCCCGCACGAGGTTGAGCACGGCGATGTGTTCGACGATGCGTTCCTTCGGTTTTTCGAGGCTGTAATGGTCGTTGTCGAGAATCTTCCGGACGTGCTCAACGTTCAGGTCGTCCTTGGTCCGCTTGAACCACGGAACCGAGATGAGCCAGTCGAGATAATTTCGCGTAACAGTGAACTCCGGGGACATCGGAGGGGTCTTTTTCAGTTTGTTGAACTCTTCGAGCGCCTTTTCGGAAATCTCTTTCGGCATTTTCGCGCGGCGGATCTGGTCCCGGAGCTTTGCCAGCTCGGGAGACGCCTCGTCCTCTCCGAGCTCGTCCTGCAGGATGCGGATCTGTTCCTGAATAAAGAACTTCCGCTGTGATTTCTGAATGTTGTCCTGAACTTTGGTGTCGATGTCCCGTTCGATCTTTAGGATCTCAACTTCCGTCGTGAGAATCTTGGAGAGCTCGAAGAATTGGTCGCGGAGATGCTGGATCTGGAGAATGTGTTGTTTGACGTCGACGCTTTGCGAGATATTGGCGGCCATGTAGAACATCTTCCGCTGGGGCTCTTTGATCCCTTCGAACGTCATCAGAACCTCGCCGGGGATGTTCCGGTTGAGGCGGACGTATTCCGTGAAGAGGGCCGTGGTGTGGCGGATGAGCGCTTCGATCTCCTTGTCGGCGGGGAGTTCAACGCGATTGATGGCAATTTCCGCTTCGAGGTATTCGGGGCGGGGATGGTACTCCTTTGCGGATGCTTGGACAAGGCCGTCCACCAGGATCTTCATAAGCCCGTTGGGCAGTTTGAGCATTTGAATGATCTTGGCCACGGTGCCGTCCTTATAAACGTCATCCGGCCCGGGGTCGTCGACTGATGCGTTCTTTTGGGCCACAAGGAAGATGTTCTTGCCCCGCTCCATGGCCGCCGCCGCGGCCTTGAGGGATGATTCCCGGCCGACGAGGACGGGGAAGATCATGTATGGGTAGATCACGACGTCCCGCAAAGGTAGGACCGGCAGTTTGGTCGGAATCTGATCGATCGTCTCGACGACCGGCGCAGGTGTCTGAATGTTTT
>MHAK01000018.1 GCA_001802945.1 Ignavibacteria bacterium RIFCSPLOWO2_12_FULL_56_21 | reverse complement strand
TCGTAAGCGATTTTGCAGCCTCTCTGTCGAACGGTTCATTGTCGCTGATGTAGACGAGCGTCTTGCCGTTGTATTCCACCCGGAAAGCGACGGTGAATCCGGGATGGTTCACGTAAATGTACTGGACTGTCGACTCGTGGATCTTGAGCGTTCCCTCCTCCCGGATTGGGATGAACTTGATCTTTGCCTTAAGGTCGTGCAACTGCACGGGAAAATAGATCCGGTTCATCTGCTCGGCTATGATCTCACTGAGCGATTTTTCCGGGCGTTCAGTACCGACGATCGTCAGCTCATTGCCTGATATGAATGCCGGCTTGAAGAACGGAAATCCTTGGATATGGTCCCAATGCGGATGCGTGATCAGCAAGTGGGCTTTGATCGATTCCCCTTTCGAGATCAGAAAATCGCCAAGACTCCGGATGCCGGTGCCCGCATCAAAGATAATCAGTTTATCGTCGTCGAGCCGCAGTTCCAAGGAAGGAGTATTCCCGCCATAGCGAACTGTCTGTTTACCCGGTGTCGGTATCGATCCCCGCACTCCCCAGAATGTCAGTTTCATTTGATCAACGCTCCTGCTTTGACTGACGGTAAGTTTGAGCGTAGTTCACATAGTTATCCGCCGATCGTTGAAGGGCCTCGATCTCCTCTTTTCGCAGATTCCGCTTGATCGCTGCGGGCACACCCGCAACCAGGCTCCCTTCCGGCACATCAAATCCCTCCGGCACTACGGCGCCGGCCGCAACGAGCGATCTTGTCCCGATCCGCGCCCGATCCAAAACTACCGCACCCATCCCGATCAGGCACGTGTCTTCAACCGTGCAACCATGGAGTACAGCCCGATGTCCGACCGTGACGCCTGAACCGATGGAGAGCGGCGCCACGCCGGAACTGACATGAAGCACGGAAAGATCCTGAATATTGGTCCGCCGGCCGATTCGGATCCAATGGACATCTCCTCGAACGACAACGTTAAACCACACACTGCTTTCTTCTCCGATCTCAACATCCCCGATGACCGCACAACCGTCCGCAAGAAACACAGTCCCGTGGATCCTGGGATGAATCCCGCCATATGGCAGGACGGTGACGCGATTCATTCCGATGCACGCGGGGGGGACCAACCAGGACGTTTCCACCCAGTCAGCTCCACTTTGATGCTTCCCAGGATCACTTTCAACCTGGCCGTGACGGGGATTCGCGCATCGTCGTTGCTGAACCACCCTTCAAAGCCGCCCGTCAATCCGAAGACGCCGACGAATCCGGCGTGACCGTTGAAAAAGACCGTCTCGACAGGATACTCCACGGCATCGATCTCCTGGGATTCGATCTTTGCCAGGAAATTGATACGGGTAGATTCTTCCTTCTTGTCGATGAACGTCGGGATCTCTTCCACACGCTTGTCACGAACGTGCCGCCGTGCGTAATAGAACAACGAGAGACCGTCTTGTGCTTGGCCGCTGACTGCTACGGTCTCGCGTTCGAACGTTTCCACAGGTTTTCCGTTCGGCCGGACTCCACGGACATAGTACATCTTCTTCATGGGATAATCGAAATCCATCATCCGGAATTCGACTCCCGACGAGGCACTGTCGTCCCCCGACCATTGATAGGTGAAGACATCCTCATCCATCATCGAGTAAAACCGGATATGGACATCCGCGAGCCAGCTCAGCGAAGGATTGGAATCGATGATCGTATGCGCTTTGTAAACGACGCGATTACGATGCTCGGTCCGTTCGGTGATCTTGAAACGAATAGTACCGATAGAGAAGAACGAGTAACTCACTGAATATTCCAGCTCTTCCCCGACCTGCAACATGTGATCCGTCGGAAGAGCTGGCGCGACTGCGTGCAACGCATCTTGGGCAATCGCCCGCATGGTCGACACACCGGACGGTCCTATCGTAGCTGCTATGAACCCCGCCGCAATGATCGATCGACCGGCGCAACGCGGAATACAGCGCACATCTACTCCAGTTTCGCGATCTTCTGTGCTTCCGGAAAGAGTGTGACAGCTTTCTGAAATTGCGTGTCCACTTCGAGCATGATCGCGATCCATGCTTCGAAACCGTAGAGGGTCTTGCCAATTTCCGCTTTCAACCTGGTTCCGATGAATCGCTCATCCTGCGCATATTCTTTCTCCGGCACTTCGACGCTCTTGGTCTTGACAAAGGTCATGAAGTCGGCGGCAAGACCTGACGGAACGACGTATTCCTTCTGGAATTTTTGCATGTCGCTGCCGTAGACTTTCCGGAGCTGCAACCCGGACCCTTCCATGTACGATTTCACAAAATCGAAGAAGAGATTCCGTCGTGCGATGTTCGAAAATAGGGGAGTGACGTTGCCAGGCTTGACGATGTAATCCGGCGTGATGCCTCCTCCGCCAAGCACATTACGGCCGCCGGACGTGTGGAACACGGGGGTGGTCGAATCCGACATCGCTTCTTCCCGATGCTCGATGTTTTCCCCCTCCTGCTCGTTGCGCGTGAACGCTTCCTGCTGGTACTCGTCGCGCCCCTTGCCGTCGTACGGCCTCTGGATCAGTCGCCCGCTTGGCGTGTAGTACTTCGCAATCGTGAGTCGAAAAGCAGAGCCGTCCGACAGCGGAAACTGTCGTTGTACAAGACCTTTTCCAAAAGTGGTTTCCCCGACGATCAAACCCCGATCCCAATCCTGCAGCGCGCCGGCCACAATCTCGCTAGCGCTCGCCGAACCATTGTCGACAAGGACGATCAAAGGGAGCTTTTCGTATGCATCTCCCGTCCTTGCAAAGAACGATTCCTCGTTTTCGGGCTTTCGCGCCTTTGTATAGACGATCTTCCGGGGAGCATTCGCGGTACCGCCATCCAAAAACATGTCCGCCATCCGAAAGGCCTGGTCAAGGTACCCTCCTCCGTTCATGCGAAGGTCGAGGATGAGTTTTTTCATTCCTAAAGAGGCAAGCCTGGAGATCGCACGGTCCATTTCACTGTACGTGACCTCCTTGAACTGATTTACGCGAATATAGCCGATGTCCTTGTGGACCATGAGCGCAGCATCAATGCTGGTCAGCGGGATCTCATCCCTGATGATCTCGAATTCGAGAACATCCTCGATTCCCGGCCGGACAATGGCCACTCTGACTTTCGAACCCTTTGGACCGCGGAGCGTTCGCATGACCCGGTTCTCATCGAATCCCACAGAGGACGTATCGTTGATCTTGACGATCCGGTCATTCGACAGAATTCCCAGCCGCGCTGACGGTCCGCCACCGACCGGCTCGATGACTGTAATAGTGTCGTTAATGACCCGGAATGAGACTCCGATACCCTCGAACTTACCCTGGAACTCTTCTTTCACGCGCTCAAATTGTTTCGGAGCTATATAGACTGAGTGCGGGTCGAGTGTGTTCAACATTCCCACGATGGCTGACTCTGTCAGCTTCTTGAGGTCGACGTCCTCGACGTAGTTCTTCTCCGTCAGGCTGAGAACATCTTTGAGCTTGGACAACTGCTCATAGACATTGTCCGCCGACACGAGCATGTCAATCCCCATGCCCGCTATCAGACTGATCACGACCAGGATCGATACGGTCACACCGGAAAATTTTCGCTTCATCTCACTTCCCCAGAAATAACTGACTCTTGTCGCCTTTCGCAGCGGCGCGGAACATAAACTACGAAGCCGCCCGGGAGACCCGTGTGGCTCACGTCACCCCACCACGTAGTCACAAAATAGCGTATTTCAAAGTAGAATCCAATTCTTTGCGCACGCTTACCCGAATGTGAGACAAATGGATACATTTACCAACGCATCTCCAATCCCACTCGGACACGACGAGGATCATAGTATCCTCCGGGATCCTTGAGCTCCCCGCCGATCCTGCCGCTGGAGTCCATCCACCGAACGTTCATCTTGTTCACAATATTCCGAGCGTCCGCATACACGGTGACTTTCCTCTCGGCGCCGATGGAAAGTTCCATGGACATTTTCATGTTGACGAAGACGACGCTCCGCATACGCGCGTTGTTGGGCAAGAAGACCTTGGATGTGTCCAACGACGTGAATCCGTCTCTCGTGGGATAATACGTGTACGGACGGGCGGAGTTGTAGAGAATGATGCAATTCGTCCTCAGGAAACCGAACGCAAGGAACTCCGCGTCTCCCTTGAGCGTGTGCCGCTGATCCCAGCTCAGCGGAAACGGCTTCGCTGCAGGGGGAAAACCCCATTGTTCAAAATTGATCTTTTGGTCGACATACTCGCTGATTCCTTCTGTGACCATATACGAATACGACATACTTCCGCGTAATTTCTCGTCTACTTCCCGGGAAATAACCACTTCCAAACCTTCAACTTTCGCTTCGGCATTGTTGACATACGACGCAAACCCAAAATCACCCGCGTACTTGCTGTCGAACGCTACGAGCGTCTTTGCGTCCACCTGGTTCAACATGCGTTTACGAAAATACGTCACCGATCCGACGGCGTTTGTGCTCAACCCGTACTTCATGCCGAACTCCCAAGATACCGTCCGCTCGGCCTGTAGGTCAGGATTTCCCGCCTGTACATTTTTCGCCCCCAATGCGATCTGTTCCGGCCGCTGACCGGAATAGAGATAATCAAACAAGGGAAACTGGAAATACTGTCCGAAATTCACGAATACGAATGTCGATGGTCCGAACGGAGCCGAATACGATAACCGCGGGCTGAACTGGTGTTTGAACCTGGCCCGTGTCTTTCCGCTCACAACTTGTTGGTATTCACCAGGAACCGTCGGTATAAACTCGACGATGGGACGCTCCGCCCGGGGGTCGAGCCAATCCCATCGGAAACCGACGGAAAGGATCGAACCTTCCAGTGCAACCTGCACTTTGTCCTGGATATACATGCTTCCAGACCGAGGCTGATAGGCGTACGCATTGCTATAATTGAGAAGCGGAGCCGCCGGCAGCGTCCGACCGAAGTAGTTCTTTTGCGGTTCGTATTTCACGAGGTCGGACGTGAGATCGTAGAAGTTGATTTCAGCCCCGAATTTCATGGAGTGTTCGTCAATGCCGTCAAAAGAAGCCTCGAGTTTGCCGGTAGAAATCAGTTGACGGGTATCCGCCCACCACATGCGCCTGCCTTTGACGATGTATCGGAGGAAGAAATCATATTCGTACGGATCAAAGATAATGTCCTCCTTCGCCCCCTCGCCGATCTTGGAGTGTTGGTAGAATCCACTCGCCGTCAATGTCAGCCAAAGACCTTCGGCAGCATTCACACCGTACGAGATCGTGCCGCGGAGAGCTCTGCGGGACCGTTCCGGAAGCCCTGCAAGATTAAACCGCCAGCTGAATTCATAGTCCCTCCAGTCTCTGAGCGAGTACAACGCCTGGAGAGACACCCGATGCAAAGCCGACGGCATGTACTCAAGCTTCGTCAGGCCGTTCACATCGGACACAATCGGTGAGTCGAATTGACGGCGGAAATCCTGCCACCACCGTGTGTCCTGACTTTGTACGACGTTTGCGGTGAAGAACGACAGCTTGTCCTGCACCAACGGTCCAGTGCCCGCCACTTCGGCCTCGATCAACTTGTTTTGTTCTTGCAGCCAGGAATCTGGGAGCCAGCTGTCACGTTCGTACCGAATCGACCATCGTGGCTCGTTTCCTCCCATCCGTGTTACGATGTTGACGACTCCCGATTGCGCATTTCCGTATTCTGCATCGAAACCCCCGGTTTGCATCGTGATCCCTGAAATGGCGCTTCTCGGTATTGATGCCGTAATTCCGCCTCCAAGCACGTCCATGAACGGGAGGCCGTCGACAAGATACACGACTTCAGTCGTTTTTCCGCCGCGCACATTGCCTTCGAGCGTGGTACCCGGTTGCAGCGACAAAACTTCCTGCACCGTTGAGACGGGAAGGAGGTCCATTTTCCCGGCACCGACGTTGAACGAAGTCCCGGCAAGTTCGCGCTGGATCAAAGGGCGCTCCGCCCGGACCTCCACAGCCTCCATCTCAATGGACGTCCGATCCATTTCGACATTGACGGTCGTTCGCAGGTCCGCAAGCACCGAAACCCCGCGTACGAGGACCGTTCTGTATCCTAAATACGAGACGCGTACATCGTATACACCCGCACGGACTGAACTGATCCTGAATCTTCCCTGATCGTCCGTTGTCCCTCCCATGACCGTCCCCACTACTATCACTGTCGCACCAATGAGCGGCTCGCGAGATTCCTTGTCCCGCACCACGCCCTCGATGATACCATTCGTTCCTGCAGTCAGCGCGTGGAAAAGGACAAGACAGAGCACCGTTGTAATCAGCGCACGATCCGCGCAAGAGTTTCCGAGGGGTTGACTGAAAATCACGATGTTCCCGGTTACTGACACATGTCCAACGGCCCGTTGACATCTTCACAGACTTTGTTGGAGATGAACGGATTCACAATACAGATGGGATAGCCGAGAGTTTCGGAGTCCGATCGAAGGGTTCTGCTGAAGATTATTGCGCCTCCCTTGACGACGAACAGCTCCCTGTCGCTGACCATACGCAACCCGCAATCTTTGTCCTCGTTCATTTTCAGACCCTCATTCAGCAACATTCTTCCCTGGTCGTCGATGAAATCGTATCGAACCCGGAAAACAATGGAGTCGCCCGGATCGACCCGGAGTTCCCGCGTTCCTGAGTCATATGAGCGGGCGAAATACAATTGCGCGGGAGTCAGCGTGAACGTCCGGACAAACGATGGATCGCGGGCAAGAGTGACCGTCAACGAGCCGTCCATGCGGGCAGTGTCCGCGAGCGTTTCATCGTACTTGTTCACAAATGTCAGGTAGAAATGGACGGAGTTGTCGCCGATTCGATACATATAGTCGGCATGGATGGTGACCGAGAACACGTTTCGCGGGTCCTCGTAGGCGGGAAGCTGCTCTTCGCAGGCTAGGAGCAGGAAAACTCCTACAGTAGGAAAGAAAGCCCTTTTGATCATGGTTCCGGAATCACCGCTCGGGCTTCATTTGCGGGAACAGAATGACATCACGAATGGAATCCTGATCTGTCATGAGCATAGTAAGCCGATCAATGCCGATGCCGAGACCCGCCGTGGGGGGCATGCCATATTCCAGCGCGCGCAGATAGTCGTCATCCAGTACCTGCGCTTCCTCATCGCCGCGCGCCCGCAACCCCGTCTGCTCCTCGAACCTTGAACGTTGATCCAAAGGATCGTTCAATTCCGTGAATGCGTTGCAGATCTCCTTCCCGTTGACGAATCCTTCAAACCTCTCCACCAAACCAGGAATCGATCGATGCTTTTTTGCCAACGGAGACAATTCTACGGGATAGTCAATGATGAACGTCGGTTCGACAAGGTTCGGTTCGACACGAACAGAGAAGATGGCGTCGATGATCCCTCCCGCACTTCCGAGGGCGTCAACTTCGATGCCGAGCCTCTTTGCAACTTTCCGCAGTTCAGTCTCTTCTTTGTGCAACAGGTCGAGGCCCGTATGTTCGCGAAGTGCATCGAAGAACGTCACTCGTCGCCATGGAGGAGTGAAGTCGATCGCCCGCCCGCCGATCGACACCGTCGTTCCGCCAGAAAGCTCCCGCACCACCGTCGCCAGCAGGTCTTCCACCAACGACATCATCCAACGATAATCCTTGTACGCAACGTAAAGCTCCAGCATGGTGAACTCCGGGTTGTGCGTCCTGTCCATGCCTTCATTCCTGAAATCTTTGCTCACTTCGTATACGGCGTCGAATCCCCCCACGATCAACCGTTTTAAATACAGTTCATCGGCAATGCGGAGATACAGATCTACATCGAGCGCATTGTGATGGGTCTTGAATGGACGGGCCGAGGCGCCGCCGTAGATCGGCTGGAGGACCGGCGTTTCGACCTCGAGATAGCCTCGTTCGTCGAAGAATTTGCGCATCACCGAAATGATCAGGGCGCGCTTCATGAAGACCTCACGTACCTCTTTATTCACGACGAGGTCGACATATCGCTGACGATACCGGAGTTCCTTGTCGGAGAACGGGTCATACACGACCTTGTTGCCCTGTTCATCGATGCGTTCTTTCACCACCGGCAACGGCCTCAGTGATTTTGCCAGCAGCGCGACCGACTTCGCGTGGACGGACACTTCGCCGGCCTTGGTCCTGAACACATGTCCAGTTATGCCGACAATATCGCCAATATCGTACAACCGAAACGAATCGTAGCTCTCGCCGATTTCGTCTCTTTTCAGATAGGCTTGGATCCTTCCAGCCGAATCCTGAATATGACAGAAAGATGCCTTCCCCATGCGCCGTATGGACATGATGCGGCCCGCGATAGAAACAACGCGTAGAGGTGCCTCGTCTTTGAATGCGGTGATGACCTCAATGGACAGCGCGTCCCGCTCGAAGGTATGCGGATAAGGTTCGATGCCGCGGGACCGAAGCCCTTCAAGCTCCTCACGTCGACGGCGCATTAGATCATTGATATCTTCTCCGGGGACTTCTGTCGGTCCGCCGGATCGGCTTTCATCCATAGCGCTCACAAGTTCGTCGAAGGTTCAGGGTCTGGTCTTTCCGGATGGGTAGGCAGGAAGAGTTAGCCTGTCGGGCGCACACCGCGCCGTCAGGGCAGTGGCTTCGTACAGCTTGAGTGCATGATGCGGCCCGACGTCATTCCAGACGAATCGCCATTCCCAGTTTCCCTGGGTCGTGCCGGGAAGATTCATTCTGTGCCGAGAGCCCAGTCCGAGCACATCCTGGAACGGAACAACTGCAGTGTCGGCTACAGATCGGAGCGCGGCGTTGATCAGTGCCCATTGAATTTCGTTTCCATCCGAATGCGTGTATCGGCGGACAAAATCCCGTTCGTGTTCCGTCGCGGTTTCGTACCATCCTGCCGTTGTGTCGTTGTCGTGGGTTCCCGTGTAGACGACACAGTGGGGTGTATGATGGTGCGGCAGAAAGGCGTTTTCCGGACCTTCTGCGAAAGCGAACTGAAGGACTTTCATCCCGGGTAATCCAAAACCATCACGCAATTGCGTGACCTCAGGGGTAATGACACCAAGGTCCTCCGCAATGATCGGCAGTCGTCCGAGTCTTCTCAGGATCGTGGCGAACAAGTCCCGACCGGGCGCCTTCACCCACCGTCCTTTCACCGCAGTTTTCTCCGAAGCGGGAATCTCCCAGTACGCCTCGAACCCGCGGAAATGATCGATACGCACGATATCGAAGAGGTTAAGCGAAGCCCGGAACCGGTTCACCCACCAGCCAAACTTCTTCTTTTTCATCACATCCCACTTGTAGAGGGGATTTCCCCACCGCTGACCTGTTTCGCTGAAATAGTCGGGCGGAACTCCCGCGACAACTTCGGGGTTTCCCCGTTCATCGAGATAAAAGAGGTCTGCATGTGCCCAGACGTCTGTGCTATGGTGCGCAACAAAGATCGGCAGATCGCCAACGAGGCGCACTCCACGATCGTTCGCGTATTTCTTCAGCGATTTCCATTGACGATCGAAGCACCATTGAATGAATTGATGGAAGCGGACATCGCCGTGAAAATGACGCCGCGCAGCCGCGAGCGCTGATGGTTCTCGTCGTGCAAGCTCCTCCGGCCACGTTGTCCACAACGACCCACAGTGAGCAGCATGCAGCGCCTCGAACAACGCATAATCGTCCAGCCAGTATTTTTGTGTGCGGCAATATTCGGCGAAATCCCGCTGCTGCGACACCGCGGAATCGGCAAAGAACCGGTCCGATGCTTTCTTCAACAACGCGAGCCGAAACGGTACGACGCTGGCAAAATCAACCTTGTCTTCCGGGAACAGCGGGACCGAGGCCAGTTCTTCCGCCCGGAGCCAGCCCAACTCTTTGAGCTCCTGCAGATCCACCAGCAACGGATTTCCAGCGAACGCCGACAGGGACATATACGGGGAATTCGCAAATCCCACAGGTCCGAGGGGCAACATTTGCCACAGGGATTGTCCAGCGATCACCATCCAGTCGACGAAATGGTAGGACGCGGGGCCAAGGTCGCCGCAACCGTGGGGACCGGGCAGGGATGTCAAATGGAGGAGAATGCCGCTGGAGCGAGGGAAACGCATCACGTCACACTTTTGGACGACCGGCTTTGTTTCGCGCCGGACGTTCCGGGCCGACGAGCTGCTTTAACCAGAGGACCTCTTCTTTGGAGAGGAAGCGCCAGGAACCGCGCGGTACGCCTGACGGGGTGAGGCCTGCATACGAAACGCGATCGAGCTGGCGCACATCATGGCCGATCGCCTCGAACATCCTCCGGACCTCCCTGTTGCGACCTTCTGCCAGCGTCAGGAAGACCTTCATGCGTTTAGAGCCGTCCACTATCTCTACCTGACGAACACGCGCCACGCCCTCCTCCAGCCTGACGCCCTTTCGCAGCCTCTTGATGTCGTCATCGCTGATGCCGCGCGTAAGCGTCACACGGTATAGCCGTTCTACTTCATACCGAGGATGCTGGAGTGCGTGGGCCATCATGCCGTCATTCGTGAGGATCAGGACCCCTGTTGTATTTCTGTCCAACCTGCCAACGGGAAACACGCGCTGGCGGACATGAACATACTCCATCACCGTGGTGCGTCCCCGCTCGTCGCTCAGGGTAGTGATGCAATCCTTCGGCTTGTTGAGCAGAATATACACAGGTTTTTCTGCCAAACCGACTGTGGCGCCGTTCACGACGACACGATCGCGAAGGGGATCGACCTTGATTCCGAGAGTTGCGGCGGGGGTACCGTTGACGGTAACGGCTCCGGACGCTATGAGAACGTCCATTTTACGTCGTGAGCCGAGTCCGGCCATGGCGAGAAAGCGGTTCAGTCGAACAGGCGCCGGATGTAACCCTGGATCTTTTCCTTCCACATTTGCCATCGATTCTTGTTCCCTTCAACCTGCGTTGTCGTTGATTTGTCGGGCAGGGAACCATCCGATGGAAGATGTGTGGATTCCACGGGCGTGAAAGCCTGCTCTGACGGAGCCTCAGTCGCCGCCATTGATCCGACAACGACCTCCGGAGCGGTTGGAGATTCACCTGACGGTTGTGCCGTGAGGTCCTGGTGCTCAGGTTCTATAACGGTTTCGTCGCCGGCCGCGATACCATCTTGCGATTCGGGCGCAACCTCCCCAGAAAGAGGTGCGGGGACAGCCTGTTCAGGCTTGACAAAAGGCAATTCCGGACCCTGTACCGTTTTGACCTCGCGTCGTTTTGAGCGGGCAACGATTTCCACCGACGAAGATGCAAGCCCGGACTGACGTTTTGGAATGTGTGGAAGACGGCTCTTGAAATCTTCGTCTTCCTTCGCTTTCTCAACGTTCGCCTGCGCCTCAAGCATTCGACGTTCCGTTTCGAACTGCGTCTCTCCGAGGATCTCCTCGATCTCTCTCGGTCGCGGGAGGTCTGTCACTTCATTGAGACCAAAATGCTTGAGGAATTCCCGCGTTGTGCCGTACAGGAGAGGACGTCCCACTGTTTCCGCGCGGCCAGTCACGGTCACGAGTTCTTTTTCCAAAAGCGACTTAAGGACGTAGTCGCAATTTACTCCCCGGATCGATTCGATCTCCGCCTTGGTTACTGGCTGCTTATACGCAATGATCGCCAGCGTCTCGATGCCCGATTGGGAAAGCTTGCGCCGTGCCTGTTCCCGCCGAAGTTTCCCCAACCAGTCGGCGTATTCCTTCAGCGTCGCGAACTGATAGCCCCCTGCGATTTGGAGAATTCGAAACGGCTTGTCGGCCTGCGCGTACTCCTGATTCAGACCGGAAATGATACTGCGGATAGAATCGGCGTCGAGTTTCCGTTCTTCCACCCCGCTTCCCGGGGGGGCGCTGTATTCAAAGATCGCTTTCAGCTGTTTGATCGACAATGGTTCTTCGGCCGCAAAGATCAGCCCTTCGATCAGACTTCGCAGCGTCGAGGGTACGACCAGAGCCTTAGCACGATCGTCCTGGACCTCCGGCTGCATCAGCGTCGGTTCGATTGTCACAACACGCTCCTCATAATGGAGAGTTCTCCGAACGGGCCCATTTGACGAACGATCACCGTTCCGGCACGAATGACCTCAAGTAACGCAAGGAACGTGACGACAACGCGTATCCTCTCTTTCATGTCGACGACCAGTTCAGCAAATGTGACTTCCGACCTTCGTGAGAAGAAATCAACGATGAACGCCATCTGTTCTTCGACCGTAACGTTGATCCGCACGATCTCGTGCACGGACCGCTTGGGCATGCGATCCATGACAAACTGGAACGACGCGATGAGATCGAACAAGCTCACGTCGCGAACGAGGTCTCCGGCTGTTTCTTCCGGCACCGTCGCTTCGTCCGCATCGCGATACCCCCGCGGTGCCACAAGCATCGCATCGGCTTCGAGCGTTTTCATTCCTTCGGCTACTTCCTTGAATCGCTTGTATTCGACCAGGCGTTTAATGAGGCTGGCCCGGGGGTCTGCCTCATCTTCTCCTGCCGCCGGGTCCGGCGGCAGCAGCATGCGCACTTTGATCTGCATCAGTTCCGCAGCCATGACGAGGAACTCGCCGGCGACCTCGAGGTCGAGCTCCTGCATGTACCGGATGTAACCAAAGAATTCCTTCGTTATGCGGGCGATCGGAATATCGTAGATGTCCAGTTCATCCCGCTTAATAAAGAATAGCAACAGGTCGAGCGGACCTTCAAAATCATGGAGTTTGACAGCGTATGTGGACACAGGAGAGGCTGTGCTCATCCGAGCGCCATTGCCGAATGTACTTCCAGCATGGTTGATTGGGCGACCCCGCGTGCGCGACGCTCACCATCAGCGAGAATTTCCTTCACTGCATCCCTTCGTTGCTCAAAATACGCCCGGCGTTCACGCAACGGCGCGGTCGTCTCCGAGATCCTGTCGGCGCATCGTTTCTTGCAGTCGACGCATCCGAGGGATCCGCTTTCACAACCCGCCCGGATCTCCGTCAGCTCGCCCGGATTGAACTTCTGATGGTACGAGAACACCAGGCATATGTCGGGCCGACCGGGGTCATTGCGACGTACCTTCAGCGGGTCCGTTACGGCAGTGCGCATTCTGGCCCATACTTCGTCCGGTCCATCGGAAAGCAGGATCGCATTCCCGAGCGACTTGCTCATTTTCTTGCCGTCGAGGCCCGGCAACCTCGGAAATTTTGAAACTTTGCCCGCGGGCTCAGGAAACACTTCGGCATACTGGGAGTTGAATCGACGCGCGATCTCCCGGCTGATCTCGACGTGCGGTATTTGATCTTCTCCTACGGGCACAAGGTCGCCTTTGTATAGGAGAATGTCCGCAGCCTGGAGAACCGGATATCCGAGGTGGCCATACACCACCGAATTGAGCTCCAGATCACGCACCTGCTCCTTCAGACTCGGGTTGCGCTCTAATCGCGCCGTCGTTATCAACATGGAGAAAATAAGGTGGAGTTCGGCATGCTCCTTAATTTGTGATTGACGAAACATCGGGCTTCGTGCGGGGTCCAGACCCGCGGCCAGCCAGTCAATCAGCAATTCAATGGAGTTCTCATACAAACCGCGAGTGTCGGGATTTGTCGTGAGCGCGTGATAATCAGCAATGAGGTGATAATTCTGGTATTCATCCTGCAGGGACACCCAGTTTTCCAGGGCTCCCACCAGGTGTCCGAGGTGCAATCGCCCGGTCGGGCGCATGCCGCTCAGGATGACTTTCTTCAGACTTTTCAGGGGGTTTGCTCTCTGCGAAATGCTCAGTTCATGAAAAGATACGGTTTCCAGTGGTCGTCAACAGAACCGACGAAATGACGTATGAACATGACATGATTCGGACGAATAGGCCTGCGTTTGAGCTGCATGTTTGCTTCGCTGGGGGTTCGATCTCCCTTTCGATTATTGCAGCCTACACAAGCGGCCACCAAATTCTCCCACGTTTCGTCTCCGCCATGAGCGCGCGGAATAATGTGATCGACAGTCAGGGTTACATCCGACCGGCCGCAATACTGACACTGGTGACCGTCGCGGCGAAGGACGTTTTTGCGGGACAGAACGATCTTCTTGAAGGGAATGCGGACGTATACTGACAGGCGAACGATGCTTGGAAACGGCATCGTTCGAGAGACGGATCGGAGGACCTTCCCCTCGGTGGCCGCGATAAGCTCGGCCTTTCCCAGCCACAGCAAAACAACAGCTTTTCGAACGTTGCAGACGCTCAAAGGCTCGTAGTTATGGTTGAGCACAAGGACCTTGTGGCCCTGCAGGCCTATGCCACGATGTTCATCTGCTTTCGCGCTGAAGACTGGCAACCTCCAAATGGAGTTAGAGCACTTGCTTCACTATCTTCTTGAGGGATACGTCAAATTGACTCAAAAAAAATATAATGGAATCCAATACCAGAGTCAAGAACAGCCAATGTTTAACGGCCTTTCTTCCTCTTTTTCCCCTCCGTTTTGTAAATATGTGAACGGATTTCGTCCAGGGAATCGCCACCATACTTTTCCAGAAAAGAACTCGCAAGTATGGGCGCAACGACAGCCTCCCCTATGACCGAGGCCGCGGGGACTGCGCACACGTCAGATCTTTCATACCTGCCCGGTGACGCCTTACCCGTCTGAATGTTCACCGACGCCAATGGATGGGCCAGCGTTGATATCGGCTTCATTGCTGCATGAAGCACAATATTCTCTCCATTGGACATACCGCCTTCCAATCCGCCTGCGTTATTCGACCTCCTCCGAATCGACCCGTTATTCACAACAAATGGATCATGGACCTCCGACCCTGGCCTTCCTGCATTCCGAAATCCCCCGCCAATCTCGACACCTTTTATCGCCTGAATTGACATTAGCGCCTGGGCGAGAAGTCCGTCGAGTTTGCGATCGCTCTGGACGTGACTTCCCAAGCCGACAGGGATGCCGCTTATGAGCACTTCAAAAACACCGCCAATGGTGTCGCCTGATTTTCTTGCGCTTCGGATCTCGCGCATTGCCTTTTGTGCAACTTTCGCGTCAAGCATGCGGACGTCGGATCTATCGGCTTCCTCGGTAACCTTATACGCTCCGCATGAAGCCGTGGTCAGGCGCTTGATGCGACGATCGATCGCTGATCGGTCGATGATCGACGATTGACCGATGGCGATCACATGACTGCCAACGAACACTCCGACTTCCTCGAGGAATTTGCGCAAAATGGTGCAGCATGCCACCCGCATCGCCGTTTCGCGTGCGCTCGCCCGTTCGATCACGTTCCGAATATCCGTGAATCCATATTTAACAGCGCCCGCATAGTCAGCATGACCCGACCTCGGAATCACAATCGGTTCAACTCCTTCGCCGGAACCTTCCACCGACATCCGTTCCAGCCAGTTCTCGTTGTCCTTGTTCCATATCGCGAGGGACAATGGGCTGCCCAATGTCTTCCCAAATCGCACACCTGAGAGAATCTCCACACGATCAGATTCGATCCGCATTCGGGCACCTCGGCCGAATCCTTGCTGACGACGCTTGAGTTGATGATTGATGTAGTCGGAAGTGATGGTGATACCTGCCGGCAGGCCTTCGACGATGCCCACTAGCGCTTTCCCGTGTGATTCTCCTGCAGTCAAATACCGGATCACGTAAGCCTCGATGTGCTGGTTTCATACGAAACATACTCGAAAATGACGGCAAGGGCAATCTGCCGGAAACGAAAAAGGCGCGCCCGGGAACCGGACGCGCCTCACTTTTTTCGACAGGAAGCCCTATTTGGGAATTTCCACAGCCAGGTACTTCACTCGCTTATCGGCCTGTTTGACGCGGAGCATCACCGCATCGCCCGGGCGTAGTTTGCCAATCGTCTCTTTGAAATCGTCCAGCGAGTCTAACGGTTTGTGGCGACCGTCTTTATCCCCGATCGAGAGTATCACGTCGCCACGTTCGAGACCGCGATTGCTTGCGGGACCAAAGGGTTCCACTTTAACAACGATGACGCCTTTGTCCGTTTCGTATGTTTTCTTTGTTCCGGGGTCCATGGCGCGGACTGACAACCCAAGTTCATCCACATCAAGCTGCTTTGTGGTCGAATGTTCGGTTGAAGGAGGTCGTTCTTCCTTGCTGTCGGTTGCCGCTACAACCGCGCTATCGTCTTCCCTGGGCTTCAGCGTGACCTTCTTTTCGATCATCTTTTTGTTGCGAAACACTTTCAAAGTCACGGACTCGCCGGGATCGTTGCTTGCGACGATGCTCTGGAGCATGTTCGCCGTATTCACTTCTCGACCGTCGACCGAAATGATGATATCGAGCGGTTGAAGCCCGGCTTCTTCACCGGCACTGTTCGGTTTCACTTCCTGCACGATCACGCCCTGAGGCTTTTCGAGGCCGGCCGCCTTTGCGGTCACGGCATCGACGGACTGGATCGTCACGCCAATGAAGCCCCGTCGAACTGCACCGTATTTGATAATATCGGAGGCCACTTTCTTTGCCAGATTCATCGGGATGGCGAAACTGTATCCCTGATACCGGGCGTTGGTCGTTGCGATCGCCGTATTGATGCCAACGACGGCACCGTTGATATCCACGAGCGCTCCTCCGCTGTTCCCTGGATTGACCGCCGCATCCGTCTGGATGAAGTTCTCAATACCGTACCCAGTATTCTCATCATCAATAATCCGGATCTGACGGCCCAGCGCACTGACAATCCCTTGTGTCATCGTCGACGTCAGGCCCAGGGGATTGCCGAAGGCGAATACGACATGGCCGACTTCTACTTCGTCGGAGTTGCCCAGGGCCGAAACCGGTAATCCGCTCGCTTCAACCTTGATAACGGCAAGGTCGGTATACTTATCCGTGCCGATCAACTTTGCCTGATATTCCCGCGTGTCCATGAGCCGCACAGTGATCCCATCCTTCGCCGCATTCTCGACGACGTGATTGTTCGTAAGAATGTACCCTGACGGAGTCAAAATGACGCCCGAACCTGCTCCGAGTTCAGGTCCGCGCCGCGGCATGCGAAAATCCGGACCAAAGAATCTGTGAAAGAATTGCCCGCCGCCACTTTCCTCATCTCCCGTCTCACCCGACGTCTTGACGGTGATAGAGACGACCGTCGGGGTCACCGCCGCAGCTATTTCATGGTAGGCGTCGTTGATCGCCTTCAGGGTTGGATTGGCCTTCGACGCAGCTTTCTGGGCGCCCAACTGAACTTCCTGACTTGCAAACGAAACGCCGACGCCCTTCCATCCCGAGACAAGCAGTACACCGAAGACGATGCCGAGGGATATTAGCACCACTGCGACGAGAATTGATCGTGTAGACATATGCTGTTCTTCCTCCTTGTTCATACCACGACGTCGCGAACGAGAGCTGCGGTCCGCAATGGGCGTGATCGTTCCACATGAAAGCGTTCGTACAAACGCAGCGTCGATTCCAATTCGTTCCTTGTGTCGTGGTCGCATGCTACAGTATGCGATTCTACGAGAGGTACGGTCATAAGTTCCTTCAATGCCGTGAGCGTTCGCACATGAATGACGTGATCGGTCCAAAATCCCTCGGCCGCCGTCTGTCCTCGCTGTTCCCGAATTTCTCCGAAGCAGCGCTTACACATAGGTCCACCCCTTGGAATGTGGAATCGGACCATCGTGCCGTCTTCCGGTTCGATTGGGCTCCCGCAGCGGATGCATCCATACAGGGAAGGGGCAAATCCCAGCGAGGAAGCGACGTGAAGCCGGAATCCGATCAACACCTGCGGAAGGCCTTCGGAGACTTTGTCCAGTGTACGTAATCCATCGACGAGGAGGTCGTGCACCTCGCGGTGAGGATGGCCGGAAAACGAGATGTCATACACTACCTCGAGCATCTGCAATGCAGCCGCCAATGACGGGAGCGATGACGCGACAACACGGAAGGGCTCGATGACGTCCGCTTGTGAAAGCGTTTGTATTTCCCGGGTCTCTTTAGAATAATACACTGCCAAGATGCGACTGCCCGGCTCCAGTGCGGACCCGTACTTTGCGTTCCGCGCGCGAGCGCCTTTGGCCAAGACGGTGACGCGACCATGGTCACGCGTATACAGGGTCACGATCTTGGACGTGTCCCCGTATTTCAGTCCCCGTAGTACGACGGCCTCATCTTTGACGATCATGCCATGGTTCCCGTTCCCGCCTTTTGCAGGACTTTTTTCTGCATGGACGATAGGGCCGGAGCCAGTGGCGGGCGACACACGCCAAGTTCCGTGATGATCGCCGTAACGTAATCTGCAGGCGTCACGTCGAACGCCGGCGCATACGCATGTGATCCGCTTGGGGCAATGCGCTTACCGTTGATGACCATGATTTCATCCCCAGAACGTTCCTCAATGGGTATGTCCTCGCCACGCTGCGTTCCGACATCTACCGATGACATAGGTGCGGCTACAAAGAACGGTATTCCATGCATTCTAGCAAGGAGCGCCAACCCCAGCGTGCCGATCTTGTTTGCAACGTCTCCATTCCTCGCGATCCGGTCGGCCCCCACGAAGACCGCATTGATCTTCTTCTGTTGGAAAAGAACAGCGGTTGTTGAATCCGTGATGATCGTTGCCGGCACACCGGCACGGTCAAGTTCCCACGCTGTCAGCCGGGAGCCTTGGAAGAGCGGACGTGTTTCGCAGACATACACGTGTCGGACGGTCCCCTGTTCCCAGGCACGCGTAATGACCCCCAGTGCTGTTCCCCGCCCCCCGGTCGCGAGCGAACCGGTATTGCAGTGGGTCAGGAGAGTGGAACCGGGCAGAACGAGGGGACTCCCGTGACGTGCGATCGCTTCACACGCCGCTTCGTCTTCGTGCGTTATCGCCCGCGCCTCAGCGAGGAAAGCATCTGCAAGCTCACCCCGTGATCCGAATGTCTGGTAAGCCAAAACCATGCGCATTCGCTCGATGGCGGCGTGAAGGTTTACCGCAGTCGGCCGGCATTCGGCGATAGCGTCAAGGGATCTGCGGAGCGATGCAATCGTCGCATCGGTCAGAGGATCGCGGAGTCGGTGGACTGCCAAGACGGCGCCGTATGCGGCAGCGATGCCGATCAACGGGGCGCCCCGAATGGCCAGACACTGCATAGCTCCGACGAGAACGGAGGGATCGTCGGTCGTGATCCACACCTCCCGTTCTGGAAGCTGAGTTTGGTCGAGGAAACGCACGGACCCGTCTTCCCACACTACCGCCCGCACAATCTGCTACCTTTCATCGAATCGGGAAAGTTCCATGAACGACCGGTATCTGTCCTGGATCTTGAGGTAGGAGAGCTCACGAAGGCCGTCTACGCTGAATCGTTCCACACAAAAGGAGGCGAGAGCGCTACCATAGATGACCGCACGTTTGAGGTTTCCGTCGGACACGTCATCCGTTTTGGCAAGCCATCCGATGAATCCTCCGGCGAAAGAATCGCCGGCTCCCGTCGGGTCATAGATGTTCTCGAGCGGGTAAGCGGGAGCAGAAAAGATCGTGTCTTCCGTGACGAGGAGCGCGCCGTGTTCCCCCTTCTTAATAATGATGACTCGTGGACCCATCGATCGAATCACCTTCGCCGCCCGGACCAGATTAGGTTCCTTTGCGAGTAGGCGCACTTCAGAATCGTTCAAAATGAGAACATCGAGCAATTCGAGGGTTTGACGAAGTTCTTGCGGCGTGGTCTCGATCCAATAGTTCATCGTGTCGCCAACGACAAGCCGCGGCTTGCTGATCTGGGCCAGAACACGTCGTTGCAGGTTTGGATGAATGTTGCCCAAACACACGTACAGACTGCGCTTGTACCCGTCCGGGATTTGGGGCTCGAAGGAGCTGAACACGTTCAACTCTGTGAGCAAAGTATCCCGGTTGTTCAGATCATAGTGATACCGTCCGGACCATCGGAATGTCCGGCCGTCTTGGATGACACGAAGACCATCCAGGTCGATCTGACGGGATTCCAGGAAGCTGAAATATTCCTTTGGGAAGTCGCCGCCGACAACTCCCACGAGCCGAATGGGTGTCGTAAAAAAACTTGCCGCTGTCGATATATATACGGCAGATCCTCCCAGAGCATCTTTGACGCGGCCAAAAGGAGTTTCCACGGTATCGAGCGCGACCGAACCAACCACGAGCAGGCTCACATTCACTCCTTGATGCGTAAACACGTACACAGTACAAAGACCTCGAGAAAGGAGGTCTTCGTTGTGATTACAGCGGCAGCAGATGCTAACTTGCTGAATCCTTCACTCTATTCGCAGCAATCGACCTACGTCCGGACGGCCAAGGATGTATGCCTCGCACACTTCGAGCGCATGGTGCGTTCCCGGCCAAAGGAGGACGGATTTGGCATCAGTCTGGCTGATCCACTTCCATGACTGATGTTCCTTCGACAACGTCGGCACATCCGGCAATTTCACTTCCGCCGCAAACATCGGCGTCACATGCACAACATCCGATTCAACGCTGTGGAATGCATTTACCACGGGAAGGGACCAAAATCCCCTGAGGTGCAGGCCAGTTTCTTCGCGAACCTCCCGCAGTGCTGCCTGCGCAGCCGTTTCGTTCCCTTTGATCTTTCCGCTGACGATCTGCCAGATACCGGGATACAATCGTTCATGCTCCGCGCGTTGGAGTACAAGATATTCCGTGCCCCCCGTTCCCTTCCGAAACACAACTACTTCGATGATATCCGCTGAAATCGTCGGCATCAGCGCAACGAAGGCTTTCGAGAGGTCATTCCCGGTATTTCCGCCGCAGCCACTGGACGCCAGGATCCTTCCGGCAGACTTCCCAGCGACACATTGCCGACGCGAACCCGATGAAGGCGGCGCACAGTCAATCCAACCGCCTGGGCCATCTTCCGTATTTGGCGGTTCTTTCCTTCCGTCAGGATCATACGAAGCGTTGATGGTCGGACGATATCGACTCTCGCGGGCCGAGTCGTATATCGGCGTCCTCCTGCAGAGATCGAAACACCATGCCGCAATTGTTCCAGCGTTGCATGATCGAGGTTTCCCTCAACTACCACTTCGTATTCTTTTTCAACAAGTGCGTCGGGCCGCGTTAAGTTGTCGAGCAGTCGGTGATCGGTCGTCAACAACAACAAACCCGAAGACTCAATGTCCAATCGACCGACAGCTTTCAGCCCATTGGCAATGGAGCCAAGGACATCGAAGACTGTGTGCCGTCCTCTCTCATCCTTTCTGGTTGTAACGATCCCCGGGGGTTTGTGAAACGCAATCGTCTGCGATGCGCTGACCCGATGCGCCAAACCTTCCGCATGAATGCGCTGAAGGCCGAGGTCCACCCGGTACGCCGGGTCGATTACTTTGTTCCCATTGACCGTGACCCTGCCGCCCTTGATCACCTCTTCGGCTTCGGCACGTGAACACAGCCCCAACTTAGAAAGCGCGCGCTGGAGCGAGACGCGTGGACGCAATGGCCGACGTTTTCCCGGTGGTCGAAAGGATGAAGATAGTCGATTTTTCACTGTGTTCAAAAAAGGCGCCTTCGCTTGCAGAGATCCGGTCGGAGTACCGCTGAAGAACGAATGTTGTGCGGGCAGTTTTTCGGGACTTTTACTGCGCCCGAAGAGAGATCATATAGAGCATGACGGCGCCTGCAGCCGCAACATTGAGCGACTCGACCTTGCCATTTCCAGGAATGCTTATCGTTGTGGAAATGAATTCACGCGAAACTTGCGACATACCATGCGCCTCACTTCCGAGAACGATCGCGATAGGCTTCGCCGCAGGGAGTTTCGCCACACCCGTCCCGCGGGCATCAGTCCCCACCACTTCAAAGCCCGCAATCCGAAGCTGTTCGAGCTCTTTCCGGAGGTCGGCCGCTAAACATAATCGGACGCGAAACAACGCTCCCGAGGTGGACCGGACCGATTTTTCGTTGAAGGGGGACGCGCAACCGGGACCAAGTATGACACCCGTCGTGCCGAACCAGGCAGCTGTCCGGATGAGTGTGCCCACGTTACCGGGGTCGCTAACTCCGTCCAACACGAGGATGACCTTTCCTCCGGCTCCGATAATATCCTGCACCGACCACGTTCGCTGACGCAGGCAGGCGATGATCCCCTGACTGGTGTCAACCATGGCCAATGAAGACATAGTCCGGTGCGAGGCCGAACGGACCTTGATCCTATCACTCTGCAAGCGCTCCAACACAGGCGGAGCTGACGGGGGACGCTCCCGCTCCGTTTCCACGATGACAAGTTCCGGCGACCAGCCAGCATCAAGCGCCTCTCCGACATTCTTCCACCCCTCAACAAGGAAGCGAGAACTCTCTTCGCGCCCCTTCTTCGTTGTGTACGACCGGACCTTCTTCGCCTCGGCTTGTGTCAACACCGGATAGGAAGGGGTGCGGTCCGCTGAAGATCTCATTTTACGAGGACCATTTTCTTTGTACTGACAAAATCCCTGAGCCGGCCCCCCTGGAGCGGATGCGCTTCCAGCTTGAACATATAGACGCCGCTGCTGAGCGAACTGGCGTCGAACGTCGTCTCATACTGACCGGCATCGCGTTCGCCGCTTATTATCGTCTGTATTCGTTCTCCCAGCATGTTATAGATTGCCAAATTGACGTCGCTCCGTTCCGCGAGGTTAAAACGGATCGACGTGATCGAACTCTGCGGATTCGGCGAGGAGTGTTCAAGAGAGAATGAACGAGGGACTATCGGCAATGGATCGCGAACTGCAGTGGCCGGCTGTGCTGCAAGGCGAAAAGCAAACGTGTCCGGACATGCTACTTCCACCGCACCGTCCGTCGCAATTACCGACCAGGTATAGACAACGTCGGTCTGCAGTCGATTACGGCCAAGAAGGCTTAGGCTCGTATCCATAATGCCGAATATGCTTGTGTCGACGCCAACGCCTGTCAGTCGTATCGCGTATCGGAGCGTGTCGTCCAGGTCGGGGTCGATCGCCGTTGGCCACGTCAATTCTATCAGCCGTCCGTCCGGAATGCGCAGAGTCTCTCGTCCACCCTTCCCTCCCGTATGCACAAAGACCGGGCGCCGGTTCCGGTTGAGAACATTTATCCTCACGACACTTTCGCTCGATGACTGTTGGTCGGAAGCGCTCACCACGACGACGTAGGATCCTGCCTGATCAAACGTCGGTGTCCATACCAACTGACCGACCGAATCGACGGAGACACCCTCCGGGGCAAGTTCAAGCCCATATTGCACAGTGTCACCGTCGGGGTCCGCGGCAGTCATGCCGACGGAAATCCGTTCTCCCTCGATGGCAATGGTGTCGACCAACGACCGGTCGAAATGGGGCAATCGATTCGTGTTGGCCACCGAAACGGTGAAGACGTTGGACGTGTCGGTGAATTCGCCGTCGCTCACAATTGTCACAAAGTGATACAGACCTGCAGCTTCATAGTCCGGTTTCCATTCAAAGACCCCATTCCTGCTGAACAGTCGCGTCTTATACCCTTTTTCGATCAGAGAATACTGAAGGGAATCTTTGTCGTCGTCGAGAGCCTCCACGATGATGACGATCGATTCCCCTTCTGCGCCCGTCACAGATTGCAGAGGTCCTGTGATCCGTGGTGCGCGGTTGACATGACGCACACGGATTGTCGCGCGACGAGACTGCGATTCCTCCAATCCATCACTGACACCGACGATGAATTGGTGCGATCCCGACTGTTCATACGTCGGGACCCACGTCACATATCCCGTCAGGCTTTCTACGAATGCACCGGGCGGAGCAGCAATGAGGCGGTAACGCAGCGTGTCAGAATCGACATCGATCGCCGACACACGTAATCTGAACAGCTGATACTCATTGATGAGCGTGTCCGGAAACTGGCGCCGGATGGAAGGCAGATGATTGCGGAACAACAAGAAACGGTACACCGAGAGTTCAGGGGTGGAAGCGCCGCGGAAGACGGGGGCGGGTCCCGCGATCCTGGATTCGAAAGAATCCCGCCGAGAGACGACCACGCGAAACCCTAATGGTTCGCCCTCACGAAATCCGTCGGTTGTCGAAAGCCGCACACCAAATTGCGACGGGTTCGTCGAATAAGGGGAGACCGTGCGAGCAACCGAACCATTTTGACGAAGAATACGAATGACCGTCCCCGGCGGAACGGCCGCTCCGTCAAGCTGTACGCTCCCTTCAATCGCCATGCGGGCAACCTGCGCCTGTACGGCGAACGGAATCATCACCGCGAACATCGCCATGGACGCACGAAAGACTCTCTCCGTGCGGTGTGCGCGGACTGCAAGAACACTTTTCACTTCGGGGGCCTCCCCCCAATTGTTCACAAAGTTGCGATTACACCTCGACACTTTGATTGGACCATGGTAACTTGCCACTTCGCCGCGTGAATTGCAACCGCGGTTTCAAGCGAATCTCGCGGCGACGTCTTGACTACGACCCACCGTACTCTCCCCAAACTGACCGCAAAACGTCCGCAATTTCGCCCACGGACGCCTGAGATTCGACCGCCTCTATGAGCGCAGGCATGATGTTCCGGCCCTCGGTTGCGGCTGAACGGACAGCCCGCAAACCCGCCGACCATGCACCAGCATCCCGCCTTCGCCGAATGGACGCAAGCCGCTCCACCTGCTTGTGCCGGATTGCCTCATCGATCGATAGAAGATTCGACTGTACTGTTTCGTCTGATTGGAATCGATTGACGCCGACGATCACTTTGTCGCCGGCTTCGATTTCTTTCTGATAGGTATATGCGCTGTCTGCAATTTGCCCCTGGACAAACCCCGTCTCGATTGCCCGTATTGCACCGCCTAGTTCATCGATCTTCGCGAGATACTCGTTCACACGCTGTTCGATGTCGTCAGTGAGAGATTCTACGTAGTACGACCCGCCGAGAGGGTCGGCTGTCTCCGTCACGCCGGACTCGAATGCGAGCACCTGTTGCGTCCGCAAGGCAAGTTGCGCCGATTCCTCTGTCGGCAACGCAAGCGCTTCATCCCGGGAATTGGTGTGAAGGGACTGACAACCGCCCAACACGGCGGCAAGCGCCTGCACTGTCACACGAACGACGTTGGTATCGATCTGCTGCGCCGTCAGAGTGGCTCCGCCTGTTTGTGCGTGGAACCGAAGCTTCAGACTGTCCGGGTTACGGGCTCCGAAGCGCTCCTTCATGATTTGGCTCCACAACCGGCGAGCCGCGCGGAATTTCGCGACTTCCTCGAAGAAATTGTTGTGCGCGTTGAAAAAGAAAGAAATGTTCGCCGCAAACTCATCCACAGCGAGGCCCCGGTCGATCGCTGCCTGTACATACGCGATTCCGTTTGCCAGAGTAAACGCCAATTCCTGGACCGCAGTCGCCCCAGCTTCACGGATATGGTAACCGCTGATCGAGATCGTGTTCCATCTGGGAAGGTTGTCCTTACACCACCCAAAGACGTCGGTAACGAGCCGCATGGAGGGGACCGGAGGGAAGATGTACGTCCCGCGCGCGGCATATTCCTTCAAGATGTCGTTCTGGACGGTCCCCGAGATCCTGGAAAGGTCCGCCCCCTGTCGTTTGGCGACGGCGACGTAGAGCGCAAGCACAATGGCAGCAGTTGCGTTGATGGTCATCGAGGTCGTGACTTTCTGCACTTCGATATCGTCAAAGAGCCGAAGCATGTCATCGAGCGTGTCGATCGCCACGCCGACCTTTCCCACTTCCCCTTCCGCCATCGGATGGTCCGAATCGTACCCTATCTGAGTCGGCAAGTCAAACGCGACAGACAGACCCGTCGTACCGTTCGCGATCAAATACCGGTATCGCGCGTTCGACTCTTCCGCCGTCCCGAATCCCGCATACTGTCGCATCGTCCAAAATCGACTGCGGTACATTGTGGGATAGACGCCGCGGGTGAACGGAAACTCTCCCGGGAATCCGAGCTTTTTGGGATAGTCCAGGTTTCCGGGAATGTATACTGGCCCTATAAGACATCCCGAGTCAGTCCGAAAGTCTGTCCGCCGTTCTGGTCCTTTGTTCATCGAAGGCTTCCGAATGTTGAGGTCCCAGCGGCGCAACTCATCCTGCAGTGTGTTGTTCATCGATCCTGTTCAGTTGCAATGTGGAAGATGAGAAAGTCATCGCCATGCCACCGGCGACCATACGGTTCCATCCGACGACAACCGAGCAGCTCCGACCAGCGACGTTGTCAAAACGTGAACATCCCGCTGCCGGAGCTCCGCCATGCGTTCCGACGACGGATGGTGAAACTTGTTGCGCCATCCGACGGAAACGAGCGCCGACACAGGATTGACACAGTCCAGGAACAAATCAGTGGTACCTGTAGCGCTCCCGTGATGCGCCACCTTGAGGACGTCGGCCGCCAGGAATGTGCCATAACGCAACACCATGAGTGTCTCCGCCTCTTCCTCCGCATCGCCCGTACACAGCACCGACGTTCCGCCGATCATCACTTTTACGACGACAGACCGATTGTTCGCGGATTCATTCCTGCTTTCGGTCCCTGGATGCACGACATATGCACGCATCGAAGCATCTGGATCCAAACGATCTCCTCGTGCGACATTGATCATCCGTGTACCGGCCCTCCAAGCGCTTGATCTCAGCCAAAGCGGGTACTTCGCAGTGTCGTCAACGGCCAATGTACGCACAGGAATCCGGTCGAGCAACACGCCGGCTCCGCCAATATGGTCGGCATGAGGATGGGAAAGAACGAGGAGGTCTATCCGCTCAATGCCCGCCCGTTTCAACCACGGAATGATCGCGCGTTCTGCCACTTCGGGTGAAGGACCTGCATCGACCATCATCACCGAACCGCGCATCGACCGCAGAATGTGGGCGTCTCCTTGCCCTACATCAAGTGTCGTCCATTCCGCACGCGGCCGCCACGCCGACACAACGCCCAGCCACACTACAATGTCAAGAAGTACGAACATCGTACAAACGGTCCACGCCCTCAGTCGCGGAGTCCGCCAGGCCAGCAGGAGGACCAGCGCGTTGTACCAAAGAACCACAGTGAGCGGACCGGGCATGTCGATATCGACGGCAGCGTACGGTATCGCAGAAGCTCTGCGAACAAGCCCAAGCAGCACGGCCATGAGCGCATCGTTCACAGTTGCATACACGGAAGCGAGTCCCTCCCACACCGTCATGAAGGCTGTTTCTGCCACGCCCACCAGTAATACGAGACCGGAAAGGGGAACCACGATCATGTTGACAAGGAGCGCCGCGATCGACACCCGGCCAAAGTAAGCCGCTGTCAACGGCAATGTTCCGATCTGCGCAACCACGGTAACTGACATGAGCTGCACGATTCCGGAAAGAATCCTGGATTCTCTTATCTCCTCGGGAAATCGTTGCGTCCATTCCGCCGCATACGGTACTCCGATGATCAACGAGGCCACGGATACGAAGGAAAGTTGAAATCCGACATCAAACACATTTCTCGGGTCAACAAGCAGGAGAATGACCGCGGCCACCGCAAGGGATTGCACTGCGTCGGTTCTACGTGAACAAAGACCGGAAGCAACCACTATTGCCCCCATGATCGTCGCGCGAACAACGGAAGGGCTCGATCCTGTAACAACCATGTAGGCTGCCAGAGATATCAGCGTTATTAGTATCATTATGCGCCGTCCGACCCGAAGCGAACCGGCAAAGGCCAGCGCCACAAGCGCAATGAGGGCGACATTTGAACCGGAAACAGCGAGAATATGCACTGTTCCCGTGACCTGGAATGCTTCCTTCAATTCATCCGATAGTTCAGCCCGATACCCCAGCATGAGGCCCTTGAGAAAGGCCGCATGCTCTGGCGGATGCAGCCGATCCAGCCAATCATACAATGCTTCTTGCACGCGGGCATTCAGCAATCGCATTGAACTCCCGTCCAAGACCCTCCCATTCGCCGCGAGGCTGTCGGCCCGGACGACCACCTCGATCCCATTCATTGACAAGGTGAGTCCGTAGTCGAATTCGCCGGGGTTTTTCGGCCGTGGGAACCTGTCCAGGAGTCCGTGAACAACGACGTGCTCTCCCGAATTCGCGGGTGATCCGTCCGCGGACCCTTTTTTCGACCGGACATACACGAGAACATCCCGATCATTCCTGATCTCCAATCCCCGAACGATCAGCCGTTCCGGGCGAACGATGAGACTCCAACCTGATCGTGTGGGCGTTGGCGGAGCTATCACTGAACCCGTCAGAACAACGGGGTCGGATTCAGAGACGGGGTCGAGACGCAGGCGATTGTCGGTCGAGCTGCGGACAGAGTACATGGCCGAACCAAGGAGGAGCATGGAGATATGCAGGAAGATGATTGCGGCCGAGCCAAGTCGGTCGAACGCCGAACAGACAACGGCGACACTGCCGGTCGCAATGAAAAAGGCGCATACCACCGAAGGCCGGATGTATGTCACATCCGACAGCAGTATGCCGGCTGCGAGCAGGACCGCAAGTCGGATCGCGGGCCGCGCAGCAAGGAATCCCCTCAGCGTGGTATGTTCAGGCACTCAAGGACACACGGTGCTATGTGCGTCAAGGAGCGGATACGATGAGCCATGAGCTGTCGTCCCGCACCCAGAAGCAGACATGGGACGGGGTTGCGCGTATGCGTCTTCAGCGAAAGGTCTTCGATGTTGCCGTGATCACTGATCGCAAGGATCAGCGTGTCCGAAAGATCCGCATACCGGACCACTCCCCCCAGAAATTCATCCAGTGATTCCAACGTTCGAACAGCCTTGTCCATACTTTGTTCGTGACCTGCATGATCGGTCAGCCAATAGTCGAATACCGTAAAGTCGTGTTCGGCTATTATCGCAGCACAATGACGTCCTGACTCATCTGCGCTGACGGGTTCAACGGCGGAATGTCCCATTTCCTTCCATCGCGACCGGACGAAATCCGCCGAGACCGCCTTGTTGCGATGCAGATCGTCAGCCGTCAACAACGGAATACCTGCCGTCACGGAGGCCATCGTTGTGACCGTCAGGCGTCGGGTTCCCGCATGAGTGTAGTCAAAGAATTTCTTTGGGAATGCGTTCGCCAGCACGGCGCTGCCATTGGCATCCCGCACGCGGCGAAAGATGCTCTGCTCCGCAATGACGGACCGGAGCGAGGTGGGGGGATACGGACCGTAATGTCGTCCGAACATTCGGGCCGCATTAATGCCTGTGAAGATCGTCGCTTGACCTGTTCCGCTCTGTGGAAGACCCGGCATATGGAGCGTTGCATCTACTGGGATCAGGGCGGCATGGCGGGTTTCCAGGCGCCGCCTGCGAAGATGCGGGAGATCGCCATCGAGCAACCATCGGAGAAACGGCAATCGTGCGCGGAAGAATGGATTGCGTCCGGGATCCATGGTCCCAATGCCGACGCCGTCCAGAAAAAGCAGGAATACCTTCACACCTGACCACTCGAATCGGGAGTACTTTCAATAAGCAACGTTACCGGACCGTCATTCAGAAGTTCGACCTCCATTGCTGCACGAAAGATGCCGGCAGCCACGCGGTCCATTCCCAGTTCAGATTGAAGCATGATGATAAAAGAAGTATACAGCCGTTCAGCGTCGACAGGCGGAGCGGCATCTGTGTAACTCGGTCGCAAACCCCTCTTCGTGTCGCCGTAGAGCGTAAATTGTGAGACCACCAATGCGCTGCCGCCGGTGTCCCGCAACGAAATATTCATCTTCCCTTCGCTGTCGCTGAAGATCCTGAGCCTCGCGCACTTACGTGCGAGGAAGGACGCGTCCTGCTCGGTGTCATCGCGGCGCACCCCCAGGAGAATGAGCATTCCTGCACCGATCGATCCAACTTCACGTCCCTCCACGCGCACGGTGCAACGGGCAACGCGCTGGATCAACGCCCGCATCGATCAACCGTTTCTGCGCACGATCGTTCCCGACACCACCCGATACGTTCCCTGTAGATCGGGCTTGGCAATGACATTCTCATATCCTGCCCTCCGCATGACACGGATGATCTCTTCCGCCTGGCCATCTCCGACTTCAAGCATTACCGGGCCACCGTTGCGCAGAAGACTCGGTCCGATGTCAATAATCCGTCGCAACGCACGATATCCGTCGCCGCCGTCCGTCAACGCGCGCTGCGGTTCGTGGTCGCGGACTTCACGCTGCAGACCTTCCCATTCGACGAGGGCAATGTATGGAGGATTGCTCACGACCGCATCAAACCGTCCTAGGACGTCTGCGGGTGGATCGGAATAAATGTCCCACACTCGGCAAGCGACATGATCGCCGACGCCGTGCAATTGCACGTTGGAACGCGCAACATCGAGCGCAGGTTCGCTGATGTCCACAGCCACCGCCTGCAGTCGGCGAACGAGCTTTGCAGAAGACACGGCAATGTTTCCGCATCCCGTTCCGATGTCGATCAGGCTGGGCGGACGTTCCTCCTGTCGATCATTGGCCCACATGATGACGGCCTCCACTAGCGTCTCCGTCTCCGGACGCGGGATCAGTGTCCGCGGATCGACCCGAAACTCCAGTCCCATGAAATGTGTCGAGCCGACGATGTACTGCACGGGCTCTCCGTGAAGCCTGCGCTGCATCAGCGTTCGGAAAGTTCCAAGTTCCGCCGCCGTGACGGGTACATCGAAATTGGTGTACAGCCTAATGCGAGGGCATTTTAGGGCATCGGCGAGCAGCAACTCGACGCTGAGGCGCGATTCGTCGACGCCACGCTGCTGCAAATGCTCAATGGCAACGCGCATCAACTCCCGCACCGTCCATCTGCGGGTTGAAGTTTCGAACATGTCGGTCAGCGTTTGCGGGGGGTACGACGCTTGCGGGATGATCGATGCACCGGCGCCGATTTCTTCGGGCCCTTCTGGGAAATGGCCTTTTTCTGTCCAACCATGCGCGACGGGGCGGTTTCAGACAAATGTCGCAATGAAATACTTGGGATTTCTTCTTCTTCATCGACATCACGGACGGACCTGGCGGACTTCAGCCGGACCGTGCTTTCCGTCAGGAAACCGAGACTCTTGAGTTCGTTGTCGCCGTCGGATTCAGGGCGCGCATCGAGCTCTTCGTCAGAGAAGTCTTTCTGAAAGAATTCAAACCGGGGGTCGGCTTCGAGGAGCGCTGCGAAATCGGGCAGCGTACATGGCTCGATCTTCCCTGCCTGGGCCTCTTTGCACACGGATTGCCACAGATCCCGCACAGGGACCGGCGACGAAGGTCGAACGGCGAGGAGCCGTTCAGCTGTTTGGAGAGTCTTTTCGTACACGGAATGGATGCAGATACTGCCGAACTGATGCTGTCAATGTAGAGTTATTCAGAGGAAAGCGCAAGATGAGACCGCCGGGGGTCTTCCACGCGCATCAGCAAAATTACTCCGAACAGCGAGCAGACCAGTGAACCAACAAAAACTCCGGTATATCCGACCGATGGGACTAGCAGCTTGCGGAAAAAGAGATCACGCAATGACGCAAAGGGCCATGTACTGCGACTACGCAAAGTTCCCCGGCCTCGCCCGAGGCCAGGCTCGGCCGAGGGCGGGCGCAATAAGATTTTAGTGAATTTTCTCCCTTTGCGTCCATTGCGGTCATAGCGGCATTGCGTGAAATTCTTCTAAGGCCCTTTTTTCCACATCCTGCTAGTGCACCAGCAAGAAGACTGCAAAGAAACCACGGGGCGATCCAAGCATTCATGATCCCTATATACAGCCGGTGATAAACCCGGCAGAAACAAGAAAGCGGAGGAACCGTCTGTCCTTCCGGAGTACTGATATGGCGTGATGCAAGCTCCCGAGATGTGCGTCCGCGGCTGCAGGCGGTGAAGCATGCGACTCCTCGACTCGTTTTTGCACCAACAGCGATGCCATTTGGTATGCGAACGCTGCCGCAAACACCGCAGAATAATTGTATGGATCGGGAAACCATGTCAGCAGCGCTGTCAGCAAAAGACTATTGACAAACGCCAGAATCGCGCCGGCTGAATTTCTCCACCCCATGAGTTTTCCCCGATCTGTCGTTTCCGTCGTTTTTACGAGGAACTCGAACCAAGCTGGCGATGTCACGCCGGCTGCGAGTTGGTTGAGCGTCAGGAGCACGAGTACGACCACAAGCGGCAATGACCCCTCTACCACAGCAGCGAGCAGTACGGCGAACGATAGAGCTAGAATGATCGAACGCTGTACGAGACCGCCGGCAATGGTCTAGGGCTTTCGGTACGGGAGACGTCGTATCCGAACGGCAGCCCCAAGTTGCGGTACGAACATCGCCAAATACATGACCACCGGAAGCATGCCGACGACGACCGGACCTCCCCCCTAGCATTACGATCAGCGCGGGTAGCACTGTTTGCGGCGATAGGAAGGCTCCGCTCGCAACATACAGCGCCCCTTCAACAAGATGAAGCCTGGCATTTCGGCGGCGGGTAAGGGAATTCATGAGCTGGGAAAGAAAAAAGGCCGCCACAGGCGACCTTGGATGGTTCGTGCGAATATTCGGAATCTGCTTACTTCTTCTTTTTCATTTTTTCTGCGAAGAGCTGTGCCACCTTTTCAATATCGTACCCGACCTTGGGCAGGTAGAAACCCCCGTGTTTTTCGACCATGGCCTTAAGCGTGTCGTAGGCATCGGCACTGCAGAAGAACGTCGGTGTAGCGCGATTCGGGCCCTCTTTCTTGGCCAATTGGAGCAGGGCAATGCCCGGCAAATGGCCTTTCAGTCCCGTATCCTTAAAATCATTATCAAGGATGATCAGGTCGAATTGCTCCGATTTGATCTTTGCCCAACTGTCGACGCTGTTGGCCGTTTCGACAATCGCGATCTCGTCTTCGATGATCGCCGTGGCGACCTCAAGCGCAAAACCATGCGATTTTCGTTGGCCCTCGTCGTCGTCGGCGATCAGAACTTTATACGGCATCGGAAGGAGGGTGGAAAAGACCGTTCAAGTATGCGATTCTACGAACTTTTCGAGCGAAAAACAAACGACCGGCTCATGGGGCACCTCTCTCGTAGACTTTGCGCCCCCCAATATACGTCGCCCGGACCGTAGTAGTGAGTATGTTTTCAGGAGCGTTTTCGTCAAGGTCTCTGGACAGGAGAATAAAGTCGGCCAACTTTCCCGGTTCGATCGAACCTCGTTCGTTCTCTTCAAAGGCCGAATATGCCGCCCACACCGTGAACCCTCGCAATGCCTCATCCAACGTCAATCGCTGACCGCCGTACCATCCGTGACTGAAATCGGAGGAATCTCTGATCCCGTCCTTTGAAAACTGAAACTCGTCGCCCATCTCGGCAGCCCCTTTCGGCTGGCCGTTCTTGTCGCGACGAGTTATTGCCGCATAGATGCCTGCCAGCGGGTTTGGATGCTCGACGGGAAAATCTGAACCGCAAGGAATCACGACTTCGGTTTGCAGCAACGACCTCCATGCGTACGCACCCCTTACACGCACAGCGCCCAGGCGTGACTCCGCCCAATACATGTCTGAAGTGCAGTGGGTCGGTTGCATTGAGGGCAGGACATGTAGCTGGGCAAATCGTGGAATATCATCCTTGTGGAGTACTTGTGCATGTTCAACGCGGAGTCGCCGATCTGCTTGACCGTACTTTGCCAGGACGCTGTCATACACATTGAGAATGATATTGTTTCCGCGGTCGCCAATGGCATGAGTGCACACTTGGAAACCCGCGGCGACGGCTTCGTCTGTGAACCGGCGCAGCTCGCCTTCTGAAGTTACCGTCAGGCCTCGATTCTCCGGATCATCTGCATATGGCTCGATCAACGCCGCACCTCTCGATCCCAACGCACCGTCCGCATAGAGCTTCAGTGCACGCACCGTCAAACGTCCCTGCCCATACCCGACGAGAGGTCCTTCCCTTTTCATTCTTTCCCACAATGGTCCCGGACCGCCGACGGCTGCATACAATCGTATGTGCAGTTCACCATCATCGATAAGTCGCACCATCGCGTTGAGATCCGCTGTGTCTACACCCATGTCGTGCACGCCGGTCAGTCCAACGGACAGACACAGCCGCTGCGCCGATAGCAGCGCTTCCTGACGCTCGGCGTCCGATATGAGCGGAATGACGCTCACGATGAGATTCTTTGCATTATCGATGAGAATTCCCGTCGGCATACCCTTCGCGTCACGGATAATGCGCCCACCCGGTGGATCGGGTGTCCCCCTCGTGATTCCTGCGAATGCCATCGCCCGCGCATTGACCCAAAGCGCATGACCGTCAACGCGTCCGAGAACAACGGGATGCTCTGGAGCGATACGGTCGAGGGTTTCATGCGACGGAAATTGCCGTCCCGGCCAAAGGTTCTGGTCCCATCCGCGACCGCGAATCCACTGTCCGGCCCGGGCTGCCCGCACCCGTTGCCGCACTCGGTCCGCCGCGTCCGCCGCGGAAGTTGAGCCGACAAGGTCCACCGTCATCGTTGAAATGCCCAGCGAGAGAAAGTGTGCGTGAGCGTCGATCAGTCCGGGGAGCACCGCCGAACCGCCCAGGTCGACTTCCTCCACTGCGCGAAATTTCCGCCTCATCAGTTCTGTCGAACCAACGCCGACGATCTTTCCCGCGTACACCGACATTGCCTCTGCACGAGGCATATTGTCGGACATTGTGCGGATCTTTCCATTCACGAATATGACATCGGCAGGTTGCGGCATCATCATCCAGATGACAAGCACACCGAGAAGAACAATACCAACAGCAATGGCGATACGACGAGTTCGATTCATGTGACCGCGTTCTATTTCGCGAGGGCCGCAAATCCAACGCGTTTCATGGCCGCATTGATCCAGAATGCGCAGACTCCGACGACCACCGCGTACCCTGCACCCCGCAGGTAATCACCGAAGATGATCGATCCGATCCCAAAAAGGGCGGCATATACCATGATGACTCCTGCGAGCCAAGATCCGGCAAGTACGCCATAGTGTTCGTCGCCTTGAATCTCCGGTATTCTGGCCTGCACTGCGCGCCAGCCTATTCCGCCGGGATGCACACGACGAAAGAACGAATCGAGCGTGGATGCAGAAACGGGGGGCGTCAAGTATGTTACTCCCACCCAAACAACGGTCGTGATACCAACAATGATGAACATCGTGCTGGGAAATACAATACTCGTGAAAGTGATCAACACGGTGTACACTATGATCGGCGTGAGCATTGCTGCTATTTCGCTCCAGGCATTGACGCGCCACCAAAACCAACGGAGGATGAGCACCAATCCCAGCCCGGCGCTTGCTTCAATGAGGAAGGTCCAGGCCCCGGAGATAGTGTCGATGAACTGTGTAACGACCACCGACAGCAGCATGATAACGATCGTCGAAATGCGCGACACACCGACCAACTTCTTCTCCGGTGCATTCGGATGGATGAATCGCTTATAGAAATCGTTGATAATGTAGGATGTCCCCCAATTCAATTGCGTGGCAATCGTCGACATATATGCGGCAAAGAAAGCAGCGACCAGAAGGCCCTTCAGTCCAGAGGGAAGATAATCGCGCATGGCGTACACATAGCCGAGTTTCTTATCGGCTGTGGAAAGGTCGGGATACAGCACGAGCGACGAAAGCCCGACGAGTATCCACGGCCAAGGCCTGATACAGTAGTGGGCGATAGTGAACCACAGGGTCGCGAACAGGGAATGCTTTTCATCCTTGGCAGACATCATTCGCTGTGCAATGTAGCCTCCACCCCCCGGCTCAGCCCCTGGATACCAGGATGACCACCATTGGAGGCCGACATACGCCATGAACGTTCCCGCGCTCAGTGCAAGCACTCCGCCAACGCTTTCACTGACGCCGATATCTCCAATGACGGGGACGAAACGGAACGTCCACTCGGGCAGCTGCGACTGAAGTCCCGCTATGCCGCCGATGGCCGGAAGGTCGAGCACGAAAATGGCCAACACGATCGTTCCCGTCATGGCAAGGACAAACTGCACCGCATCGGTAACGGCGACGCCCCACATCCCCGAAGCGGCAGAATAGCCCGCGGTGATCAGCATGGCAAGGACCACATACAAGATCACCTTGTCATGGGGAATATCAAACATGCCCTCCAGAATCGCGCCCATGGCGACATTGACCCATGCCATGATTATGCAATTCATGAACACTCCGAGATACAACGCACGGAATCCACGGAGAAACGCAGCCGCACGTCCGTCATACCTGACTTCGACGAATTCCACGTCCGTCAGGATGCCCGCACGCCGCCAAAGTCGGGCGAAAAAAAAGACCGTAAGGATCGACCCGAATGCAAAGTTCCACCACAACCAGTTGCCCGCAATGCCGTTGAGGGCAACGAGCTCCGTGACGGCGAGCGGTGTATCGGCCGCGAATGTCGTGGCCACCATCGAGGTTCCGGCAAGCCACCATGGCAGACTTCTGCCGGACAAAAAGAACTCACTGATATCTTTGCCGGCGCGCCGCGCGTAATACAGTCCAATTGCGGCACTCAACACAAAATAGACGATAACAATGAACCAGTCGAGGACTTGCATGGAAGGAGGAAGTGTGATGAACGTCGATTGTTCTTGGGAAAGGGAGTTTTTGACGGCCGCAGTTCAACCGTCACGCGAGCAAAGGCGGTAAACGCGCCTAATGTACATGACACAAGAGGAACTTGCAATGCAGAATTTGCCCGCTTTTTTCCATTGCCCCGATATTGGGAATTTCTTATCTTCTTCCACCTTTTTTCAAAAGAACGTCGTCCTGTTCTGACAGAATGGCAACAGAACTCCTCGAACAGATCCTTCCCCATGTACGAAAGGCTATATTTCCCCGTCGTTTGCCTCTCCTCGATTGGCGGATGAAAGTGGGGAATTTCCCTGAAGCCCACCTTGTGGGATTCAAGGAAAAGGGTTGGTCAGACGTTCGCATACCGTTCGATTGGGGGAAGAATGACAGGAATATCTGGTTTCGTTCTTCTATCAGGATTCCTGAAGAATTTGCCGGCAAAACGATTGCCCTGCGGCTTGCTCTTCCGGATGCCCTTCTCTATGTCAACGGAGCGCCGCTCTCCGGGGTCGATCCGCAACATTGTGAAGTTCTCCTCGCTCACAAGGCCCGTCGGAATCAGGATTTCCTTTTTGCCGTAGAGGCATATTCCGACCGCTCCGATCGGAATCACCAATTTGGCACTGCCGAGCTTGTTGAAGTCAACACGACCGCCCGCGCGCTCACCAACAATCTGAATTCGCTGCACGAGCTGGAAAAACTTCTCGAACATGGCCTCCCTGGCCTGAGCGAAGTTCGGGAACTCATTCGCCGCACACTGATCTTTCTGAAGTACTTTTCCCCCGATGGCGAAGAATACCCAAATGCCATCGTGCGCGCGTTGTCTTTTCTCCAGTCAACAGTCGCCACGGAATACACGGAAGTCCGCCAGGGGTCCATACATCTCGTCGGACAATCGCATCTCGACGTTGCCCGGCTAGGGCGTCTGCAAGAAACCATCCGGAAATGCGGACGCTCGTTTTCCACCGCCATCAGGCAGCTCGAGGAATTTCCGGAGTATACATACTCCCAAAGCCAGGCGCTCCTGTACGACCTGGCAAAGCGGCATTTCCCGCCGCTGTATAAAGAAGTTAGGAACTACGTTTCGGCCGGAAGGTGGGAAACGGCGGCCGCAACATGGGTTGAACCCGACTGCAACATTCCTTCGGGCGAGTCCCTCGTACGTCATCTTCTCCATGGTATGCGCTTTCTTCAGTCAGAATTCGGACAATCGACCGAAGTTCTGTGGCTTCCCGACTCATCCGGTTTCCCTCCTTCTCTCCCACAGATCATGAAGAAGGCGGGAATCAACTATTTCTTCACCACAAAACTCCTGTGGAACGATACCACCACATTCCCGTACTCATCTTTCTGGTGGGAAGGATTGGACGGAAGCCGCATACTCGTTCACATCCCTCCGCAAGGGCTTGAAGCCCGCTTGACGCCCAAAGACCTCTTGAAAACGGCCAAAGCCGTCGAAGTGGACGAGGACCCTGCCCCGGTTCTTCAGACCTTTGGGTACGCCAATGGCGTTGGCGTTACTACAGAAGAACTCGACGTTGCCGGCGTGCTCTCGAAAACTCCCGGACTTGTTCCGTCGAAACTCAGCGGTCCGGCGGCTTTCTTCAAAGAACTTGCAGCTCGTTCCGACACATTCCCCGTTTGGAAGAAGGAATTGTACCTGGAGAAGCACAGGGGAACGTATACAACCCATGGATGGATCAAACGGGCGAATCGCGAGGCCGAACGCGATCTGTATGTCGCTGAAGTTCTCACCGTGCTGCGGTCGACCCTGCCAGGAGCCTCCCCCGCCTGGACCTCCGACCTTTCCCGCGCCTGGAAGCTGCTTCTCCAGAATCAGTCTCACAATATCGTCACCGGAACATCCATTCGTGAGGCCATGGATGATGCCCGACTCGACCTTAACGAAGTCCGGAAGGCGGCGTCCACAGTCGCGGCAAAAGCTGCCAGGGGGCTTTTGCACGCCGGTACGGACACGAAAGGCTCGCACACGTTCACCGCGTTCAATTCGCTTTCCTATTCGCGTCCAACCTACATCGAAGTCGACGTTCCGAACGTGAGTACTGGGTGGAGCGTTCACGCCGACGACGGGACCCCTCTTGATTTCCAGCTTCTTGAACGGACGAAGATCTCATGCAAATTACTCGTCTTTCTGCCGGATGTACCCGCGTTCGGGTTCACATCATTCACGGTAAAAGCCGCGCAGGAGTCTCCTGTTCCTTCCGCGGGCACGTGGAAAATGTCCCAGCGATT
This sequence comes from Ignavibacteria bacterium RIFCSPLOWO2_12_FULL_56_21, assembly GCA_001802945.1. Classification (GTDB taxonomy): domain Bacteria; phylum Bacteroidota; class Ignavibacteria; order UBA10030; family UBA10030; genus 2-02-FULL-55-14. The sequence continues at coordinate 46,666 of MHAK01000018.1, read as the reverse complement.
CATAGAAACACCGCGACTGCGCATCCGATTTGACAATCGGGGCGGACTGAGTTCCGTGTATGACAAGTCGATTCGACGGGAGTTGGTGCAGAAGGGAAAACGGGCAAACACCCTGCAAACGTTCAAGGACGTACCAAAGGAGTGGGAGGCCTGGGATCTTGATGCGGACGTCGAGCGGAACAAACTCGCCGTGCTTCAGTTCAAGGGATCGAAGGTCGTCGAAGCCGGGCCGTTGCGGGGAACGCTGCGGCAGGAATTCCGAACCGCTTCCGGAACGTATATTGTCCAGCACATACGATTGTTCCACAAAACGTCGCGCGTGGACTTTGAGACCTCGGTCCGCTGGAGGGAGCACCAGACATTGCTGAAGGCGGCATTCCCATTGTCGGTCCGTCCCCCCAACGCCACATACGAGACCCAGTTTGGAGTCGTGAGCCGGCCGACACGATCAAAAGTACCCGAAGACAAAGCCAAATTCGAGGTCCCGACTCAACGGTGGGCGTCATTGAGCGATGGTAAATACGGCGGAGCAGTCGTGAACGACGGCAAGTACGGCTACGATTGCAGGGACAATGCACTACGTATAACGCTCCTGCGCTCACCCCGCTTCCCTCATCCCATCGACCCGCGTCACATGACTGCGCCTGAGACGACCGACCAGGAAGACCACCTGTTTACGTATTCCCTGGTCCCGTTTGCCGGCGATTGGCGTTCTGCAAACGTTACTGCGACTGCGCGCGGAATCAACGTCCCGGTGCAGGTCTATTCTGGCACACCGCTCAAAGCGCAAGAGTCGATCTTCACGCTGAATCGAGCCAACATACATTGCACGGCGCTGAAGATCTCGGAAGATGGCGCCGGCGTCATTGTTCGCTTGTACGAGGCTCACGGTCGTTCGACCGACGCGTCCATTGCATTTGGACACAAGCCTCTATTAGTCTCTGAATGCGACCTGATCGAACGGGACATCAAGCCCCTTCCACTGAAGGGCGCCCGGCTAGGCCTCAAGTTCAAACCCTTCGAGATCAAGACCCTCCGTCTGACTCTTACCGGCAAACACAAGTAATGCGTCGGTGATCGCTTCCTTCCGCACACCTCGTTTTTCGCCGGGATATGAGAAGCCATCTCAAAAACATTTGCCACAAAAGGCACAAAATCGATTTTTGTGCGTTCTGCCCGCCCTCGGCCGAGCCTCGGGCTGAAAGCTCTCGTCGAGCGTAGCGAGACGGAGCGTGGCCGGGGTGCATTTTTGTGGCTCATTCTTTTCCGGGGTGCAGTTTTTGAGATGGGTTGTATTCTCTTTCTTCAATCACCTGCAGCGAATTTGCGACTGCCCGTTCCCCCGATTTGTCAGAGGGAGAGTTTACGATCTGGCCGTCGATCACCATGGTCGTCGATCCTCCGCCGTCCAGATTGATGGCATTCCATGCGCCTATGGACAGCAGGAACTTCGCCATCTCTTCAAAGTTCATTCCGATGCTCGTCTTCTGACGTCCGTCCACTGTGCATAAGTACAATCGTGTTGTGTCCTTGTCAATCGCGAGAAACGTCCGAGGATGACGGGTCCGTAGAAAGGCCTGACCGAGCGACTCTGCCCGCCGGAAATTGTTGTCCGCAATCTCTCCGTTCCACAGTATCCTTCCCGACCCGCCGATAACCTCCGCGACGCGTCCCGGAATCTCACGAAATCCTATATACAACCGGACCGTATCGCCGTCAGCGAAGTTTTTCATGTTCCCCGCAGACTCCGCACCGAACGCAAGGACGGCATTCCCATCTCTGATCGACGACGTTCCTCCCGCCTGCACACCACCGACGACAAAACGCATTGTATCGTTCGTAACCCACTTATCGCTGAGGATGCGAAGGGGCATCTCCCACCCCGTCGAATCTCTTCTGATCCTTTGACCCCTATACATATTGTACAGCACGATCGTGCCAGAATCCCTGTGGAGGTTGACTCCGTCAATTGTCAAAACCTTTCCCATCGTCGACATCACTGACCCATGAAAAGTCAACGTGGTCAAATACGGCCGACCGGTCACATCGGTGACGAAGTGCGAACGCCGGTTGGACAGAGTACCGTGTATCATCATTCCTTCCTTGACTTGATTGCCTTGGGGCCAGTGTGTCGAGAACGAAAAAAAATCCGCATTGATCGCCGTGACGACGTTCTTCGCTCCGACGCTGTTCTGCCTCGCTTGCACGGATGTTCGCGTGAGGCTGTCCGGTCGGAATGTACCGATGCGGCACGCAGTCGACGTGAGATCCACGGTCAGAACGTCGAGTGTGTACGGGCCTGTCAGCGTGTACTCGGTATGAATAATGCCTTTGCGAATCGTTCGCGTCTGAATGCTGTCGTCCGACACAACGACGACGAATGAGTTTGCCGAAGATTCGTGTGCGAAGCCGATTAGGGAACCATGCTGACCGGCGAGCGGCTGATGTGCCGCAAGCCAAAGAACACATCCGACGAGCAAAACCTTCGTCGCGTGTCCATACGCCGCCTTGACACTGAGTCGCGTGCATTCAATGGAACCACAGAGTCTCGTTTTCAATATCCCACCTTCTGTCCTTTGTTCTGCTCATCCAGCCAACGTTTCAGGGGCGCGAAATAATCGACAATGGCGCTTGCGTCCATCTGTTTCTCTCCGGTTAGTGCCTCCAAAGCCTCCTGCCATGGACGGCTTTGTCCCATAGCCATCATTGCTTTGAGTTTTTCTCCCGCCCGCTTGTTGTTGTAGATCGACGCCCTGTGAATCGGTCCGGTGTGCCCCATCTCTCTGGCCAAAGCCCTGTGGAACTGGAACTGAAGGATCGTCGAAATAAAATACCGGGTGTATGGAACGCTTCCCGCAACGTGGAATTTCGCTCCGGGGTCGAAATCTTTCTCCGTTCGCTCTACCGGCGCTTGAACCCCCTGATATTTTTCCCGCAACGACCACCAGGACGAGTTGTACTCGTTGGGACTGATCTCGCCCGAAAATACTTTCCATCGCCACTGATCGACGACAAGCCCGAACGGGAGGAATGCGACCTTATCCAGTGCCATCTTCATCAGCAAGCCGAGGTCCCCCGAAGCATCCGGCACCGTCGAGATCATGCCGAGCTGCTGCAGGTATTCCGGGCTCAGCGACAGCGCAACCGCGTCGCCAAGTGCCTCATGGAACCCGTCGTTAGCGCTCCCCTGGAACAACAACGGCTGGCCGTTGTACGCACGCTGGTAAAAGTTGTGCCCCAATTCGTGGTGGATCGTCTGAAAATCCTCATCGTTCACTTCAATGCACATCTTGATCCGCAAGTCGTCGTGGAAGTCAATGCTCCAGGCGGACGCATGACATATGACCTCCCGATCCTGCGGCTTTCGAAAGAGCGACCGTGTCCAAAACGAAGCAGGCAGCGGGTCAAAACCGATCGAGACAAAGAATCTTTCCCCGATATGGACGAGGTCCTCTTCCGTCGCTTTTCTCTCCTGGAGAATCTTTGTCAGATCGTATCCCGGATCGCCAGACGGGGGAGCCACGAGGGGATAGATATTCAGCCAGCTCTGAGCCCACATATTTCCCAGGAGGTGTGCGGGAATTCGTCCCCCCCGCTCCACCTTCCCTTTTCCATATTCTTTCGCGAGTGCGGTCCGAACATAGGCATGGAGAGCGTCGTACAGCGGCTTCACTTGCAGCCACAATCGGTCGATCTCCTTCGCAAACTCGCCGGGAGGCATATCGTAGTTCGACCGCCAGAGCGATCCGACGTCGGCGAACCCAAGCTCTTTCGCCCCCTTGTTCGTCAACTTTGCGAGACGGGTATATCGTTCACGCATTGGACGTGCGACTTCATGCCATCCCTTCCACATCAGGAGCAACGTGTCGTAGTTTCTGCTGGTCGCCATGACACGCGACGCATCGTTCAGAGTATATACTGTCCCGTTCTGAGTTGAGAATTTTCCCTTGCCATAGTCGCTTTCAAGAGAGACGGCGATCTGCGTCACTTCTTGTTGATCGTTGTCGTTGGAAGGCGCGGGAAGCGTCAGCGACAGTTTCAGGAGCTTCAATTTGCGTTCGATCTCATACGGTAACTTCACACCGTCGAATCGCGCCGCTCCTTTTGCGAACGCGACGCTTGCCGCAGTCACGTCCTTCTGTGCATCCGCTGCAAGTGCTTCTGTGTCGTCGGTGATGAAATTGTTCTGCACCCATGAAGCCCGCGACGATCGGACCCACAATTCTCGTAATCGTTGTTCCGCGGAATCGACAAAGACCTTGGCCTCCGCGACTGTCCGTCCGGAACGGGATGTGTTCTGGGCGTCCACGCCTGTGGCGATGATCAGTATCAATCCTGTAAGTAAGAGACGGCTACGCATGGCTTCCTCAAAGTAAGAGTGTGAATCGGCCAACTTCATTCGCCCGGTACGGCGGTTACATTTTCATAGAGCCCGACAAAATCTTCGGATTCCGTCAGCTCCTGGCATCGTTTGTCGAGCGCCGTATACTCGGGGTCATGGTTTGCCAGAAACGTCTCATACGACCATCTGTCTTCCCATCTGTCGATCGTCATGAACACCCGCACATCGTCGACCGATCGGTGGAGCTCCGTACCAAGATAACCATGGTAACGACGGAAAATGTCAACCCACGGGCCGGAGCTGTCGTACATTTGAGCAAAAGTGTCGACGGAATCCGATTTCGCAGTGAACCGCCAGAGAATGAGGATCATCGTGAGGTCCAGTTCGCTTGGAAGAACCGAAAAAATCATCCGAAAGGAAAGCGTTGCATCTGGACCAAGACCACAGTAGTTTTATTGCTCACATTTCCCGGGTTACTTCGTACTTCCATGGTTTCCGTTTCCAACCTCGCCGTTCATGTCGGCGGGCAGGCATTGTTCGAGCACGTCTCGTTTCTCATCCGTCCTCACGATCGAATTGGACTTGTGGGAGCGAATGGCAGCGGCAAAACCACGTTGCTGCGGGTCCTTGCCGGTGAACTCCCGGCCGACGAAGGATCGATCTCCAGCGCTCATTATGTCACGATCGGCTATTTGCCGCAGGAAAACATCGCACTTCGAGGGAGGACGCTGTACGACGAAGCGGCGACCGCTTTTGAAGATCTCATTTCCCTGCAGACCCGACTCGATGAAGGCGTGAACTCGCTGAATTCCATTGCGCCGGATTCGGATCAACATGCCGAGCTCCTTGAAGTGATTGGCGAACTGCAGCACCGTCTCGAAGACCTCGATGCATATCGCATGCGATCGAGGATCGAGAAAGTGCTCATGGGCCTGGGATTTACGGTGAATGACCTGTCACGCAAGTCCGAGGAGTTCAGCGGCGGCTGGCAGATGCGGATCGCGCTCGCAAAGCTGCTCTTACAAACACCATCCGTGTTGCTCCTCGATGAGCCGACGAATCACCTGGACATTGAGTCCCTCGCATGGCTGGAAGACTATCTTGCTTCCTATGACGGCGCTGTCATCGTCGTTTCCCACGATACGGTGTTCCTTGACCGCGCCACCGTTCGTACTCTTGGCTTGAGCCGGCGTACTTTGGATGATCATCGCGGCAATTATTCCTCGTATGTGAGCATGCTGGACGAGCGCAACGAACAACTCGGCCGGGAACGGAAGAAACAGCAGGATCGCATCCGGGATACTGAACGCTTCATCGAACGATTCCGGTACAAGGCGTCAAAAGCCCGTCAAGTGCAAAGCCGGATAAAGCAGCTCGACAGATTGGAGAGGATCGAGGATGTTGAGGGGCAGGAGGAGATCGCATTCAGTTTCCCCGAACCACCGTCGTCGGGCAAGGTAGTGATGTCGCTGAAGGAGATCGTCAAGTCGTACGGCTCGGCTGAAGTCTTCCGCGGCATTTCTCTTACAGTGGGAAACGGCGACCGGATCGCCGTCGTCGGCGTCAACGGAGCGGGAAAATCAACGCTTTTGCGCATCATGGCCGGTATCGAACCCTTTGAGTCCGGCGACAGAATCCCTGGCTATAATCTTACGCTCTCGTATTTCGCCCAGCACCAGGCTGACGACCTGGATCCCAACCAGGAAGTCCTTGAGATCGTGGACGATGTCGCCCAGGGTGAGATCAGGAAAAAGCTCAGATCCATCCTGGGCTCCTTCTTGTTCCACGGCGACGATGTTTTCAAGAAGGTTAAGGTCCTCTCCGGCGGGGAAAAGAGCCGACTCGCCTTGGCACGCATGCTACTCCGTCCCTCCAACTTACTTCTTCTCGACGAACCGACCAATCACCTCGACATCAGGTCGAAAGCGATATTGCAGGAAGCACTCCTGGCGTATACGGGGTCCTTTGTGATTGTTTCCCATGATCGCGGGTTTCTTGACCCGATCGTCAATACGGTGCTTGAGGTCTCAGCCTCGGGTGTGAGAACGTTTTTTTCGACCGTGTCGGAGTATGTTGAAATGCGGAGGAAGGAACAAGCGAAGGCATGGTCGGGAAAAGCCGCGTCCGCAAGCGAGGCCGTCCGTCCGGACAAATATGAACGGCGGCGTTTGGCCGGTCTGCGACAGGAGAAGAGTCGACTACTTCATCCGCTCATGACAGAGTTGCGAGAGAAGGAACGGGAGATCGACAAGTTGGAACGGGAAATCCGCGCGCTCGAACGGGCAATGATCGAGCCCGATGCCTACAAGCGGTCCGATGAGCTGAAAAGAACTGGAAAGGAGGTCAAAAAGGGCAAACTGCGGCTTACTATGCTTTTGCAGGAATGGGAAAATCTTGGAAAGCACATTCAAAGTATCGAATCCGAATTCATTGAGAAGTTGAAGAAAACAGAAAGCTGATGGTGAATGCCGCATCTCAGACCGACGCCGGAACTTCAATTGCTTGACACTCAGAGGTGGGAAAGATATATTCGGTCAAGCTGCTCACGTTATGGCGAACCTCCTCCTCACACGGAAATGCGTTCGATCCTGTCCATACTGTTTTGCGCGAGAGCAGATGAACGACCCTTCCCCGGACGGAAGCCTGACGTGGGAAAACTTCCTGTACGTTATCGACTTCCTTGAATCATCGCATGAGCGACACATTTCGCTCCTCGGCGGTGAACCCACCCTTAATCCACACTTCGTCGATTTTGTCGCATACCTGATCGCCCGTCAATTCCATGTTTCGGTCTTCACGAGCGGCATCATGTCGACCCCTGTCCTCGACGATGCATGGAAACATCTGCGGGATGTTGCACCGGATCAGTTGTCCTTTGTTGTCAATGTCAATCAGCCTGACATCTCCTCCGACAAAGAGACCGAACGGTTAGAACGATTCCTCGAATTGTTCGGCCATCACTCTTCGCTCGGATACAATATCTATCGCCCTGATTTCGACCTCGCTGTGCTCTTCGATTACATCAACCGGTATGGCACGCGACGCCACCTGCGGATCGGACTTGCACATCCGATTCCGGGCGAACACAATCGCTGTCTGGCTTCCCATGAACTCAAACACATGGCCCAGCGGTTGATGCAGTTTGTCCCAAACCTGGATCAGTTTCATATTACGATAGGGTTTGATTGTGGAATGCCCTTGTGCCTGTTTTCCGACGAGCAGCTGGGCATACTGTATCGGATCAGTCAGGGCAACTTGCATTTCAATTGCGGACCGGCCATTGACATCGGCCCCGATATGACGGTATGGTCATGTTTTCCTCTCTCCGGTTTTCGGAGAAGGTCTCTGTATGATTTCAATTCGCTCCAGGATATCCGGCAATTCTATGAGAGATTGCACAAACTGGTCCGGCAGGAATCCGGGGGGGTGCGCTTGGAATGCGATACGTGTCGGCATCGGGAAAGCGGACTTTGCGAAGGCGGATGCATTGCTCATCTTGTTGACCGGTTTCATACCGAAGCCCCCGTCCGTATTACAGAGGTATACGGGTGAACGAGCCAATCATTGTGTGTCCCGACGAACCGGTGCTCCTTACCCGAATGCGTGGCCAGGCACTCGTGATTCGTACTCGTGATCCGGCAGCGATAGCTTCTTTGGCTGTCCGGACCAACGGCACCAACGCATTGCACGCTGTGTGGTTGGATTCTGACCAACCGCTGGACGATATTCCAATCGAAAGTCGCTGGGCAGGTGTGACACTTGTCATCCGCTGCGCCGGGATCGCATCGGTAAAGGGCCTCTCGCCTCGCATGCCGTTGCTCCGGCGTCTTCCCCTGCGCATATTCATTCCGGCTCACCTCCCAAGCGCCTTCGTCGACCTGCACATTCTCTCTTCACTGGGAATTTCCTGCGGACTGATCGTTGATGCTTCGTTTGACCGCTGGCAGGAACTGAACGACCTGATGCATTATGCTGTCTACTGCAAGGCCCCGCACGCTCCCATCGAGCCGTTTAACTACGTCGTGACTCATTACCATCCCGAGAAGATGACCGATTTCGATGCTGCGTATTTCAATGCACCGGGTCAATACCTCCATGTGAACAACCGGGAAGAGATCGCGTTGACCCAAGAGGATCTGCAAAGCGGTCGAATTCTAGCGAAGGGTCTCGGGGCGCTGGAAACGATCACGGCGTCGCCTGCATTCCGGAAATCACAGTACGCATGGCGGAAGAGATTTCTCGAGATGAGCTCGTGTGCGTCCTGCCCGGGATGGAGAGTTTGTCTGGGCAAGTACGCAGATGCAGTCCCCCCAACGACCGGATGTTCGGAATTCTTTTCGGACCTCTTGGACGCGGCCGACTTCTATCGCCGTAAACGCGACGACGGGAGGATGGACGAATGCCGGTAATTATATTCAAGGCCGTCGAGCGGTGCAATTCCAACTGTATTTATTGCGACGTGATCAAGAAGCGTCAAAACACGATTCTTTCGTCTTCTCTGCTCGAGCTAGTCTTCCAGCGAATCAATGAATACCTCTGCGCCCATCCCCGGGAAACGATGACCCTGACCTGGCATGGCGGCGAAGTATGCTTGCTCGGACCGGAGTATTTCAGACTTGCGCTTGAACACCAAAAAAAGCATTGTCCCCAAACACAAGACAGAATCGAACACCTCGTACAATCGAACTTGACGCTGTTGACTCAGGAATTGATCGAAGTGTTCCGACAGCTCGGGATTCGTCAGATTGGCTCCAGTTATGAGCCGATTCCCGGATTGCGGGGATTCGGCAAGAACCGGGATTCCGACGCCTACAACCGCGCGTTCATGCGGTCAGTGGAATTGCTCGAAGAAAACAATATCTACTGGGGAGTTATCTATGTTGTTCACCGGAAATCTCTTGCCATACCGCTGGAGCTGTTCTATCACCTGACGAACATGAATTTACGATCGCAGCCAAACTTCAACATGGTTTGGGTGTATGGTTCGGACGAACACGAGCTGGCAATTACTCCGGAGGAATTCGCCGACTTTCTGGGCGCTATTTTCCCCGTGTGGTGGAAACATCGAGTCCGATTCCCTCACGTAAAACCGTTTGAAGGAATTATCCGGAGTCTCCGGGATCGCAACGTAGGATTGGTCTGCGAGTCCTCGGGTTCCTGCACATATGAATGGGTATACATCGGTCCGGAGGGCCACACGTCGCAATGCGGAAAAGCGGGTGATTACAACATGGAATCATACGGCCGGATCCAGGACTGCACCTTGGAATCTATTCTTCATGATGCCCGGCGCGACGCATTTTTACAGCGTCAATCGCTGCTTCCTGAAACCGAGTGCCGGGAGTGCCGGCTGTGGGGAATCTGCCATGGCGGCTGCCCATTGGAATCGAAGCAACACTACGGAACGTATATGCATAAGTCCCCGAATTGCGCCGCCACAAAAAGGCTTATCGAACGATATATCGAACCAGTCACTGGACTACACGCGGACTTCCCTGCACCCGTAGGTTCCTTGTCGGAAAACACCCATGCCTGACATGCCCGGACAAAGTGAATGGATCAATCCCATAGGAGGCTTGGGGGACAGTCTCATGCTTTCCGGCGTGCTTAAGCAGGTGATCGAGCATCAGCCGTCACGCCGTTTCCGTTTGGTACGACGGACGAGGTACCAGGGCATTCTTGCGGGGCACCCGGCAATAGAGGAAATTGGTTTCCCACCACCCGACGCGACAATCGTCCGGACGGATTATTGGAGCAGGGAAGAATTGGGATCCGGGGACCGGAGGGCCTTTCAGATTCTTGCACGAATGTTCGGACTTCCCACGCCGGTTGAAGAACGATTGTACTTCCCCGGCGGATTTGCCGCTGCCGGATCATTGGAAAACATGATTCCCTGGAATCGGAGTTGCGTTGTGCTGATCGCTCCTTCATCCGATGCACCAAGGAAAATGATGCCGTTGCACGTCTGGATTGATCTGGTACAGTTGCTGCGAAAAGAGGGGCTCTTTGTACTGCAACTCGGCCAACACCAAGATACCCATATCAAGGGAGCGTATTCCCTGCTTGGTGTCACTTCACCGGCCCAAGCCATCGGGCTTGCCTGTCGATGCAGTGCCATTGTGACGGTGGACAATTTCTTTGTGCACGTTGCACATCTCGTGGGAGTGCCGGCCGTCGTTGTGTGGGGCCCGACGGACCCACACGTGTATGGATATCCAGAGCAAATTCACCTCAAGGGTTCACGAGAATATTGCCAGGAACGGGAGCATTGCCTCGGCCCCAAGCATCCCGACCACTACTTCCTGCCTTGTCCAATGGAAGCGCGTCATTGCTTGAACACCATTCTCCCGGCTCAACTCACTAGCGCCATAGAAAACCTCTTGCAAAGGAGCGGATCATGACCACTGAACATACCGAACCTGACGACGGGACCGAATTGCCCGCTGCACCTTCTGCCCCCTCGATGAAACGCCGGGAGGCACTTCGGAGGATTGCATTTGCCGCGCTCGCCGGTTCGCTCGGGGCCCAACTGATTCCCGGATGTGATAATCCGTTCGAACCGGAAAAGTACAACAGCTACGCCAGCTATAGCAGCTACACGAGCTATAGTAACTACAGCAGTTATACAAGCTATGGAAATTATTCCAGCTACGGCAGCTATGGCAGTTACAGCAGCTACAGCAACTATTATCACGCATACAACAACTACTACAACTACTACTACAACTACTACATTGTCAGCTGGTAGAAATCCTGCCCAAGCAATATCACTGAAATGAAATTCTTGTTTGTGCACTCATGGCAAGGATTCTCGCTGGCAGAGTGGTACCTCAAGGAGGCTCTGCACAGCCGGTGTGCTTTTCCGATCAGTGTACGTGCCCTTGACATTCCGACGGCAGGAATCCCCGCCAACGACCTTCTGGTGCAGGCAATTGGCACTTGGACGCCGGATGCAGTCGGTTTTTCCTGCCACTACTGGTCCCTTCCTGCATTCCTCGATGCGGCCTCCACAGTAAAACTTCTCTTGCCAAAAGCACGAGTTCTGCTCGGCGGTCCACAGGTAAATTCAACGGCGGCCGCAGAAGAGATCTTGATGCACCACAACGCCGTTGATGTTGTCATCCGTGGCGCGGGAGAACGACCCCTGGTTCGCGTACTCGAAGCTATTGCATCCCACAAACCATTCGACGCCGTCGACTGCATCAGTTTCAGGACCGACAACCGGATCGTCCATATGCCTGTACGCCCCGACCCAGAACCGGGGCGAGGAGTAATCTTCCACGAAGCGAACACCGACGTAATGCAATGCATCAGTTCCGTTTCAGAAGTGTCCTATGAGACTGTCGCAGGTTGTCGGTCGCGATGCGCGTATTGTCAATATCCCGACGGCAATATGACGATTCTGGATGACACGCTGATAGAGCAGGAGCTTCCCTTTTTGTGCCGGCACGGCGTGCGCCATCTCCGGATCTGTGATGCGCATTTTGGGGGGACACGTGACCGGGCAAAAAAGATCTTCGCGCTCCTTGGACGGGTCAATCGGCAGACGAGCATCAAGGCATACCCTGACCTCACACATGTGGACCGAGAATATGTCACCCTCGCCAGAGATGCCGGAATAGAGATGATTTCGATCGGCATTGAATCCACGAATCCCGCATGCCTTCGGCGAATCGGCCGCCAGGCTACGCACCGGCACCGCGCCGCCATCGGACTTCTTCTCCGCGAATTTCCCGACATTCCTGCGGACGTGATCGTGGGACTCCCTGGAGATTCACCAGAAGGATTTGAACGCACACTGAAAGACGTGCTTGACCTGGGATTTCGGGCGATCAATGTGTTCCGACTGATGTTGTTCCCGGGAACGCCAATGGGTAATGACGCAGCATCGTTCTTCGACGGGGACGAATTGCATGTGACCGCACAAGGCCAAGTGCTTGCTTCCAATGCTTTTCCAGTCTCTTCACAGTCGCTCATTTCCAAGATGACTCAATCCGCGTGCATAGCTGCGCGCCTCAGGAATACGCGCACGGCGCTTTTGAAGTATTCCGCCTCTCTCGACCTGATGGATCTTCTTCAACTGTTGGAACCATGCCAACTCCTGAATCTCTCCGCATGGACCACCTCTCGTAGCGACCCCAAGGCGGCGCGTCACGCCGACGAGATCGCCTCCTGTTTCGCGTCCTATCTCGCAGCCGAAGGCCCAGTTCACGAGGCCCTGATGCGCGACCTGGCGCGGATCTGACCTTCCCACGATGGCACTCCATGTTTTCGCAATATCCCGGCGAGGCATACGTCACCGCAATGCGGCATGTGAGGATTGATACTCGAGGATGTGTTTTGCAAGGATCAAGGAAAGGTGTAGCCATCAGACGCGAAAAGAAAAGAAGATGCGGAAATCCCGCCGGACGATTGTTGCAGCTATTGGGCAGGGCGGCGAAGGAAGAAATTGGAATGCGAAAATTGGCAGGCGAGGCCGAGTATCTTGAAAAGATGAAAACGTGATTGAGAGTAGGCAGTGGGCGGAATACAGATTGAAAGTCGCGGCGGACATTTGCACGATGAATGGGTCCCGACTAGAAGCATGTCGGGACACTGAAAGTCACCGATCAGTTACAGTCGCTCAGCTCCATGAGTGATGTGACTTTCGTGGACAGGGACGGAATCGAACCGCCGACACATGGATTTTCAGTCCATTGCTCTACCAACTGAGCTACCTGTCCGAAAATTTCCAAACTTAACGAGGTGGGTGGAACCCACCGAAGTTAAGTTTGTGAAATTTTCAGGATCCCGCCCGTTTTTTGGCGGGATCCGAAAATCTCCAAATGTATCTGTTTATCGTGTAACTCTGTCCTACCAATCCCGCCTTTCGGCGGGATTCTCAATTCGACCTTGAACTTACCTTCACTCCGTTCGGCAAGTTCAGTCGAATTGGAACTGAGCTACCTGTCCGAAAATTTCTACACTTAGCGAGGTCGCAGGAAGCGACCGAAGCTACGTGTTTGAAATTCTCAGGATCCCCGCCGTTTTTTGGCGGGATCCGACAATTTCTAACGAAAAAAAAGTGGTGCAGCACAACCTGCACCACTTTGAAATATAGCGAATGTTCCAAGGGAAGTCAACGGTCAGTCGAGCGACCGAGCGCTTTTTTGACCGATGAAGCTCACGGTTTCTTCTCCGGCATCAACTCCGAGAACGTTTCCTGCAACGAAATCGCCATACTCATGCGACATAAGAACGATAAACTTGCCGATGTCTTCGGGCGTCGTCAATCGCATTTGAGGATTCTTTGCGCGTGCGGTGTTGATCATCTTATCGGCGCCCGGGATCTTTCTCAGAGCCGGTGTATCCGTGACACCCGCCATGATAGCATTGCAGGTGATCCCCCATGCTCCTAATTCCATGTTCAATTGCCGAAGATGCGATTCAAGTGCCGTCTTTGCCGCCGAGACCGCCCCGTAATACGGAATCTGAGTTCGCCCGCCACTACTGGTCATCCCAAAGATCCTGCTCCCTTTCCGCAACAGGCCTTGCGAGAACGCTCCTTGTGTCCAATAGACAACCGAATTCGCCATGACGTCCATCGTCATTTCGATCTGCGCCTGCGTCACCATTTCTTCCGAATTCTCTGAGATATAGGGCTTCAATGTCCCGAATGCCAGAGAATGCATCAAGACCCTGACGAATCCATCGGGCGATTTTCCCGTTTCTTTCTTCAGCGCTTCCAGGATCTCGCCACGCTTTTGTGCATCGGCAGCATTGACGTTGAAGAACATAGATCGTACCCCAGCCGCCGTTACTTTTTTCTTAACATCGTCCACAAGGTGCATGGTCTGCGCCCTGTCGAAGTGAACACCGCAGATATTCATGCCATGCTCGGCAAGTGCTACGGAAGTTGCTCCGCCGAACCCGCTTGAAGCACCAAGAATCAAAGCCCAATCTGTATTCTTGAATCGTATAGGTGAATTACTCACTGAAAGTCCTCACAAGTCTAGGCGACGATTGAAGTTAGCACTATTCCGAGGAAAGTCAAGGAAAACGAACTACTCTACTGTTACGCTTTTGGCAAGATTCCGGGGTTGGTCGACGTTTGTCCCTCTGGCAACAGCAATATAGTATGCCAGAAGCTGCAGTGGAATGACATTCACGATCGGACCGAAGAATCCATACGTTCGTGGAACACGTATGACATGGTCCGCAAGTTTGTCGATCTCGGTGTCGTCCTCATTGGCGATGGCAATGATCTGTCCCTTCCGTGCGCGAACTTCGTGGATGTTACTTAGTACTTTTTCGTAGATGGCATCTTTCGGCACGACGAACACTACCGGCATATGCTCGTCAATGAGCGCAATCGGACCATGCTTCATTTCGGCTGCCGGATAACCTTCCGCATGGATATAAGAGATTTCCTTCAGCTTGAGGGCGCCTTCCAAGGCGACGGGGAAATTCGCACCCCTGCCGAGAAAAAGAAAATTCCGTGAGTCTTTGAACTCTTGAGCAAGTTGCTTGATGGCGTCGGATTGTGCAAGCACTCGCGCAACCTTATCTGGGATGGAGGCCAACTCCCTGGTAAGCACATTCGCCTCTTCCCGCGGAAGACCCTTCGCCCGGGCGATCATGATAGTGATCAGGCCAAGCGCCGTCAACTGCGACGTGAAGGCCTTCGTAGATGCGACCCCGATCTCGGGACCCGCATGGACGTACATTCCGCCGTCCGTTTCGCGGGGAATGGTGCTTCCCACGACATTGACGATCCCCAGCACCGTCGCGCCATGACGCTTCGCCTCGCGCAACGCAGCCAGCGTATCGGCCGTTTCTCCGCTCTGACTGATGAGGAAAACAACGTCGTCTTTGCCAACAAGCGGACTGCGGTACCTATATTCCGAGGCATATTCGACCTCCACCGGAACCTTGGCGATCTGTTCAAGCATATATTCGCCGACGAGACCGGCATGCCAGGACGTACCG
The DNA here is from genome assembly GCA_001802945.1 of Ignavibacteria bacterium RIFCSPLOWO2_12_FULL_56_21. Taxonomy (GTDB): domain Bacteria; phylum Bacteroidota; class Ignavibacteria; order UBA10030; family UBA10030; genus 2-02-FULL-55-14. The sequence goes on along the minus strand of MHAK01000018.1, from coordinate 31,356 downwards.
CATCCGATAAGCACAATCCGTTTCGCCTGGACGAGCTTGTCGCGCACATGTTCAAGTCCGCCAAGTTTGACCTCCCCGTCTTCAACCCGCAACCGGCCCCGCATGCCGTTTCGAATCGTTTCCGGCTGCTCGTGGATCTCCTTTAACATGAAATGTTCGTATCCGCCCCTTTCAATCTGGGAAAGTTCAATTGTTACGTTAGTGATCTCTTTTGAAATCGGCACGTCAAAGATCGTTGACGTCCGCATCCCGTCGGGCCTCACTTCGCTGACCTCTCCATCGTTCAAATAGACCACTTGTCTCGTATGGGCGACTATAGCTGCCGCGTCGGACGCAATGATGTGCTCCCCCTCACCAACACCGATGATCAACGGACTTCCCATGCGCGCGGCGATCATGACCTCCGGAGCATGCGCGTCCATCACGACAAGACCGTACGTACCGCGAACCTCCCGCAAGGATGCTTTGACCGCCCCATACAGGTCCGGTGTCGTTCGGAGAAAGTCTTCAATAAGATGCGCCAGGACTTCCGTGTCTGTGGCGCTCGCAAACACGTGCCCGCGGTGTTGCAGCTGAGTCTTCAATGCGGCATAATTCTCGATGATGCCGTTGTGGATGACCGCGACCCTGCCCGTGCAATCGACATGCGGATGCGCGTTCACATCGTTTGGTTCACCGTGCGTAGCCCAGCGAGAATGACCCATTCCCGCCCGGGCTCCCGCGTACTCCGGGTTCGATTCCACCTGGGCCGCCAGCTCGGCAACCTTGCCCGCACTTTTCCGCACAGTGATGCAGCCATTGCGATTTAGCGCCACACCTGCCGAGTCGTAGCCGCGATATTCCAACCGACGAAGTCCGTCGAGAATGATCGGCAACGGCTCTCGAAATCCAAGATATCCCACGATTCCGCACATGTTCATCTATCTCCATCTTGCGTAAGTCCAATGAACGCCAGCATCCTCCCCGACTTCCGTCCGTCACGGCGGAATGAATGGAACAATTCCGGACCGCAGATGGTGCACCGACCGTCGGCTTCGATGTTCCCTGACGACAATCCGGCAGACTGAAGCTGGCGTCGATTTTCGAGTGTTAGATTCAGGTTCGTCTTTTCTTCTATTCTTCTGATCACGACTTCGTCAAACAGTGACGAGACCTCCGGACCCACAGAATAGCAGCACGGTCCAGCACAGGGCCCAATGTAGGCGAGAAGATCAGTCGGGAGGGAACCGAATTCCCGTTCCATGCATCTGACCGCATTTGCGACAATCCGCTGGTGAGTTCCCCGCCAACCGGAATGGACCGAGGCCACCACCTTCCGGCGTGGATCACACAGAAGAACCGGCGAGCAATCTGCCACCGAAACTGCGAGAACCACGTTGGGAGCAGCAGAAACGAGCGCATCGCATTCCGGGTACATACCCGGGTGGTCTACAATGACCACCGTCGCCGAGTGGCATTGGCCTGCGAACGCGATGTCGCTTTCCCGCCGACCGATCGATCCGAACATGAAAGCCCTGTTCTGTCGGACGTTTGCCACGTCATCGTCCACTGAATAGCTCATGTTCATTCCCAACGGATCGGGCGATACACCGCCTCGCCTCGTGCTCATCCCGCAGACGATGTTGCTGACCCGACCGAATACACGAGGAACAAGGATTTCAGCGGAAGGGTTGATCGGCTTCATATAGGGATATGGATGTCAAACGCGGCCCCTTTGTCGATCGGACGAAGCGTGATGGTGCCTCCCATATCTTCGATCACGCGGCGGACGATCGCGAGTCCCAATCCCATCCCCTCGGTCTTTGTCGAGAAACTCGGCTCAAAGATTCGCGACCTGAGATGCTCCGGCACACCGGGACCCGAATCTGCAAAAACCACATGCAGCATTCCCCGTTCGACCGACGCTGATACATCAATTGAGCCCCGTTCACTCATCGCCTGTATGCTGTTGCGGAAGAGGTTGATGAAGACTCGTTGAAGCTCATCTGCATCGGCGATCACGAGCACCGCTTCTTTCGGCAGGCGAAGAGTAATTGCAATACCACGGTTGTCCGTGAACAGGTCCTTGACTTCACGAATCACTCTGCAAACATCGACGCGTTCAAACGTTCGCTGCGGTAATCTTGCGAAATGTGCGAATTCAGTTGCGATCCGCGACAGCGTGTCGATCTGTTCGAGAAGCATCTTCGTGACCTGTGCGAGGATGCGTTCCCGGTCACGTGCTTTGTCCTTGAACGCCTGGCGAAGATGTTGGACGGACAACTTCATCGGGGTCAACGGATTCTTGATCTCGTGCGCAACCTGTTTTGCCATTTCCTTCCAGGCGTGTTCCCGCTCGGCACGGGCAAGTTGCTGGCGGCTGGTCTCGAGCTGCTGCAACATATCGTCGAAGGCATTTATCAATTCACCGACCTCGTCCGTCCGACTCGACCGGGTGACGGGTACGACTCTTCCCTGTCCAAGCTCCCGCGTTGTTGCGGTGAGTTCGCGCAAGGGACGTGCTATCCTCTCGGATAGATAACCTCCGACGACGAGCATAAGAACGAGAGCGACGACATATGCCACAAGTATGTATGCGTTTCGCTCGGCGAGCTCCTGCTCGATCTCCATCTGTCGATTCAGTGTCGGGACCGAAAGAATTCCCGCCGGACGCCCGTTGACGATCCAAGGACCGTACCCGACGGCGTATGTCACCGAACCGATCCTCTGTGTTTCAACGACAAGATCGTCCGACAACAATTGCACAGCAGCGAACACCTTCCCGGGCACCCGGTCTCCCAGCAACGACGACGCATACAGTTCCGGCCTGCTGCTTGCCTGGAGCCGTTCGCCGCGAAAAAAGGAAAACTCGATATCCAATTCTGCAGCCACCGAGCTGCAGAAATCGTCCGTCACGCCGCGGTCAATGTCCTCTTCGCTTTGCACGGAAGCATTCATCCGCTGAACGACCTGGGAGAGTTCGCGCTGAAGCGCAGTCCGGATAGACCGTGACGTACGTTCCTCCGATAAGGACTGGTTGTAAATGGCGAGCAGGATCAAAGGAATGACTGCGATCGATCCGAAAGCAAGGAAAAGCCTGGTGCGGAAACTCATCACGTTGCGCGTGCCCGAAAACCATCGGACGACCCACCGCACAAGTAATACCAGCAGCACGATCATTGCATACACCGCTATGATCCGTACCGCGTGGAACACCTGCCAACGAATGTCTTGATCCTCAAATGCCACAGCGAGAATGCGTCCCGGGACTGCCGGATCGCGTACATACAGAATGTCGGCGTCCCGATTGTGCGAGCGAGTCCAAACCCAATTGCGACGGACGCTTTCAAGTTCGGAAAAGACGTCCGCACCGAGCAAGGAGCCGGACCTCACATACGGGTCCGTGCTTCGCACTGCCTCGCCTCCAAGATATTCTACCTCTGGAGCTTGCGTCAACCCGGTGCTTGAACGCTCGGCCACAGCAAGCAGGAGCGGTTCCTCTTCAGCGGGAGACAGGATCAATGCCAGACTGCCAAGGACCCCGTTCTCAGAATTCCGAAATGTCCCCCACATGCCGTACACATGAGACTTACTGCCCAGAGAACGCGAATCCAACGTTTGTGCCGTTTCCTCGTCGCCCTGGAAGACTGCGTTCAAAGCCATCTGTTGTTCGAACGAGCTGAATCCGACAACAAAGCGGTCGGTTTCCCGACCGGCAGCGTCATAGAGAACAACACCCGAATTCAACGGCTGGCGGCTGATGGTCGTGCGAGCCCATAATCGAAACGCCTGTGTTCCGCGGATACCGTTGGCAGCCGACGAAAACGGTGCCGTTTCTGCCGCATCACGCGATAGCGCGGCGAGGTCGGTCGATAAGAGAAAGGAAAACCACGAATCTTCAGGACGAAGCTTGTCTTCGACTTCGTGGCGAATTCCATCGCGAGATTTCTGTCGGACCATCGAGTCGATAACGGGAAGTGCCAGCACGATCACCGCCACTGCTCTGATCGTCCAGAGTGTCGTCTGTCGACCCGATGAAATACGCTCCGGGTCGGCCAGAAGAATGCCGACAACGACCGCCGCAACCGGGAGGGTCAACGGAAGGACACCAGAACTATCGACAAACGTAAAGACACCGACAGCAAATGCAATTCCAGCGACGACATACACCCATGTCGAAAATGCGAAATGTGATGCTACACCGGAAGCAGCTGACGCCATGTATCGAAGGAGAGACGTCCAGGAAATAATGAGGCAGGCCGTGAGTAACAACGATGCGGTAAGAAGTACAACAACTCCGGCATCTGGCACGATGTTCAATGAATCATACAGCTTCAGTGTTGAATCCACAACGATGCTCTTGATTGACGCCGCAAATGCACGCGAAATCGCGATCAACAGCGCAGACACGACGACAATCATGACTGCCAACGACAACCACCGTAACCGGCGCGTTCGAAAAGCGAGCATCCGAGTGTGAGCCAGGCGTCCATCAATCGTTTTCTCCAACCAAGCGAGGGAAAGTGTGAGTGCGATCGCACTCAACAAAAGGTCAAGCGGTGTCCCTGTTATGCCGTTTCCAAACGGCGAACCGTATGCGGCCGAATCTACCAAGGGTCCAAGGTCGAATCTTCCGGGAATGCCCAAGAGGAGCAGTGCATACCGTGTCACCCAAACAGCGGCAACTCGGAGCGTCGAGCTCATTCCATCGTGCAATCGACCAGTGACGGTCCAAAAGGCCGTCCAGCCAAATACGATGGTGAGGACAAGCAGGATTGTCGGCCCGATTGCCGGCAACCCAGGGAACTCTTGTGCCGGTCCGTCAATCGACGGACCACTGAGACATGCTATCATCTCGCCCCGCAAGCCAACCACCGGAGATTGCAGATTTAGGGGGTTGACATTTCCAATCGATTCGAATGTGGCATGAGTTCCCGCGAGTTCGTGGAGGATGGAGGTCAGCGACGGGACTGGAAATAGCCGAGCAACGGCTTCTTCGTCGATCTGAACCGGAGTAGAAACGACCGCGAACGACTTTCCACTGTCGCGAGTCGCAAAGACAGACAGCACGAGGAAAGCACCGGTTGGAGCGATGACGGTCGCGGAGTCGCGCTGCACCCCGGTCGCCTCAAACGGCGTCGCACCTCGCCAATGCCGGCCGGCCCACGCGAGAATCTCACCGCGGGCGTCGGTCAGCTCAAGTGTTGTACTCTGCGGCCGTGGGTATCCCGCCAAACGATCGAATGCTCCGGCCACTTCAAGCGGATCGCGCGAAAGCGCGAGCCGATACAACTCTCTGTCGGCCGCAACCGATTCGGCGTTCGCGTACAATGAGCGAATATACTCCAGGGAAGCTTCCCGGACGCGTTTCAGCATCTGCGCCGCCATTTCCGGCCGGTCATTGTCCTGAGTTTTCAGATTCGGCAAGACTGCCCAAAGAAGGAAGGCGGAGAGACCGCACACACCTGCCGCCCACACTGACAAGCGGAGTCTGCGATCGGTCTTCGTCATCGTGGGGGAGGTGCGAGGTTCAATAGACTGCAAGTTGGGAGATCAACCACCGGGTGTCGACACGGGTCAACGCCACGTACACGCGGAGTGTATCAGGTCGACCGCGTCCATCGACCACGAGTGTGCCAAACGCGAAGGGCGCCGCCACAGTCGTCGCGGTATTCTCGAATCGCATCGACTTGGTTCGGTGGTCGGCAAAGAACTTGGAGAGGATCTGCGAGGCCTGATTTGGCGAGAATTGTCCCCTGTCGCTTGCCGGAAGCGCTAGATGAACAGAGCCGGCAAAGTGTCCGCTGAACGGCGTCACAGAAGAGGCTGCCAGTCCTCTTTGCACAGAAGCGAATACTGCACCGACCTCTTGTTGCTGCGCTTCTGGAAGAGGAAGATCCGATGGGAGAAGCTGTTGCCTGTCCGTCCGCCGACTGCGGATCTGAGCGTCTGATGTATCCACAGCACACACGATTATCAGGATGGACAACGCGAACTTCATGATGGCAAAGTATTGGAAAAGGCCATGAGAATCAATTTTGAGCAACTGACGCACGTTGCAGCGGTGCACGACGGCGGGGTGCAGGTTTCGCCGCCCTCAGCTCAGTATTTCCCGGCGCAGTCTGGTATGCCCAATCGAAGTGCACACGGATCGCACTGGTCTCTGTCACCCGTACTTTCGCATAATGGTCATCCCAGGTCCAAACCACGTATGTATGGCCGGGGATCGCTTCTACCGACCTTGACGGCGACCAACCGTTCACCGGCGCTACAGAGATCTCGTCCAACGATTCGGTGTATCCCATGTCCTGGATTTCGGTGTCGTCGAATACGTCGAGATAGTATCTGCCATTCACAGACTCAAAAAACACATCCGTGAATTCGTCGTTGTACAGGCCGACACTATACGTAGAGAAATCGTATCCCGCCGTAGAGGGTTGCGTGAGGTAATTATTCAGGAGTACATTGGAGCCTTCCGGGCGCGGCGTGTCGTAGACGACATCTGCACTGAGATCGCTTTCATTGCCTTCATTGTCGAACGCGCTCAGTGCATAATACACCGTCACACCATTTCGCGGCCGCAAGTCTTCAAAGGAAGTCGCTGTTGTGGTCGCGACGAGCGTATATTGACCATCATAAGCATTGCTGCTCCAGATGTTGTATGCAGCAAGGTCCGGTTCCGTGTTCGCTAACCACTGTACGTAGACGGCATCGTCAAGCGACACTGTCCGAATTCCTCGGGGTGCTGCGGGAGCGGTCGTATCGACTTCGTTCAAGCTCCTGCATCCGGCAAGAGTGACAAAGGTGGCGACCAACAGCGCAAGTGTTTTCATGGTGTCTCCTGGGTCTTGACTCGAACGAAAAATTCAATCCTTATGCCAAGTTCCCCGTTGATTTTCGACGGATTCACTCACTGCATTCCGTTTCGACGTCTAGTTTTGTGCACACGGGGGGTCATACTCCGGCAATGTACATTTTCCCGTTATTCAGAACGCCGATTGCCTTCCCCGTGAGCACTCGCCCGTGAAACGGTGAATTCTTGGATTTCGATTTGAAACGTTGCACATCCACCGTCCACTTTGCGCGAGGGTCGATGAATGTCATGTTCGCTGGTTCACCCTGAGTGAACTTGATCGCCGGCAATCCGACAATTCGCCGGGGATTCGTGGAGAGCTTGGCGATCGCTTCGTCAAGCGCAAGCAGGCCAGTTTCAACGAGCTCCGTCATGGTCAGACCGATCGCGGTTTCCAATCCAACAATGCCGAACGGCGCCTCAATATATTCAACTTCTTTTTCATCGATCGTATGGGGAGCATGGTCTGTTGCAATTGCGTCGATAGTGCCGTCTTTTAGGGCCTGACGGACCGCTTCGACGTCGTCGGCCGTCCGGAGTGGCGGGTTCATCTTCGTGTTCGTGTCAAATGAAGCGGTGACATCGTCCGTCAGAGTAAAATGATGCGGCGTCGCCTCAGCCGTCGCCTGGAGACCGTCCGCTTTCGCCCTGCGCACGAGCTCGATCGCTGAGGCCGTGCTGATATGGGCAACATGATATTTCGCCGCCGGTATGTATCGCAGGAGAATGAGGTCGCGTGCCACCATCAATTCTTCGGCGACGGGCGGAATACCCGGCAGTCCGCTCTTTGTCGACACGAACCCTTCATTGATGCAACCGCCCATGGTCATGGTCGGCTCTTCTGCGTGCTGAATGACGGGTATGCCAAACATCGATGAATACTCAAGAACCCTGCGCATGATCTCCGCGCTCGCGATCGGCGATCCGTCGTCGGAGTATCCGACAGCCCCCGCGCCTGCCAATTCTGCCATCGGCGACAATTCCTCCCCCAATCGGCCCTTGGTCGCTGCTGCAATCGGATAGACCTCGACAATGCCGTCGCACACCTGCTGTCCTTTCTGACGAACGTACCGCGCAACGGATTCGTCGTCGATAGCGGGATTCGTGTTGGGCATACAACAAACCGCCGTGAATCCCCCCTCCCGTGCTGATTCGCAACCCGTCTCAATGGTCTCTTTGTGTTCGTAACCCGGTTCCCGAAGGTGCACGTGCATATCGAGCAATCCGGGAACGATAATATTACCCTTCATATCAACCGTCTGGTAGCTCCCGTCGACGCTCGGCCTCGACGAGATCCGCTCGATGATCCCGTTCACCACCAGTATATCCCGCTCCTCGTCCATGCCGCTGACCGGGTCGACAATTCGGCCGCCCTTGATATGAATCTTCATGGAAGTTCCTTTGTTCATGAAATTAGTTAACGACGTTCGTTACACTGTGCCCAACAGATACAAGACTGCCATCCGCACCGCAACTCCGTTTGTCACCTGTTGAAGGATGACAGAATGTTCACTGTCTGCCAGGTCGGCCGAGAGCTCAACGTCGCGATTAATCGGTCCGGGATGCATGATGGTCAGCGGCCGCGAAGCCTTCTGCACTTTCTCCTTCGTAACGCCGAAGTACCGATGATATTCTCTGAGCGACGGAAAGAGTCCCCTCTTTTGTCGTTCCAGTTGAACCCGAAGAACGTTCAGGGCATCCACTTCCGGAATGACGTCTTCCAGGCGATGGTACACTGCTACGCCCATCCGTTCAATCTCGCGGGGAATGAGTGTTGCAGGACCGCAGACGGATACCTTGGCTCCCATCGTCTGCAGGCCGTATATATTCGAACGTGCGACACGGCTGTGAAGAATATCTCCGACGACACACACGCGAAGATTTTCAAGCGACCCGTGCTTTTCGCGCAACGTGAACATATCGAGAAGGCCCTGAGTCGGATGTTCATGTGCGCCGTCCCCAGCGTTGATGATGTTCGCATCAACAACGCGGCTCAAGAAATGTGCGGCCCCCGCCGACGCGTGCCGCACAACGACCATGTCGATCTTCATTGCTTCGATGTTCCGCGCCGTGTCTTTCAGGGTTTCTCCTTTCGACACGCTGCTCCCTGACTGACTGAATGAAATGACATCCGCGGAAAGCCGACGCTCTGCCAGTTCGAACGATATCCTTGTTCGCGTAGAACTTTCAAAGAAGAGGTTTGCGATCGTTTTCCCCTGCAGCGGCGGAACCTTTTTGATGGGACGTTCGAGGACCTCTTTGAAGGAGACCGCAGTTTCGAGGATCAAGTCCAGTTCGTCCCGGGACATGTTCTCGAGACCAAGGAGGTGTCTTCCGGAGAGTTTCATAGGCTCTCCTCCGACGGCGAACGTTCGATGAGGAGAACTCCATCTTCCCCGTCAACTTCTTCCATGAGCACCTTGATCTCCTGAAGCTGCGAGGTGGGGACGTTCTTCCCCGCAAAATCTGCCTTGATGGGAAGTTCTCGATGTCCCCTATCGACGAGGACGAGCAACTGGATGGACTTCGGCCTCCCCAGGTCCATGATTGCGTTAAGCGCCGAGCGGACAGTCCTTCCGGTGAACAGCACGTCATCGACAAGGACGAGGATCTTGCCGTTGACATCGAAGAGGATGTCCGTGCTTTGGAGACGGGGTTGATCAAGCCGGCCGCGAAGGTCGTCACGATACAGCGTTATATCGAGTATTCCCACCTGAATGGGATGGTGCTCGATTTCTTCGAGCTTTCTGGCGATGCGCCGCGCAAGGAATTCCCCCCGTGTGCGAATGCCGACCACGGCAACTTCCTCCGCCCCCTTGTTCTTTTCGACGATCTCATGGGCTAGTCGATTGACGGTGCGCCGCATGCCTGCTGCGTCGATGATGCGGGTTTGGGTCATGGACAACTCCTCAGAAAGAGAAAAGCCTCCATTCGAGGTTCGAAAGGAGGCTTCGTCATGACCCGCTGGAGACTTGACTGGAGAGGAGGCGCGCCACTGTCAGGGGCGGCAAGCTTCATCCGGGAAGTCGTCAGATCATTCAAGGCGAATACAGGCCGAGGTTTCACACGCGCCTGCATTACCGGCATCCTTTCCTGCCTCGCTGGACAGGTATTAAAGGACAACTGAGAAAGAACACTGTCTTAAATATACGAAGCGGGCGTTGCTGATGCAACAACGTCATAATGGCATCCGTGTTCTCCGGTCGTAGAATGCGGGTCTCGATTCTAAGAATATTCCCTCATATGGGGAATACTCGCACGATCCTACAAAGAATGCGGATGAGTTTGGGCATTTTTTTGCCATCTCTCTTGCGGCACGTTTTTTTGTACTGTCCCCTCCAGCATCTCTATTCTCACAACCTGTCGGCAGTTTATCCGATCAATTCAAAAGGCGAACGTACATGTCCACCCAGAGTTACAATCCTTTCGAAACTGCTCAACATCAATTCGACCATGTTGCCGACCTGTTAGACCTTGGTCAGGCGACGCGAGATCTCCTCCGTTGGCCCATGCGGGAATACCATTTCAGCATTCCAGTTCGAATGGATGACGGCTCGGTACATATCTATCGCGGATTCCGTGTGCAGCATAACGATGCGCGCGGACCCGGAAAAGGGGGCATCCGATTCCATCCCATGGAGACCATCGACACTGTTCGCGCCCTTGCCGTCTGGATGACGTGGAAATGCGCAGTCGTTGATATTCCACTCGGGGGCAGCAAAGGCGGAGTGGTGTGCGACCCGCACAATATGAGCCAGCGTGAAGTGGAGCAGCTCTGTCGCGGCTGGGTGCGACAGGTCTCCCGCAACGTAGGTCCGGTGCTCGACGTGCCTGCGCCAGACGTCATGACAAATCCTCAGAACATGTTGTGGATGCTGGACGAATACGAAGTGATCCATGGAGGCAAATACCCCGGCTTCATCACCGGAAAACCTCTCAGCATAGGCGGATCGCAAGGCAGAAAAGAAGCGACCGGGTACGGCGTTATTTTCACTGTGCGCGAGGCACTGAAAGATTTGAAGCTGAAACCGCAGGGCGTCACGGCGAGCGTTCAGGGATTCGGGAATGTTGCACAGTATGCAGTGGAGCTTTTGCAGCAGATCGGCGGAACCGTGGTGTGCGTTTCCAGTTGGGACCAGGGAGCCAAATGCGCTTTCTCATTCCGCAAGAAATCCGGGGTCAGCGTGGAAGAACTCCGCACAATCACCGATCCGTTCGGAGGAATTGACCGCGGCAAGGCGCAAGACCTCGGGTATGAGGTATTACAAGAAGACGCTTGGATTGAACAAGACGTCGACATGCTTATTCCTGCCGCGCTCGAGAACCAGATCACCAGAGACAATGTTGGCAGAATCGGCAAAGGCGTCAAGCTCATCGCCGAAGCGGCGAACGGACCTACGACATCCGAAGCCGACGTCGCATTGTGTGCAAGAAACATGTTTGTCATTCCAGATTTCCTCGCAAACGCCGGCGGAGTGACATGCAGCTATTTTGAGCAGGTGCAAAGCAACATGAACTACTACTGGAACAAGGATGAAGTATTCGGAAAGCTCGACACAACCATGACCTCTGCATATCACGCCGTGCGGGAAACTGCGAACAAGCGAAAATTGACCATGCGTGAGGCCGCTTACGTTATCTCTATCAGCCGGGTCGCACAGGCATGTAAGGATCGCGGTTGGGTGTGAGATGGGTAGTGAGGTGGATGGAGGACGGCTTCATACTCGACGACATTGGGAGTTGACCTCTGAAGAACGCCTCAGAAAAAGATTTGGAAAGCCTGCTTGCTCCGTTCGACCGGACCTTCTTTGACCCGTCGCAGAGGTTCAAGGTCATCGGAACCGGATCGTTGGGTGGAAAGGCGCACGGACTGGCGGTCATCCAGGACATTCTTGCGATGTCATGGGACAATACATCGTTCCCGGGGATCGACGTTTCCATTCCCAGCCTGACGGTCATCCGTACCGATGTCTTCGACGCGTTCCTGACGCGGAATGAGCTTCACAAGATTGCTTATGCGGACGAGGACGACTCATATAAGGCGTACGCTTTTCAGAAAGCAGCCCTTCCCGCCGAAATCCTGGGGGACCTGCGGGCGCTGGTTGAGCAGGTGCATACGCCCCTTGCAGTGCGATCTTCGAGCCTGCTTGAAGATGCACTCAGCGAACCGTTCGCCGGCGTGTATGAAACAAAAATGATCCCGAACAACCAGCCGAGTGTGGACGAACGGTTTCGGCGACTTTCCGAGGCGGTCAAGTTCGTGTATGCGTCGACATTCTTTCGTTCGGCGAGGGATTATGTCCGCGCAACCAGTCATCGAACGGAAGATGAGAAAATGGCAGTCATTCTCCAGGAAGTTGTGGGAAGTCCGGTTGGCGACAGGTTCTATCCCAACGTATCCGGTGTCGCGCGCTCCTACAATTTTTACGCGATGGGCCGCGCACGTCCCGAAGATGGAGTTGTCAGTCTCGCGCTCGGACTCGGGAAAACGATTGTGGATGGCGGCAAGTGTTGGACATACTCCCCCGCCTATCCAACGATAGCTCCACCATATCGTTCATCGGTCGAACTGGTCAAAAGTACGCAGTCGACATTTTGGGCGGTAAACATGGGGAAACCGCCCGCTTACGACCCCATTAACGAGCGGGAATATCTGGTCGAAGGAACGCTGCAGGACGCCGAAGAGGACGGCCGGCTGCAGTATATAGCTTCGACGTATGACCCAGCGTCAGACAGCCGCACACCCGGCACGAGTCGCGTCGGCATTCGCGTCCTCGATTTTTCAATGTTGCTGGCCAGCCGTGAGTTGCCGGTGAATCAACTCGTTCGGAACATTCTGGCAGTGTGTGCAGAGTCCGTGGGAGCGCCGCTCGAGGCCGAATTTGCGATGACCTTCGACCCGCCACGCTTCGGATTTCTCCAGGCACGTCCCATGGTCGTTTCACAGGCAGAAGTCACGCTGACCGAGGCCGATCTTCGATCGGATCGGACTCGCATTCGATCCGGCACAGTGCTGGGCAATGGCATCGTCGATACGATCTCCGATATTGTGTATGTAAAGCCCGAGATGTTTGCCACCACCTCGACACGTGCGATTGCAGACGAATTGGCCGACCTCAACAATGTGCTGACATCCTCCCACAGGCCGTACATTCTGATCGGGTTCGGACGATGGGGCAGCGCCGACCCATTTCTCGGAATTCCTGTCGCATGGGGTCAGATCTCCGGGGCACAAGCAATCGTCGAGGCGTCCATTCCAGACCTGAACATCGATTTTAGCCAGGGATCGCATTTCTTCCATAATCTGACGAGCTTTCATGTGAGCTATTTCTGCATACGATCCGGAGGGTCCGACAGCATCGATTGGCAGTGGCTTCAAAGCCAGCGAATCGTCAATGACAGGAAGTTCACGCGACACATTACCCTTCCCAACCCACTTACGCTCAAAGTGGATGGCCGTTCCGGGACGGGCATGGTAGCCTCACACGAGTGACAGTTCCAACCGTATGAAGGAGAACGACAAGTCCGTTGAGCACCTGCTGCGCTCGTTGAAGGAACGGGCGAAGGAGCTGAATTGTCTTTATGAGGTTGAAGAGCTCTTCAGCAAGTCGGAGATCACGCTCGACGAGATCTCCAGCGGTATTGTGCGCTCCATTCCTGCCGGGTGGCAGTATCCTGAGGTGTGCGTTGCGCAAGTTGAGATCGACGGCGCTATTTGCGCATCACCGGGATTCCGGGAGTCGCCATGGGCACTGCACGCCGCCCTTGATGTGCAAGGAGAAATCGTCGGGTCGATCACAGTATGTTACCTCGAGGAGCGTCCGGCCGCCGACGAAGGTCCGTTCTTCAAGGAGGAACGAAAACTGATCAATACAATCGCCGACCGTCTTGAACGACGAATTCTGCACGAGAAGCTGAAGAGAGTCTTCGAAAATCAGAAGTTGACGCATCCACAAGATCACGAGTGGGAGGTCATCATAGACCTCCTTCGGCGGACGGACCCGAAGCTCTTGACTCGCCTGCTGCGCAAGATGCTTAACTACCTCTCCTGGGCGGGAATCGAGGACGCAGATCGCATCCTTGCAACGTTCAATCCTTCGATGAGCGGCGGTTCTGCGACCCCCGGGATGGACGACAATCGTCCCGTCCACGTGATGAAGAAACCGGACCTTCTCAGCCTCACAGAAGAGATATTCCGGATCGCGAGCGACCATCTGAGTGAAAAGGAGATCCTGAACAATATCCAGAACTGGATCAAGGAGGACCGTTCGGGATTCCTCGTGAAAATCCTGGAGAATGCCGGCTCCTCGCTTGCGGAGATCTCGAGCGCAATAGAGCGATTTCATCACCTGTCCCCCCAGGGAATAGAACTTTCCTCACCCCGAGAACGGGCCTTCCGTGTCTCGCTGATTCGGAGACTCCTTAGCGACCATCCGCAATTCATCAACACCGCAAAGCAGTACCTTGACGTCAACGATTTCTACGAGCTCCTGCATCGGGTGATCTACCCGGCCGGAAGCCACGGCCGACTCGGCGGCAAAGGAGCCGGCCTTTTCCTCGCCAGCAACATGCTTCAGAAGTCCCGTGCAGATGGAGAAGATGTGTCGACGATCCTGACCCCCAAGACCTGGTATCTTACTTCCGACGGGATTCTCAATTTCATTAACTACAACGACCTGGAAGAGATCGTCGAACAGAAGTACGAGGACATCGGACAAGTGCGGCAGGAATATCCGTATATCGTGCACGTGTTCAAGAACTCTCCCCTCCCGCCCGAGATCGTCACAGGGTTATCCGTTGCCCTCGACGATTTTGGAGACACGCCGCTTATAGTCCGGAGTTCGAGTCTCCTCGAAGACCGACTTGGTACGTCCTTTGCCGGAAAATATAAGAGTCTCTTCATTGCGAATCAGGGGACGAAGCAGCAGCGCCTCGTAGCATTGATGGATGCGATCACAGAGGTGTATGCGTCAACGTTCGGGCCGGACCCGATTGAATATCGGCTTGAACGGCGGCTTCTCGATTCGCATGAAGAGATGGGGGTGTTGATACAGGAGGTCATCGGCGTTCGCGTCGGAGAGTACTATCTGCCCGCATTCTCGGGCGTTGCGTTCAGCAACAATGAGTTCCGATGGTCAAAGAGGATCAGACGGGAGGACGGTCTCTTACGGATGGTTCCAGGACTCGGAACGCGTGCCGTCGACAGAATGACGGACGATTATCCCGTTCTGGTCGCCCCCGGGCAGCCCGGCCTTCGTGTGAACGTCACGTTGGACGAACAGGTGAGGTACTCTCCGAGAAAAGTGGACGTGATCAACTTGCGGTCCCAGACGTTCGAGACGGTCGATCTGCGCGACCTGATCGAACGGTGTTCGGACGACTACCCCCTGCTCGATCAGCTCGTTTCTATCCTGCGGGATAATCGGTTCGAACGTTTCGCTTCGGCCACACCCGACCCGGAAACAGGTTTTCCCGTTGCGACCTTTGAGGGGCTCATCTCCCGATCGCCGTTTGTCGAACAGATGAAGAACATTCTCGGGGTGTTACAACGGGAATTCAGAATGCCTGTTGACATCGAGTTCGCGCACGACGGCCGGAATCTGTACTTGCTGCAATGCAGGCCTCAGAGCTATAGTGAAACATCACAGCCTGCAATAATTCCCCGCGATATCCCGCGGCACAAGGTTCTCTTTACGGCGAACCGGTATGTGTCGAACGGCACTGTCGCCAGCATTACACACATCGTGTACGTCGACCCACAGCGGTATGCCGAGATCAAGCGGCATGCCGATCTCGTCGCAGTCGGAAAAGCGATAGGTCGCCTCAACCAGTCACTTCCCAAACGCCAGTTCATTTTGATCGGTCCCGGTCGCTGGGGCAGCCGCGGCGATATCAAACTAGGCGTGAGTGTAACGTATTCCGACATCAGCAACACGGCTATGCTGATCGAGGTCGCCCGTAAACAGCGTGAATACGAGCCGGAATTGTCGTTCGGGACCCATTTCTTCCAGGATCTCGTGGAGGCCGACATCCGGTATCTTCCATTATATCCCGATGAGACGGGAACCGCGTTCAATGAGTCGTTCTTCACGCAGTCTCCCAACGTCTTGAAAGACCTGCTTCCGGATATGGCTCAATTGGAGAGCATCGTGCGGGTAATTGACGTCCCGGCTTCCACAAACGGGCTTGTTGTATCCATTCTTATGAATGGAGAGACGGACGAAGCGGTGGGACTACTGGGCGAGCCTTCAGCGGAACCGGTCACGGAACGGGCGCAGCCGAGCGAAATCGAGGCGTCGCCGAAAGAGGATGATTCCCACTGGCGATGGCGCCTTCGAACCGTTCATGAGCTGACCGCGCGACTGGATCCCTCGCGGTTCGGAGTGAAGGCGGCATACATCTTTGGGAGTACGAAGAATGCCACAGCCGGCCCCAAGAGCGATATCAATCTCCTGCTCCACTTTACCGGCACTTCCCAGCAGAAGAAAGAGCTGGTCCATTGGCTTGAAGGTTGGAGCCTCAGCCTTGGTCATATGAACTATCTGAGGACGGGAATTGCCATCGAACGATTCCTTGATGTGCACTTCATAACGGACGAAGACATTCGGAAACGGACGAGTTACGCGGCAAAGATCGGCGCCACCACGGACCCGGCACGCCCGCTACCGGTAGGGGGAAAAGTCCCGCCATCAGTCACATAATCGTTCGCACGAGATTTAGTTGTGTTCTGGTAAAAAGAAAAACGCCACGATTCATGGCGTTTTCATTGAGGCGGCTACTGACAACCCTCGCACTTCCTACTTCTTACATTTACCCTTTTTGGTGGGTGCCGACGGCGTCCCCGCCAAAAAACGGCGGGATGCCCGCCTGCCAATATTGAGCACTTCAAACGGCGGGCAGGCTGGACAACGCACATGGCGGGTAGGCCCGCCAAAAGGTGAATCATGGCGGGCGGGGAACCAGCGACCTACCAACTTCTTCCTTTACCCTTTTACCTTCTTACTTGCCAAGTGGGCGCTGCTGGGGTCGAACCAGCGACCTTACGCGTGTGAGGCGTACGCTCTGAACCAACTGAGTCCCGTTCCGTTCGCCTGCGGCGAACGTGAACGGGATCCTCGTCCCGTCCTCAAAGTTAGCTTCGACTTCGTCTCGCTAACTTTGGACGGGACGGGACTAAGCGCCTCGCTTGTATCCTGCTTCCATGTGGGCGCTGCTGGGGTCGAACCAGCGACCTTACGCGTGTGAGGCGTACGCTCTGAACCAACTGAGCTAAGCGCCCATGTGACCCGCGAGCGTTTTGTGCGAGCGGATGTCAAATGGTAATATACCGTTGAATCTACGGATTGTCAACGAGAAGTCGAGCAACTATGATTTGCGGAGTAATCTGTCAACGATGAATCTTCCAATCGCCAGCGAAGCCGTCGCCGCCGGCGATGGGGCGTTGCAGACATGCAGTATCCTCCCATCACCGACAAAAAGAAAATCGTCGATCAATCCCCCGTCTATTCCGCAAGCCTGTGCGCGCACACCCGCCCCTCCAGGTGCAAGATCTTCCAACCTGATCTCCGGTACTAATCGCTGCAGCGCACGAACAAACGCAGCTTTGCTGAATGATCTGTAGAACTCCCCCAACCCCGTTTTCCAATACTTCCTGGCCATGACGCGAAATCCGGGCCACGAAAGTGTTTCCCACGTATCCTTCATAGAAACATCGCTCTTACGATAACCTTCCCTCTGAAACGCGAGCACCGCGTTCGGTCCGACTTCAAGGCCTCCGTCGATCTTACGCGTGAGATGCACACCGAGAAACGGAAATCGAGGGTCGGGAACAGGATAGACGAGTCCGCGCACGAGTTCCTGCCGTCCTCCCCGGACCCTGTAGTATTCTCCCCGGAACGGGATGATCTTTACACGTGCATCGGGATGCGTCATTGACGCAAGTCTGTCCGAATGCAGACCGGCACATGTAACGACTCGTTTTGACGAATACCGTGCTTTTGTGGACTCGACGACGACCATGTTTACGCCGTTCACCTGCTGTATACTCGTGACTTGTTCGGAATACTTGATCCGAACACCATCCCTCTCAAGTAGCTCGGCGATCCGCCTGCTTACCCGACCGTAATCGACTATCGCAGTCGACGGAACGTGAAGCCCCCGAATACCCTCGGCCACCGGTTCAACTTCGGTGATTTCCTCCCGACTGATGAGACGGATGCCTTTCAACCCATTCTCCTTCCCACGGCGATACAACTCGTCAAGTCGACCGAGTTCCTCTTCCTGCACCGCAACGATGACCTTTCCGCACACTCGAAACGGAATCTTCTCCTTCCGACAGAACTGCAGAAGTTCCTTCCCTCCCTCAACGCAGAGCCGCGCTTTGAGACTCCCCGGCTTGTAATACACGCCGGAGTGGACCACACCGCTGTTGTTGCCCGTTTGATGGAGCGCGACTTCCCGTTCCTTTTCCAGGAGAAGTATCTTCCATGATCGCCTGACCTTCCGCAGGCGATACGCTGTCGCCAACCCAACGATTCCTCCGCCAACGATAACCACGTCCCATGTCTCGTCGTGCGCGCGAGTTTTCTTTTTCACGGCATGCGTTCGAGTCCGCATGGAATTACTTGAGCGATTGCGCATTGCGCAGGTCTTTCATAAGACTCCACACATCTCTATTCTCTACTTTCTTCATTCTCTTCCGAAGCAAAGTAACTCTTGATTTTCTCAGCCACCTTTTCTCCGACGACTTCTTCCAATTGCTCTTGCGTGGCGAATTTCACTCCCTGGACGGAACCGAATGCTTCCAACAGTTCCGCGGCCCTCTTCTTACCGATCCCTTCGATCAGGTCCAATTCAGTGCTCAGGATGCGTTTTGACCTTACCCGTCGATGGAAAGTGATTGCGAACCGATGTGCCTCGTCCCTCAGGTGCTGTAACAGTCGCAACGAAGCCGATGTGCGGGGGAGCTGAACGGAGTCCTGTACTTCGGGGACGAAAACCTCTTCCAGCCGCTTCGCCAAACCGATTATGGGAAGATGTTCAAGTCCAAGTTCTTTGAGCACCGAGACGGCGCTTGACAATTGACCTTTCCCGCCATCGACGACGATGAGGTCAGGAGGCGGTATCTCTCCTGCGACAACCCGCCGATAGCGCCGCTGAATGATCTCGCGCATGGTTTCAAAATCGTCCGAACCGGTGACTGTCCGAACACGAAACTTCCGATATTCACTCTTTTTCGGTTTGCCGTCTACAAAAACGACCATGGACGAAACCGGATCGCTCCCCTGAATATTGGAATTGTCGAAGCATTCGATTCGCCGGGGCAACGATGAGAGGCGAAGGTCCGTTTGGAGCATTTTCACCGCATGCGGCACGGTTTCGCCCCGTTTCAGCCTTTGTACTTCCAGCTCATCCAGCCAGAATTGGGCGTTCGAACGAACCATGGCGATCAACTTCACCCTTTCGCCCGTCTGCGGAACCTCGAATGCGACATCCCGTCCGGCCTTTGCCTTCAACCACGCAGAAAACACTTTGACGGTCTCAATGGGAGATGAAAGCATGATCTCGCCGGGAATGTCTTCCTCGTCGAGATAATATCGCTCCACAAATTGCTCGACGAGGTCCGATTCCGACCGACCTTCAGCGTGCGACATGTACATATGGAGACTTCCGACAACCTTTCCTTCCCTCACCTTGAACACCACTCCGCATGCGTCGTCCCCGCGGGCAGCCACTGCAAACACATCCCTCTCGGCTTCTTTACTTTCCACCATTCGCTGCTTTTCGGTGTACACGCGCAATGCCTGCATGCGGTCCCGCAACCGGGCAGCCTCTTCGAATCGCAGGTCATCGGCGAGTCGTTGCATTTCCGTTTCGATCGCGTCGACGACGGGATGCGTGCGTCCCCTGAGCACTTGCGCCACTTGGTCGATCATGCGGTTGTAATGTTCGTGAGAAACCAGGCCCTCACATGGACCTTCGCACTTCTTGATATGGTAATCGAGGCAGACCTTGTACTTCCCGGCGGTGATCGTTTCGTCGGTCAGGTCGTAATTGCACGATCGGATCATGAAAATGTCCCGTACTGTCTTCAGCGCAAATCGCATGGTCTTTACGTCCGTGTACGGCCCAAAATAGCGCGCACCGGACACTTTGCGGCGGGTGACAAAAACGCGGGGATACAGCTCCTTGGTAATGACAATGTACGGGTAGGACTTGTCGTCCTTGAGGACGACGTTGTACCGCGGCTTGAACTGCTTGATAAGATTGGCTTCGAGGATGAGGGCTTCCACTTCCGACGAAGTCACGGTCAGTTCGACGTCGTGAATCTTCCGAACCATTGCGTCGATCCTCGGTTCAACAGACCGTGAGCGCTGAAAATACTGACGGACTCTGCTGCGCAGGTTCGACGCTTTCCCGACGTAGAGAACTTTGCCCTCGTTGTTCTTGAACTGATAGACGCCCGGCTGCGCCGGTAACGAATCGAGCTTTTCAGCCAGGCTCAGGTCGTTCGACCCGATGAGTATCGTGGAAGGGCCATCATTCTCCATAACCGGACGCCATCCTCTGTCCGATCTCGATCAGCACTCCGTTTGTCGATCTCGGATGGAGGAATGCCACGAGATATCCTCCTGCTCCCGGGCGGGGGTGCTTGTCGATGAGGACAAACCCGAGGGAGGAAAGTCGTTGGAGCTCCGTCTCGATATCGTCCACCTCGAAGGAAACGTGATGGATCCCCTCTCCCCACTTTTCAATGAATCTTGCGATCGGAGATTCATGATCGGTCGCCTGGAGGAGTTCCAGGGAGGGCCCGTCCGAAGAGAACATCGCTGTGAGAACTTTTTGGTCGCGTACTTCTTCCCGGTGTACGGGCCCGCGTTGATACAGGTCGGTAAAGAGCCTCACGGATGCTTCGAGGTCTCGTACAGCGACGCCGATATGAACGATCTTTTTCAGCATCGACTACTTCGGCGCTTCTTCTGGCTTCTTTTTCATCAGTGATCGCATGCCCGACACATTGGCGAACAATACGCCCGAGAGCACCAGAAGTCCTCCGAGGAGCACACGTTGACCAAGATGTTCATCAAGCACTGCGGAGCCCAGACTCACGGCGATCAAGGGAGTAACAAAAGCAGTCAGGGACAGGAGCACGGGATTGACGTGTTTGACAAGCCAGAAATATGTGATGAAGGTAATGACGCTGCCGAATGCGGCAAGATACAGCGTCGAAACGATCGCGCGCGTGTCCACGACGAGGCGAGAATAATCCTCGAGCAGCAGGCTCGTGGCGCTGAGAACCGCCGCACCGATGATCATGCCGCCGAATGTCAGCGTCGCCGGATGGATATTCTGCCCTTTGAGACGAACACTCACCAATGCATATGCCTGAAGTGCCGCGCCGATGACGATACACGTCATGCCAATCGGAGAGAATCCTGCCTCGACGCTCAATTGCCCGGAAAAGATCGCAACGACGCCGACGAAACCGAGCAGGATCCCAAATACACGCATTCCGGGCAAACGCTCACCGGGAACGCGTGCACGGGCGCTCAGAGCGACAAAAAAAGGATATGTGGCGAAGAGAACTGACGAAAGTCCGGAAGGAATAAGCCGTTGGCCCCAATAAATGAGAGCAAACGGAATGGAGTACGTCAGAAGTCCGGTTTCCATGATGAGCGTCCAATACTGCTTGTCCGTCGGGACACGTTCGGCCTGCTGTGCCATGATCAAGCGCAACAGCATGGACGCAAGTATAAACCGCACGGCCGCCGCAAAGAAGGGGGGGATGGACGCCAATCCCTCCTTTATGGCGAGCCACGTAGAACCCCAGATCAGACAGACGATGATCAAACCGCCGATGATTTGGGCTCTCGAGATTGTCCGGGGCGACTCGGACACGCGTTCACTCCTCCATGAGATTGAAGAGCAAGCCTGAAAGCAGCTTTGGAAAGAAATACGTCGACTTTTGCGGCATAACGTGTCCGGCTCGCGCGACGGAACGGACCTCTTCGAGCTGCGTCGGACGAAGGATGAATGCCGCCTGAGCCCTCCCGCCGCGCACCGCGCCGACGGCATCGGCAGCGACTCTTACGTAGTCCAAGTTTCGCTTCTGCTCTTGTGCTTCCGAGGAAATGCCAAGCGCATCCCTGAGTATGACAGTGTGCAACACTGTGACATCGAGCTCTTTGACCTCTGCGGGAAGTGCTTCGGTAACGAGGACCGATGCCGTGACATTCGGTTCAAGTGAAATGCAATACAGCTTAGGGTCATCTTTGAGGACGAGTCCGAATGTTCTGTTGACTGCACGGTCAAGGTTCGTTTGCATGGACATCATGTCCTGAACCACCTGGACATGGAAAGTCTTCCCGAGCTTGTCGAGCAGACCGGCAGCGCTGAAGGTCTGCAGAGAATGCACGACTCTGTGGGTCGGATAGATCACCAGGCCGTCATCTTCGATGTTGGAGAAGAACATCATAATGTAGTTGTACAGCTCTTTGCCCGAATGGGATGGGCTTTTCGCGCGCATCAAGTCGCGATACGCCAATGCAGTCTCATACCGATGATGGCCGTCTGCGATCACCACCTGCTTGTCGGACATGAATCGCACGACCCGCTCCACAATCTTCATGTCGTCGGCGCGCCAGACTGAGTTCACCACGTCCTCAAAGTCCACACGCATCAACGGCGCGGATCGAATAGGAATCGCAAAGGCCTCATCGATGCGCTTTTCCAAATCCCAGTATAACGAAAACACTTGGCTAAAGTTGGCATTCGTTGCGGTGAACAATTTTAGCCGGTCTTCGCGCGGTTTTGCGAGCGTCTTTTCGTGCGGAAGGACCACGCGGGATGAAAATTCTTCCAACCGGCAAAGGGCGATAAAACCTTTGCGTGTGACCCTTCGTCCGTCCAAGCCGTCGAATTCCTGATGGACGACATACAGCGATGGCTTGGCATCGCGCGTGAGAATGCCGCGATCCTTCCAAGTCCGAAAATGACCGGCTGCCGAAGCGTAACGATCCTCTTCCCGGCCAAGGATCAGGCGAACGACGTTGTTCGGATGGCGGGCATAAAGACGTTCCTGATATTCCGGGCCGATCACATCGTACGGAGGAGCAACGACTTCTTCAAGCGAGACGACATCCGCATTATAGCGAAAAGCACGAAACGGCTGGAGTACTGGCATTCAATATCGTGGATAGGAGATTGGTTTGTTTCTTGAGGCGGCTTCAATTCGTCTCATTCTGTATAGCCTAATTGATTGAGCATGCGTTCATCCTCCCGCCAGCGGTCGCGTACCTTGACGGTGAGTTCCAGGTACACGGCCCGGCCGAGAAACCGTTCGATGACGGGCCGCACTTTTCCCCCAACGGACTTCAGAGCGATACCTCCACGGCCAATGAGAATAGCCTTTTGTGAATCCCGTTCGACGATGACATCCGCCGCAATGAAAGCCTTACTGCCTTCCCGGTCCTTGAACTCTGTGATCTCGACCGCGGTCGAGTACGGCACTTCATCGCGGAATCGCTCAAAGATCCCCTCCCGGATGAATTCCGACACAAAGAATCGTTCCGGGTGCTCGCTCAACATGTCGTCCGGGTAGAAGTCAGGCTGTTCCGGAAGATTTCGGGCCAGCGTGTGCAGCAGGTCTTCAAGATTTTGTTCTTTCAGCGCCGACACAGGTATGATCTCCTGAAACGTCCGGCGTTCCGAAAACGCGCCGATCAGCGGCAACAGATCGGGCTTGAATATCGTGTCAGCTTTGTTGATGATGAGGAAGACCGGTTTAGTTCCGGCACAGCGAGAAACGACGTTTTCGACCTCTTTGGGGAGCGATGGACCGGCCGCAACCTCGGTCATGACGGCCACAATGTCCGCGTCGCTAACCGCCGAAGCCGCCTGCGAGAGCATGCGGTGATGAAGAAGATACTTTGGAGTAATCAGGCCGGGCGTGTCCAGAAAAATGATCTGCGCGCCGTGGCCGTTGTAGATGCCGATCACGCGCTGTCGCGTCGTCTGCGGCTTGGCCGTGACGATAGAAACTTTCTGGCCAAGGAGGGCATTGATCAGCGTCGACTTGCCCACATTCGGGGCGCCGACGAGCGCAACGTATCCGCATCGCGTTCTCGCGAGTTCCGGGGTCATAACAGTCAATTCGGGTAATGCGGTGTCAGATCGCATCCTCGCCCGATTCTTCCGTTCGAATGCGAATGACGTCGTCAATGGGGGAAATGAAGATCTTGCCGTCGCCAACCTGTCCGGTCTTCGAGGCCCGGATAATAGTCGTCACGATGCGCTCAACCATCGATTCTGACGTGATGATCTCGACTTTGATCTTCGGCAGGAAGTCGATCTTGTATTCAGACCCGCGGTAAACTTCCGTATGTCCTTTCTGTCGTCCGTATCCCTTCACCTCAGTGAGTGTCATACCCTTGACCCCGATCTCTGAGAGCGCCTCCCGCACGTCGTCGAGCTTGAACGGGCGTATGATGGCTTCGATCTTTTTCATTTCTCTAGAATGCTATGGCCCGGTTAAGGATTCAAAAGAGGAACTGCGAATGAACGCGAAGCCACACGAATGTAACGTAGGTCATTGAAGCACGCCACGCTATCGACCATGACAGTTCTTATATTTCTTCCCGCTACCGCACGGACATGGGTCGTTTCGTCCCACTTTTGCCTCTACGTGGACGGGAGCCTGAGGACGCGGCGGCGGCTGCGGTCCGCGACCGACGCCCGAGGGTCCACGCACTTCCCCGCCCGCTGCTCCCGGTTCGGGCTGTCTGTTCGCTTCGAACCCCGCGCCGGTCGCGGAGTCGTGCGACAACGTGATATTCGTCGGACGCCGGATCCTTTGCGAAGGAAGCTGTTCCGGACGCTCCGGATACAGTTTAAACACCATTTCCAACGTATCATCCTGCACGAGGCCCATCAATTCCATGAACATCTTGAAGGCCTCGGTCTTGTACTCGACAAGGGGGTCCTTTTGACCGTACCCGCGGAGATGAATGCCCTCCTTGAGGTCGTCCATTTCCCGAAGATGATCGCGCCACTTCGCGTCGATGACCTGGAGTGCCGCAATGCGTTCCAGAGTCGACATCAGTTCCGGACCGATGCTCTCTTCCTTTCGACGGAGGAAATCCTCAGCCGCCGCAACGATCGCATCCGCAACGCCCTGTTCTCCAAGCTCCTGGAATTTCTCCGGTGGAAGTGAGAGGTCTACGAGGAGTTTTGACCGGACTTCATTCCGTATTCCCTCAATATCTCCTTCGGGATAGTACGTCTGAGCAGTTTTGAACGCTGCATCCCGGACCATTTCGAGAATATCAGCATGCAATCGCTCGCCAAGCAGCGCATGACGCCGGCGGGAATAGATCACCTCCCGCTGCTGATTCATGACGTTGTCATATTCAAGCAGACGTTTCCGAATGCCGTAGTTGTTCTCTTCAACTTTTTTCTGCGCCCGCTCAACAGACCGCGTGATCATCGGATGCGTGATCACTTCTCCTTCTTCCAGCCCCAGTCGTTCCATGATCCGGGCGATCCGTTCGCTTCCGAACAGCCGCATGAGATCGTCTTCAAGCGAGAGATAGAATCGGGACGATCCGGGGTCTCCCTGACGTCCTGCGCGGCCGCGCAACTGCCTGTCAATGCGCCGGGCTTCGTGCCGTTCCGTGCCGACGATATGCAATCCGCCGATCTCACGAACGCCGGCTCCAAGCTTGATGTCCGTACCGCGTCCCGCCATGTTCGTGGAGATGGTGACCGATCCCGGCAAACCCGCATGGGCCACGATCTCAGCCTCGCGCTGATGGTTCTTCGCGTTCAGGACGTTGTGCGGGATCCCCTTCCGCTTCAGCATGCGGCTGATGGTCTCGGACACGTCTACGCTCGTCGTGCCGACAAGCACGGGGCGCTGAATAGCCCGCATCTTCTCGATTTCGTCGATGACGGCGTTATACTTTTCGCGTCGCGTCTTGTACACCTGGTCGTCCGAATCACCACGGATCATGGGCTTGTTGGTCGGAACGACGACAACGTCGAGCTTGTAAATGTCGAAGAATTCCGGAGCTTCCGTTTCTGCAGTTCCCGTCATGCCCGCGAGCTTCTTGTACATTCTGAAGTAATTTTGGAGCGTGACCGTGGCGAGCGTCTGCGTATCCCGTTCGACCTTCACCCCTTCCTTCGCTTCGATCGCCTGATGGAGCCCTTCGGAGTACCGTCGTCCGGACAGAAGCCGACCGGTGAACTCATCCACGATCATGACCTTGCCTTCCTGTACGACGTATTCAACGTCGTTTTCGTAGAGGCAATAGGCCTTCAACAGTTGCAGGATCGTGTGGATGCGGTCGTTCCGTTCGGCGAAGAGCCGCGTGATCTCGTCCTTTCGTTTCTGCCGTTCTTCGACCGAAAGCGACGCGTCTCCTTCGATCATGCTGAGTTCGGTGGAGATGTCCGGAATGACAAAGAGGTCTTTATTATTCCCCGGATAGTTCACTGCCAGGAAGTCCCGCCCTTTTTCCGTCAGGTCGATGACGTGCGATTTTTCGTCGATGCTGAAAAACAGCTCGTCGTCGATCTCGTGCATGCGCGCGGACTGGTCCTGCAGATAGATCTTCTCGGTCCTCTGCACCAAACTCTTGTTCGCCGGCTCCGAAAAGATCTTCAGCAATCGCTTGTTCTTGGGCAGTCCACGATTGGCGCGCAGCAACAACGGCCCGGCCTCTTCCTCTTTCCCTTCAGCAAGGAATTTTTCCGCTTCCGCAAGAATGGAGCCAATGAGGTTTTGTTGCGACCGCACGATGCGTTCGACGTAGGGCTTCATCTCGTCGAATTTGTGGTCTTCTGATTCGACGGGGCCGCTGATGATGAGGGGCGTTCGCGCCTCGTCGATCAGGACCGAGTCGACCTCGTCCACAATCGCGAAATTATGGCCCCGCTGCACCATCTCCTCGGCGGAAATGACCATGTTGTCGCGGAGATAATCGAACCCGAATTCGTTGTTCGTGCCGTAGGTAATGTCTTTGCTGTACTGGACGCGACGCTGGTGAGCGTCCATGTTTTGCAGGATGCAGCCAACGGTCAATCCAAGGAATTCGAAGACCTTCCCCATCCACTGGCTGTCGCGAAGGGCGAGATAATCGTTGACAGTGACGAGGTGGACGCCTCGACCTGAAAGGGCGTTGAGATACATGGGAAGCGTGGCGACAAGAGTCTTTCCCTCACCCGTGGCCATCTCCGCGATCTTTCCTTGGTGGAGCACAGCACCACCCATGAGCTGGACGTCGAACGGCACCATATCCCACACGACCTTTCCTCCTGCCGTTTCCCAGGATTGACCGACCAGACGGCGACAGGCGTCCTTTACGACCGCAAACGCCTCCGAAAGCATCTCGTTCAGGGACTCAGCGATCGCTTGGTCTAGCTCTTTGTTCAGCTCATCGATCCGGGCATACAGGTCCTCCCTGTCGTCAAACGAAAGCGTAGGCTGCTGAACAGCCGATTTCTTTTGGACGATCTCGTCCTCGATCTCTTTCGTCCATTCTTTGATCCTGCCGCGGAACTCTTCCGTTTTTGCGCGCAATTCTTCGTCGGACAGAGTTTCGAGAGTTTTGAGATGTGCATTCACCCGGTCGACGACGGGGTGCAATATGGCAACATCCCGCTCGTGCTTGGAACCGAACAAATTTTTGAGAAAAGTCAGCATGAAGATATCAGTTTCCTCAAATGAACATATAATATAGGGAAATAGAGAGGGAGAAGAAAGAAACCAAGGACCAGTTGAAATACGAAACAGAATGAGCGAAATTGTCCCGCCATTCATAACATCGTGTGACCACCGTGCGACCATTCCTTGTTTCGCTTTCCTTCCTTGTCGTCACAGGCTGCGCTTCCTTTATGGGCTCGGGAATTCCGACCGACCCGGCGGAACGGCTCCAGTATGATATCGACCAGGCACTTGCAGATTCCATTTTTCGTTCGACCGTGCCGAGTCTCAAGGTTTACGCTCCAGCGTCGGGCGAGGTCCTCTTCGAAAGGAACAGCTCACTCTATGTTCGTCCAGCTTCCAACATGAAGCTGATGACGAGTGCAACGGCGCTCCACGTCCTCGGGCCACGATATATTTTCAAGACGAGCGTCGCGTTCGATTCTCTCGATGTCGAAGGAACGGTCCACGGCAACATCTATCTGAAGGGATACGGCAATCCCGACCTGACGACGGCCGATCTTGATACGCTTGCCATCCGCACGGCGATGCTGGGTGTACGACGTGTGACAGGATCTGTCATGGCGGACGATTCCTACTTCGACAGTCTCTCGTGGGGTGCAGGATGGATGTGGGATGACGAACCCGCCCCCTATCAGGCTTATGTCTCCGCGCTTTCCGTCAACAAGAATTGCGTGATCGTTACCGTCGCACCCGATTCGATCACGGGAACGGGAATTCTTGTATCGACAAACCCGGAAACACGGTATATCACAGTCGTGAATCGCTCATCGGTCGCACGAGACACGGTTCTTCGGCGGATCAGCATCAGCAGGCCGGCGTCCGAAGCGCCGAATACGATCGTCGTGGAAGGAGAGATGCGTGTCGGCTCGCGACCGCATGAGGAACAGATCACGATCCTTTGGCCCGAGCTGTACGCAGCCACGCTCTTCACGGAGTCGCTTGAACATCAGGGAATCCGCGTCTACGCGCCCCCCATCCGCGGACATCGTCCCGCCGGCGTCGTCGAGCGCGCATGGCACACATGGGGCATCGATTCGGTCGTCACCAATTTGAACAAGGTGAGCGACAATTTATCCGCAGAAATGTTGCTGAAGACCGTCAGCGCTACCCGTTCCGGCCCGCCGGGCAGGTCTCGCGACGGTGTACATGGCGTCAACCAATTTCTCGCAACGCTCGGCATTGACACGCTTCATCATTGGATGGCCGACGGCTCGGGTCTCTCTCATTACAGCCTCCTTCGCGCGGACCTTCTTGTCGAACTTTTGTCCGCCATGTGTCGTCAGACCGATATTTTTCCGCTGTATTACTCCTCTCTGCCCATTGGTGGCGTCGACGGAACGCTTGAGAACCGCATGCGGGGCACACCGGCCGAAGGAAGAGTACACGCAAAGACAGGGTCGATTGCGGGCGTCAGCTCGCTTTCGGGGTATGTCCTTACCAGCGACAACGAAATCCTCGTTTTCGGGATGACGATGCAGGATTTCATCCTGCCGACGCGGTATTACCGGAATATCCAGGACCGCATTTGCACAATCCTTGCCGGTTTTTCCCGAGGCACACCGCAAAGGACCTATGCCCCATGAACACCCGATTCGGTACGTATGAGGCTTTTCGTATCATCGTTCCCGGCGCGTATGCCGCGCTGATGCTCGCCTTGTTTCATTGGAGCTTCCTCGAACGCTGGCTCGGTTCCGCCGGTTCGCCCGGACAACACGTCGCTCTGTTCGTGTTCTTCGCGTTGAGCGCCGGCATTACCATGTATGCGCGGGAAACGCCGAAGCGCCGTCGCGCATTTGCCGAGAACCAACCGAGCCTGCATGTGCAGCACCTCGCCCGGTCCATGAAAGGTGCAGAACCCCTGAGCGACGACGACGCCCGCCGGTTGTATTTCTATCTCTTGAACATGCATATCCCGCCGTTCATGCACGACAAAGTCTTCTTCTTTGGAACCGTATATCACATTATCGTGCATTTGCGACGCACGACATTTTGGTTCGGCGTCGTTGCGGCCGCTTCACTGCTGATCCACCTTGCCTCCGGCGGCGTGCTGGGCGACGTTCGAGGTCTTGTCCTTTTCACCGTCGCCTCATGGCTAGTATACGTCCTGAATGTCCGATACAACAAAGCTGACAGGAATATGCAGGAGAATTACCAGGACCAGATTCTCTGGCTGGAGATGAACCGTTCTCTTGTCGAGAAATTGCTGCGAGATCGTCGGACATTTCTGAAGGTCGTCGAATGACCTCCTGGGTCAAATTCACTGTGAGCATCCCCGACACCCACCAGGATGCCCTTGTGGCCCAACTTTCTACGGCGGGATTTGGGGGATTTGTTCAGGAGGATGACTACATCGATTGTTATGTGGAGAAGAAGAAGTGGACGTCCGGCGTTCAAACACGAAGTCGCGAGGTTCTTCAACGGTTCGCCAAGGAATATCCCAAGCTCGAATTGCGCACGGAGACAACCGACGTCGAGGACCGCAACTGGAACGCAGAGTGGGAGCGGTCGGCCGGCATCGTCGATGCAACAAAGAAGATCGTCATCAAGCCGAGTTGGAAGTCGCTGCGACGACGTGACAAGGGTAAGATCGTTCTGCATATCGACCCAAAGATGTCATTCGGCACGGGGCACCACGAAACAACGCGCGTGTGCCTTCGCCTGATGGAGTATTATGTGCGGCGCGGGGATCACGTGGCCGACTTCGGCACAGGCACCGGCGTGCTGGCCATTGCCGCCGCCAAGCTCGGGGCATCACGAGTCATTGCAGTCGACACTGATTCTTGGTCCTTCGAAAACGCCTCGGAGAATGTTCTGCGCAACAAAGCGGGCGATCGCATTACTGTTCACAAAGGTTCCATCGTTGCGCTTGGCAAGCGTCCGTTCGACCTGGTGGTCGCGAACATCGACCTGCCAACCATCACGAAATTCCTCGGCCGGCTGCTTACACTCACACGAAAAGGGGGAGTGCTCATACTTTCCGGTCTCCTCATGACCGATCTTGTTCCCGTTCTTCGGTTGATCAATCGCCGCTCCATCATTCCCCTGCTGTTGGCGGACGAAGGGGAGTGGATCGGATTCGCACTGCAACGCACGTGAAGCGCATCGCTTCTATCGATATCGGTACGAACACCATCCTCATGCTGGTGGCCGACGTCGCTTCGGACGGACGCGTGACCGTCGTCCGTGATGAGCACTCGATCGCCCGGCTCGGGCGGGGGGTCGACAGCGCGAGGAGAATTGTGCCGGAAACCGTCGATCGCGTCATGGGCGTCCTCCGGTCGTATCTGGAGATCGCACGCACTGCGGGCGCGGAGCGCGTTGTCGCATGCGGCACGAGCGCCCTGCGGGATGCGGCAAACAGAGACGAAGTGCTGCAGAGCATTCGCGATCGTATCGGCATGGACGTGCGGATACTCTCTGGCGATGAAGAAGCGCACCTTACCTACTTTGGGACTATTTCTCCATTAAAGCAGGAGGCGACCCAAGGGGCATTTGGGGTCATAGATATTGGAGGCGGAAGTACCGAGATCACTTCGGGCACCCCGGACCGGATCCTGTACAGAAGGAGCTGCGATGTCGGCAGCGTCAGGCTCACGGAACGGTGGTGGAAGATATATCCGCCTCTAGAAGAGAGCGTCGCTGCGGCTAAAAAAGATATTCATCGCGCGTTTCGCGACGTGCGCCCTGATACAGGCTCCGCAACTTGGGTCGGCGTTGCAGGCACGCTGACGACCTGCGCAGCGATCGACTTAAAGCTTGAACAATTCGACCGAACGGCAGTAGATGGGTACATCTT
>MHAK01000017.1 GCA_001802945.1 Ignavibacteria bacterium RIFCSPLOWO2_12_FULL_56_21 | reverse complement strand
TATGCAGGGGGCCATTTCCTTTTCCTGCGTGAACAATCGCTCATGGCACAGCCTTTCGACGTGAAGAATCTCTCGTTTACGGGTGAAGCATTTCCCGTTGCCGAGCAGGTTCACTACTGGGCAGACCGGAACAAGTCCATTTTCACTGTCTCGGAAAATGGAGTTCTCGCGTACCAAACCGGCAACTCGTTTGGTACTTCTCAACTTATCTGGTTTGACCGAATCGGCAAGGAGCTTCAGAAGATCGCCAGCCCTGGGAGTTTTGGCAACTTCAGACTTTCGCCGGACGGAAAAAACGTTGCTGTTTCTGTTGTCGATACGAGATCTCGTAATGAAGATATTTGGATCTACGATCTCACACGCAACATCCAAACGCGATTTACATTTGACCCAGCCGCCGATAACAATCCAGTCTGGTCGCCCGATGGAAGTCGCATTGTGTTCAGTTCACGGCGCAAGACAAGTTTCGACCTCTATCAACGAGCTTCGAGTGGCGCTGGAGGCGAAGAGCTCTTGCTGGAGACAGACAGAAATAAATTCTCGTCGGATTGGTCTTTGGACGGTCGTTTCGTCCTTTATAATGTATCGGACCAAAGAACTCTAACAGATCTATGGATATTGCCGCTTTCTGGACCCGCCAAACCAACAGGTCCAAGTCAGGCGACCGACGATCAAAAGCCTATTCCCTTCCTGCAAACAGTGTTTTTTGAATATGGGTTAGTTATGTCTCCCGATAATAAATGGATCGCGTACGGTTCGAATGAGTCTGGATCCGGTCAAGTCTATGTTCGACCGTTTCCGGGTCCCGGCGGAAAGTATCAGGTATCGGCGAGCGGAGGATCTCGTCCGCGATGGAGGAGAGATGGGAAAGAACTTTTCTATGTGGGCAACGATAATAAATTGATGGCGGTGGAAGTAAGCTCAAAGGGGCAAACATTTGTCGTCGGCGCCGTTCGACCGCTCTTTGAAATTCGGGCTACTCCCGGCTTTGTCGATATTTATGACGCAACTGCTGATGGGAAGCGCTTTCTGGTCAACACGATAGTTGGAGAGATTTCTGCTTCGCCCGTAACGCTGGTGGTCAACTGGGATGAGGAGCTGAGAAAAAAGTGATCGGTCAAGTCATATCGCACTACAAGATCCTCGAGAAGCTCGGCGAGGGAGGCATGGGCGTCGTCTACAAGGCCCAGGACACAAATCTCGACCGCCTTGTCGCTCTGAAGTTTTTGCCTGAACATGTATCAGCTGGCTCCGGTGAGCTTGAGCGCTTTGTTCAAGAGGCCAAAGCCGCCGCAGGGCTTAATCATCCGAACATCTGCACGATCTACGGAATTGAAGAGTCGGAAGGAAAGAACTTTATTGCCATGGAGTTTGTCGACGGCCAGACGCTCCAGGAGAAAAAGTCCTCCCTCTCCATGAAGCAGGCTCTCGACGTTGGCATCCAGATCGCCGAAGGTCTGGCTGCCGCCCATGAAAAAGGGATCGTGCATCGCGACATCAAGCCCGAGAACATCATGTTCCGCAAGGATGGGCGCGTACAGATCATGGACTTCGGACTCGCAAAATTGCGGGGCGCTTCGCGGCTGACGAAGGAAGGGTCGACGGTGGGAACCGCTGGTTACATGTCGCCGGAGCAGGTGCAGGGACAGGACACAGACAATAAATCCGACATCTTTTCGCTTGGCGTGCTACTGTACGAGATGCTCACCGGTCAGCCGCCGTTCAAAGGGATGCATGAAACGGCGATCGCGTACGAGATCGTGAATGTTGATTCTCCGCCGCTGTCGTCGCTCAAGCCGGAGATCCCGCCCGAGCTGGATGCCATCGTGCTCGACTGTCTCGAGAAAGACCCGAAAGAGCGAACGCAGTCAGCCGGTCAGGTCGCCCTTGAGCTGAAACGATACCGGAGAGAATCCAGTCGCTCACGCGCCAGCCGGATCACGGCAGCGCGACCGATACCGCGCTCTGCATCACCGTCAGGACAGACGATCGCGCAGACCGCCGAGGAACCGATGCCCGCCCCGACGAAGCAATGGCCGATCAAGACCATTCTCTTCGCGGCAGGGATTCCTCTTGCCGGAATCGCCGGATACTTGCTTTCGCTCTTGTTCGCGTCAAGCCCCGCGAGTGGACTTACCGTTCGAGCGACCATCGCGCCTCCACCTGGTCACCTCCTGTTCAACGATTTTGGCGGATACATGGCGCTATCTCCTGATGGCAGTCAACTCGTGTTCGGGGCAGTGGATTCGAACGGGAACGCACGGCTGTGGCTTCGTCCGCTCGCATCTGCGGATGCTAAACTCATCTCCGGCACTGAAGGAGCAAGTTATCCCTTCTGGTCGCCCGACGGGAAAGAGATCGCATTTTTCTCGAATACGAAGCTCCGCAAGGTCGACTTGCTCGGTTCGCCCCCGCTTGACATCGCAGACGTACCCCAGGGTCGAGGCGGTGCATGGAGTCAGAATGGCACGATCATCGTCAGCCCGATCATCGGCGAACGCAATCTCTTCTCCGTCCCTGCCGGCGGGGGTGACCTGAAACCGATCACGTCATTCGATTCCACTGCAAAGTACTATCCCCGCTTCCCGGTCTTTCTTCCCGACGGCGACCATTTCATCTATGTTGGATATGCCGGCGGCGGCTCCGTCGCGGCCACTACGGGAGCGTTCGTCGGATCGCTTGACGGAACCGTGAAGGAACTGCCACTCCGTGGCACATCAAACCTTTTTTATTCTGCCGGGTACCTGCTCTATCTCCGGGAAAACACACTCATAGCACAGGCATTTGATCCTTCGAGCCTGGAACTGACCGGCGATCCCGTGCCGATCGACAAGGGCCTCCAGCTGTATCCCGCGCGTGCGAAAGGGAGTTTCGCCGTGTCGCCCAACGATGTGATCGTGTATGTCCGCGACACCCAGGAACCGGAGTCACGGCTGGGGTGGATCGACCGGAACGGCCGATTCACCAACCTCGCCCCGGGACGGCCACGACTCGGCGGGATTCTGTCTCCGGAAGGGACAAAGTTTGCGTACAGCGAACAGGATGAACAGTCGAACGACGATATATGGATCTACGATATCAAACGGAATATCAAGACCCGATTCACCTTTTCCCCCGAACCGGATGTGTTCCCCTTCTGGACTCCGGACGGAAACACGATCCTCTATAACAGGGTTCACGGGTCTGACTGGCATGTCGTTGCACGATCAGCCGATGGAACGGGGGGCGAGCGTGTCCTTATCGAGGCGAAAGACACAGAGCTCCAATTATCCAGCATCTCGCCGAACGGACACTCCATTCTCTTTTCCCAACAGACTCTTGCATCCGGCTTCGACATCGTCTCAGGTGACCTGAATCGGCCCGGTGTGATCGATACGATCCTCTCGACTCAGTTTCATGAGTATCAGGCAACGTTCTCGCCCGATGGTAAATGGATCTCGTATCAATCCGACGCTTCGGGACGTCCGGAAGTCTACATACGACATTTCTCGCGGGAAAGTGAGAAATGGCAGGTTTCGACATCCGGCGGGTCGTCCCCTTATTGGATGAGGAATGGCGAGATCGTCTTCCAGACAAACGGCAGAGTGATGGTCTCACGTGTAACGTTCACGGGGGATGTTCCCCGATTCACCGTTCCCGCAGAACTCTTCTCGCTTACCGGAGAATACAATGTTTCCGCGTGGGACGCTGCGGCCAGCGGACAACGCTTCTTCGTCGCCCGAACGCGAAACGTTCAGGCCGCGAATGAAATGACGGTGATCGCGAACTGGCATCGGATGGCGGAGAAGAGATAGATATGGCCGACGGCCCCCGCCCCTTTGAAACAGTCAACAGAAAGATCAGCCAATCATGATCGGCACCAACATTAGTCACTACAAGATCCTCGAGAAGCTCGGTGAGGGTGGCATGGGCGTTGTCTACAAGGCCCAGGACACCACCCTCGACCGCACTGTCGCCCTCAAATTCCTCCCCGACCACCTCTCCGTCGGCACCGCGGAACTGGAACGCTTCGTCCAGGAAGCGAAGGCAGCCGCGGCGCTGAATCATCCTAACATCTGCACGATCTACGGGATCGAAGAGGCCGACGTAAAGCACTTCATCGTCATGGAATTCGTCGACGGCCAAACACTTCAAGAGAAGAAGGCTTCTCTGTCGATGAAGCAGGCTCTGGATGTGGGGATACAGATTGCGGAGGGCCTCGCAGCGGCGCACGAAAAAGGCATCGTCCATCGGGACATCAAACCCGAAAACATCATGTTCCGTAAGGATGGGCGTGTCCAGATCATGGATTTCGGATTGGCCAAACTTCGAGGCGCTTCACGACTGACAAAAGAAGGAAGCACGGTCGGAACTGCCGGATACATGTCGCCGGAGCAGGTGCAGGGACAGGAAACGGACCATCGTTCGGACATCTTTTCTCTCGGTGTCTTGCTGTATGAAATGCTTTCCGGACAGCCCCCCTTCAAAGGTGTGCATGAAACAGCGATCGCGTACGAAATCGTAAATGTCGACTCGCAACCCATTTCGTCGATCAAACCGGAGGTCGCCGACGAACTTGATTCGATCGTGCTTGAGTGCTTGGAAAAAGACCCTAATGAACGTGCTCAGTCGGCCAAACAAGTGGCCATCGACCTCAAACGCTTCAAGAGAGAATCGAGTCGCGAACGTGTAAGCCGCGTGACGGCCGCCCGGCCCGCAATGAAGTCATCCGGTTTCGCAAAGACCGAGATTTCGGAAAGCGAAGTAAGCAAGGGCCGCAAATGGACGCAGAGAATACCCTGGCTAACATCGATTCTCAGCTTCATCGGGATGGCTGCCTTCGCACTCTTGTATCTGTTCGAACCTGCCTCGAATCGGACGGTCGTTCGTTCATCGCTCCTTCCTCCAGAGAAGGCGAGCTTTTCGAACCTGTATGGCGGTGGTCATTTCGCCATATCATCCGACGGTTCAAGACTGGCGTTCGTTGCCATCGATTCCGCGGGCAAAAGCCGGCTTTGGGTTCGTGCGATGAATTCGTTTACCGGACTCCAGCTCCCTGCTACTGAAGGAGCTGCCTTCCCCTTCTGGTCACCCGATAATCGTTTTATCGGCTTCTTCTCCGGCTCGAAACTGAAGAAGATAGAGGCGGCGGGGGGACCTCCGACAGCGATCTGCGATGCTCCCGACGGCCGCGGTGGAACGTGGAACATGGAAGGCGTCATTGTATTCGCACCGAACTGGATCGGCGGACTGTATCAGGTTCCGTCTGCCGGCGGATCTCCCACCCCCATCACAACGCTCGACACGACGCACCGTGAACAGACGCACCGTTGGCCTTCGTTCCTGCCCGATGGCAAGCATGTCCTGTATTACGCGCGGTCCAGCGCCGGAGGCACGGAGGCCGACGCAGACGCGATCAATATCACATCGATCGACGGAACAGGGAACAAACGTTTGTTCTCGGCCTCTTCCAATGTTGAGTACGCATCCGGCCACATTCTTTTCGTCAGACAATCGGTGGTGATGGCGATGCCATTCGACGCGAGCAACTTGACGGCGACCGGAGAAGCCATTCCCATCGCTGAACAGGTCGGATACGAGGTCAACTTTAACAGAGGTCATTTCGCCATATCGAGCAACGGAATCTTTGTGTATCAGACCGGCTCCTCGACAAGCGGCATTCAGATGACATGGGTCGACCGTGCCGGCAAGACTCTTAGTAACGTAGGTGAGCCGGCTCGGTATGGTGGGGGGCAGCTTTCACCCGACGGGAAACGGCTTGCGATATCGGTCTTCGAGCCTCAATCGCGAAATCGCGACATCTGGATCTATGACCTTGCACGGAACGTTCGGACTCGGTTCACATTCGACCCGGGAGTCGAGGAATACCCGGTTTGGTCGCCCGACGGAACCCGCTTGATGTATGCTGCCGATAAAAAAGGTCATTTAGATATTTACCAAAAGCCGGTGGGCGGAGAAGGTACCGAGGAACTTCTTGTGGAATCCACAATGGACAAGTATCCGACTGACTGTTCATCCGACGGCCGATTTCTGTTGTACTACACTGCCGGCGACCCGGTTTCAAAATCGAACCTCTGGAGCCTGTCGCTCATAGGAGATCGGACTTCCGTGCCGCTCTACCAGGCCGAGTTCGAGGAACAGGATGCCACATTCTCGCCGAACGGGAGGTGGATTGCATATACTTCGACCGAATCCGGCAGATACGACGCCTATGTCCGACCGTTCCCTGGGCCGGGAGGAAAATGGCAGATCTCCACGTCCGGACTCAATCTTGGGACATTGATCGTGGCCTCACGGTGGAATCGCACTGGCACAGAGCTCTATTATCTCTCCGAAGATCAGCGAGTGATGGTGGCGGAAGTACAAGGAAGCGGTTCATCATTTGAGGTGGGGACAGTGCGAGCACTGTTCGACGGACGCGCTGACAGAACGATGTACATACAAGCCGTAAGCGCTGACGGTCAGCGCTTCCTTATGGCGACCGCTGCTGGACAATCGTATATGCCATTGACGCTCGTGCTTAACTGGAATGAGGAGTTGAAGAAGAAATGATCGGATCTACAATTAGCCATTACAAAATACTAGACAAATTGGGTGAAGGAGGAATGGGCATCGTCTACAAGGCCCAGGACACCAAACTCGACCGACTCGTCGCTCTGAAATTCCTGCCTGATCATGTCGCTGTCGGTTCGGCTGAACTTGAGCGTTTTGTCCAAGAAGCAAAAGCTGCGGCTGGACTCAACCACCCCAACATCTGCACGATCTACGGGATCGAAGAATCGAACGGAAAGAATTTCATCGCCATGGAGTTCGTCGACGGCCAAACACTTCAGGAAAAGAAGTCCTCGCTGTCGATGAAACAGGCATTGGATGTCGGTATACAAATCGCCGAAGGGCTCGCGGCGGCTCACGAGAAGGCCATCGTCCACCGGGACATCAAGCCGGAGAACATCATGTTCCGCAAGGATGGCCGTGTGCAGATCATGGATTTTGGCCTTGCCAAGCTTCTTGGAGCTTCACGGCTGACAAAAGAGGGTTCGACAGTCGGGACTGCCGGATACATGTCACCCGAGCAGGTACAAGGCCAAGAAACAGATCATCGATCCGACATCTTCTCTCTCGGCGTCCTGTTATACGAAATGTTCACCGGGCAGGCACCCTTCAAGGGGATGCACGAGACGGCCATCGCCTATGAAATCGTGAATGTCGATTCTCCTCCGATGTCGTCCATCAAGCCGGAGATCGCTCCGGAACTCGACGCGATCGTTCTGGAATGCCTGGAAAAAGACCAGAAAGAGCGGACACAATCCGCAAGTCAGGTTGCCGTCGATCTGAAGCGATATCGAAGAGAGTCGAGCCGGTCGAGAGCAAGCCGGATCACGGCAGTGCGGCCCGTTGCGTCGGGCGTATCGGCAACAAGTCGCACAGGATCCTCCTCGGAAATCGATGTGTCAGTCCATTTCGACCTCGTGAGACTGTATCAGGTCCTGGCAGTTGCCGGTCTTCTGCTGGCAGTGACGCTTCTCGTCCTTTGGGCTCCGTGGCAGTCAACGTCTATGGTCCAGGCGGGAGTGACCAGGACAACGGTGTCGCTTCCTGAAAAATTCCGCCTCGCACTAGATTACAGCGGCTCATCGGTCGGTATCTCCCCCGATGGGAGAACCATTGCGTTCGTGGCCTTCAATCCGGACAGCGTTAGTCAAGGCATCTTCATTCGTCCTATGAGTTCGTACGACAGCAGATTTCTCGTTCGCACGGACTATACCGGAATCCTCTTCTCACAGGATGGCCAGTGGATCTACTACAACGCGGCCGGGGGGATCACGAAGATCTCGGTCACGGGCGGTGCCCCAATCGTCGTTTCGGCCTCTGCGGCGTTCACCGGTCTCTGCCGGGGCATTGGGGACGACCTTTATATTGGAAAGGGGATGAACGGGGGAATTTCGACCATCCGGGCGGGATCGAACAACGTAGAACCGCTCATTCAGCCGGACACTTCCCTCGGCGAGGTCAGTCTCAGACACCCATCGTTCATTCCGAAGGCCAATGCCCTGCTTTTCACCATCAAGTACGGGTCGACCGCTACGTTCGATGAAGCGGATATCGGCGTGCTCGACCTGGAAACCGGAATCCGTAAGAAGGTCCTCACAGGAGGCACGCAAGCTCGATACATACCAACGGGACACATTGTTTACCTTCGGGGCGGCTCTTTCTTCGTCGTTCCGTTCGATGAGTCCTCGCTGGAAGTGACCGGTGCACCGAAAGAGCTCTTCCCGGGTGGCATGATGCTCCCGGAGTCGGGAACGGGGAATTTCGATGTGGCAGACGACGGTACACTCGTTCATGCACCGGGAGGACCGGCACCGCTGCAACGACAGACCATCGAATGGCTCACAACCTCGGGAAAAACGATTCCCCTGCTCGCAACACCACGCGGTTATTCGGTCGCAAGAGTTTCCCCTGACGGATCACGTCTCGCGATACAGATCAATGCCGCGAACAATGACATCTGGATCTACGACACCAGAAGGGAAATGTGGATTCGCATCACATTCGGTGGCGGGAACAACGGCGGTCCCATCTGGGGCCCCGACGGGAAAACGGTGGCCTATTATGGACCTGCGGGGCTTCTCTCTCGACGGGCAGACGGTTCGGGTGAGACTCGTTTGATCCGGGCCATCGACCGTAATACGGGCAACGCGTGGGGTTTTTCTCCGGACGGAAAATACCTGGTCTACTCTCGGCGGAGGGACTCTAACTGGGATTTGTGGGCACTGCCCATGGGCGACCCTCAGGCAGAATTTCCGGTGGTCCAAACATCGTTCGCCGAGTTCAACGCAAAGATCTCACCCGACGGGAAGTGGATCGCTTACGGGTCGACCGAATCCGGAACGGCTGTGACCTATGCAGCCCCCTTCCCCCGTGGAGAAGGAAGATGGCAGATATCCAAAGGCCGGTCTAATGGACATTGGTGGAG
This sequence comes from Ignavibacteria bacterium RIFCSPLOWO2_12_FULL_56_21, assembly GCA_001802945.1. Classification (GTDB taxonomy): domain Bacteria; phylum Bacteroidota; class Ignavibacteria; order UBA10030; family UBA10030; genus 2-02-FULL-55-14. The sequence continues at coordinate 236 of MHAK01000017.1, read as the reverse complement.
TCGTGACGGGAAGGACATATATTACATTGGTGATGACGACAAGCTGTATGCGGTTCCCATCCAGGCAGGTCGCTCGATCGATCCCGGGTCCCCCCGTCTCATCACTGATCACACGCCATTGGGGCTTTCAAACCTCTGGGACTTTGACCTTGATCCCGCCAGGATGCGTTGGCTCGTCATCCGGGCAGCGCCCAACGAGGAACTTCCGTCGAACATAAATGTGATCGCTGGATGGT
>MHAK01000016.1:71048-89932 GCA_001802945.1 Ignavibacteria bacterium RIFCSPLOWO2_12_FULL_56_21 | reverse complement strand
TGACACGTGCCGCATGCTGCTCCCGTGCCGGCTGCGCCGTTCCATGTCACGACATTCGTCGGGTTCCCGTTGGTGAACGCACCGTGGCAATACGTGTTCGAGCATGTGACCGCCGATGAATCGTACGCCGGCACGGGAGTGGCCCCGATCGTCGCCCTGCTTGCGAGGGTGTCGTTCCACATGAACTCCGCTCCGGCGGTCGCGTCCATGTGTCCGTCGGTTCCGGCATAATCGAGCGTCGTCGGCACCTTATGGCACTCCGTGCACCGCACAGTCTGCGCTGTCAATGCGGCCACGTGGGACTGGTGGGCGCCAACACCGCGGAACGTGACCGCGGTATTCTTACTCAGGTCCCTCGGCGGCGCGGCGTTGGTCGCCGAACCATGGCAATGCCCGCAGTCCGCCTGCGTGGTGATGCGGAACAGATCAATCGTTCCGTCAACATGTTTCGTGGCATTGATGATCTTTGCCGCATTGTCGACCGTTGCGCTGTGGCACCAATCGCAGTTCGTATTATTCGGGTGTGTTCCCCCGTTTGCCGACGTCTTCGGAAACGCTTTCAGCACATTGTTTGTGCCGGACGTCGTTCCATGACACGATCCGCACGCTGCGCCCGTTCCGGCAGCGCCGTTCCAAACTACATCGTTCACCGGATTTCCGTTCGTAAAATTGCCGTGACAATACGTTCCGCTGCAGGTCAGCGATGTCGGGTTATACGTCGGGCTCGGCGTTACCGTGGTCGGCCATCGCGCAAACATGCCGTTGAGCGGTACTTCCGCCGGAAGGGCTGAATCCACATGCCCGGCTGTGGTCACGCGGCCCGGAACGTTATGGCATTCCGTGCACGTCACTTGCCGCGATGTGGACGTGCCGGCCAAATGCACCTGATGAGCTCCGACGCCCCGCGCCGACCTTGCCGTGTTGCCGTCGATATCCTTTGGAGGTGCCGGACTTGTCGAACTTCCGTGACATGTGATGCAGTTCTCCGGACCGGTCGGCTCGGTATGGCATGTCGTGCAGCTCACCCCCGATGTGCCCCCGGTAAACTTCGCACTGTGGCACGATTGGCAGGAACTCATATCCCATCCATTCGCACGGATGACGTTGCCGTGAAATTCGGAAGATGCCGGCGTGACCCATCCGTCCGGATGGACTTTGGGGCCTCCCGTCGTAGCCGCGGGAAGGTCCGTGCGGAGGTCGGTACAGCCGGTCCACACGCCTGCGCCCGCAAAGGCCAGGCTGAAGAGGGCGATCGTCGTCGAAGCAGTTCGTGTACGCATGTCAGTTGTGGCAATAGCCGCAGAAGTTCTTTCCCGGAATTCCGCCGGGCCGCGCATTCGGGTCGGTGTGGCACACGTAGCAATTCGCTCCCGCATTCTCATGCCATTCGCCTTCGACGCCCCGCATGAACCCCGCCGCATGTGTTTTCGGATTCGTGAACCGGACCCCGTCGTTGTCGGCATGACATGTTACGCACGTGGGGTCGGCTCCCGCGGCATCGTGGCAGGAAGCGCAGCTTTCCATGTCCTTCTTGGCAAGACGCGCGTGTGCCCCGCCGCCGGTTCCCACTCCTCTGGTCTTAAATCCCGGTGCGTCGTGACTTGCCGGTTTGAACACCTCCTGATTGATGTTCCCCCCGGCGAAATGGCATGTTGAGCAAAACTCTTGTTGATCATGACAGGTCTGGCATTCCTGCGCTTTGCCCCGTGCCGCAAGCCCGTGGGTGAAGCGGAAGTTGCCGTCATGCACGTTCAGCGCCGTCTGCACCTTCCCCTTGCCGAATGTCATCAGGCGGGGAGCATGCGGCGTCTGCAGGTCGTTCCCCGGGAGATTCACCTTTTGGAGCTCTGTTCCGTTGTGGCATTCCTGGCAGGTTTCTTCGGCATGGCACGAACTGCAGTTCGCATCCAGTTTCTGGGCGACTTTTCTGTGTTGGGATGCAAAATCGGTCCGATTATGTTCGGCCGGTCGAAGGGCGACAAGGTTTGTATGGCACGTTTCGCAGGCGTTCGAAGCTGCGACGTTGTCGTGACAGGCGTTGCAGGTGGACATCGTCGGGATCCTGTCGCCGACCGGCGCTTCTTCCGCGTCGATGCCGGCGTGACACGTTTCGCACGCAACGCTTTGTACCTGAATGTGCTGCTGATGTGAGAACACAAGTTCCCGATCCCCCGGCACGGCTGCGACGTATTCCGCCGGATCCTCGCTCGTGTGACAGAACGTGCATGTCTTCTCGATCTGTTCCGAATGACACGACTCACAGTTCGCGTGGCCCGCCCGCAGATTATCCGCCGACAGAACGCTGGTCGGCGCAGACGCATGGCAATCGGCGCATGCGACTCCGGCGTCCTTCACATGCAGTTTATGGGAGAATTTCATGCCCGGTGCGTCGGCGCCGGTCGGTCCGTCGACGGACGCTGTCAGCGCTGTATAGCCGAATGTTCCGGCAAGCATCAGGACGATCGCGGCGTACCCGGTCAGGACCAAACGAAGAGAAGTGAGATGTCGATTCATGTCGGCTTCTTTCAGAACAGATCAAGTCGCTGATTGAGGAGATAACTAGCCCGCAGGAACACACGAACATCGTTGGCGACGATCGGATTGCTGATCCATTGGACTTGCGCATCCACGGAGAGGGACGAAAGCGGGCGGACAAGCGCGCCGGCTCCCAGGCTGAGAGCGTTGTCCAACGGGGCGTTCTCCGCGAACTTGTAGCTCGCATAGCTTACGAGCAGCGACGGAGTCACAAGGTTATCGAGCAACGGATACGACATGTTCACATTGGCCGCGCTGATCTCGCCGTCATACGTGACGTTTCGCGTGACGCTGGCCGAGACGAGCCTTCCGTTCGCTGCGAGTGTGATGCGGTTGGAGCTTTCGTCGCCGTATGAGACTGTGCCGTATTTTGCTACGAGGAAACAGCCGTCGATCACCCGGAATTCCACGCCTCCTTCGGTTTCCTTGAGGCTTTCAAACGCAAAGGCCGAGAAGATCGAGTTGAACGAGATCCGCGGCTCACGCTGAAGATATTCGCCCGTCACGGCGAGGCCGTCCATGATCCACATGCGGCCAAACGCGTTGAAGCGCGACGACTTCTCGGTGAGCAGATCGTAATCGTAGCGAACGTATCCCTCGGCGATGCCGGCGATATCGATGTTTGCATCGCCGCTGAAAAGTTCTTCGTTGCGGGGAGCCGGATGCATTTCTACAGTGTACGGAATGAATCCGGTCGCTGAGTCGGCGCGGATCGCGCGATAGGTCTCCTGCGCCATTGTCTTCTTGGCATAACTGACCGAGACCTGTGCTTCTTCGACCGGTTGTCCGACGACATGAATGCCGAGCATTGTATTGTCCGCGGCGTCGCCAATGAGCTCAGCTTTCTGCCCCGGAGGCGTCAGCAGGCCGTAGTATCCGGTGACTTTGACGGGAGCGAATGGAAGACGCACGGTCGTCAGACCGCCGTCCATGGACCCGGTGCCGGCTCCTGCGAACACGAAGAATCGCCCCGCCTGAACATCGACCATGTCGAACAGACTTCGCGCTTTCAGCGAAATATTATAGAGTCGATAGGTCGGATCGTTTTTCAACGGACCTGAAAAATCGTTGAATCCCTGGAAGTGGGTGTTGAACGATAGAGTTCCGCTCGTGACCGAGAGCTGAACATTCTGGAAGCCGTACAGGTGGTCGACCTTTTGGCCGACGGTGTCGTACCGCTGCCAGCCGTAGGCGGACGAGACGAATCGGGCCTGAACGAACTGACCTGCAGCCTGGTCCCAGCATAGAAAGGCCGGGAGGAGAAGTAATGGGAGAAGGCGTTTCACGTCGTGGTTCCTTGGTGTCGGGTGAGAACTGACAAGCCTTGTGCCACCGAAAACAGTGATTTCCTCACAATTTCGCCTCCTTCACCGCCCATTACATGTGCCGTTTCCCCTCAATAGGAATTCAGATGTTGATGTTTTCAGCAGTGGGAATGTACGCGAATCCCATTGAAGAGCAAAAGGTGGGAAGGGTAGAATGATTACAGAATGGCTGAATGACAAGATTGAATGATGAAAGGACGGAATAAGAAAGCCGACTGGGTTGGTTTCCAGCCGGCTCAAATTCAGGCAGACACAGAATCGGACCCAAATTCCGCTATTTCTTTGACCCCTTTTCCCAATTCCTATCACCTATCATCACCCATCACCTATCATCACCCATCACCTATCACCCATCACCTTCCTCCAGCTCCACGCCGTCACTGCTTCGGCAACTTCCTCTTTTTCAGCTCCCTGCTCCAGTGCACAATCTGCTTCTTCACCTCCTGCGGCGACGTGCTGCCGGCGGACTTCTTTTGGCCCACGCTCATGTGCGGGAGAATGACCTCGAATACATCCGTTTCGAACGCCGGAGAGAATGTATGGAGCGTTTCGAGGTCAAGATTGCCGAAGAACATTCTGTGACTGATACAGTGGGCGACCACGCGTCCCGTCACTTCATGGGCCTGGCGGAAGGGCAATCCTTTGCGGACGAGATAGTCGGCCATGTCCGTCGCCGTCAGGTAATCGGTCCGGAGCTGCTCGGCCATGTGCTCTTTGTCAAACGTCGTATGGACCAGGATCTGGGACATGATGAACAGGCATTCGCGCGTCGTCTTGTAGACGTCGAACAGCGGGACCTTGTCTTCCTGCATATCCCGGTTATACGCGAGCGGAAGGCCTTTCATTTGCGTCAGCAGACTGACGAGCGCGCCGTAGACGCGGCCGGTCTTGCCGCGGACGAGCTCGGCCATGTCCGGATTCTTCTTCTGCGGCATGATGCTGCTGCCGGTCGTGTATGCATCGCTCGTGTGGGCGAACCCGAATTCCTTGGACGACCAATACACGAGCTCTTCGGCGAAACGGCTGAGGTGCATCATCGTCGTCGCACATGCGGCGACGAACTCGATGAGATGGTCCCGGTCACTCACGGCGTCGATGCTGTTCTCCACGATCCCTTCGAAGTGCAGCTTCCGCGCCACCATTGCGCGATCGATGGGAAATGTGCTACCCGCAAATGCAGCGGCGCCCAGCGGCGAGCGGTTCGCGCGTTTGCGGCAATCCATGAGACGATCGTAGTCCCTCTCCAGCATGTTCACATACGCGAGCAGGTGATGTGAAAGAAGCACCGGCTGGGCCCGCTGAACATGCGTATAGCCCGGCATAGCGGCATCGAAATATTTTTCTGACTTGTAGAGCAGCACCCGCTGGAGGTTCGTAAGCAGTTTTGCGACCTCGCGAATTGCGGTGCGGAGAAAGAGGCGTTCATCGAGGGCGACCTGGTCGTTACGGCTCCGGGCGGTGTGCAACTTACCCCCCAGAGGACCGAGCTTTTGGATGAGCCGCTGCTCGATGGCCATATGAATGTCTTCAAAGCCGCGTGAGAGGTCGAACCTTCCGGTGGCGATCTCCTTTTCGATCTGCCGCAGCGCGGTCCGGATCCGCCGGGCCTCGGAGGCCTTCAGGATTTTGCAGACGGAGAGCATCTCGACGTGTGCGATGCTTCCGGCGATGTCTTCCTTGTAGAGATGTTGATCGACGTCAATCGACGTTGAGAAATCTAAAGCTGCATCGGCGAGGGGTTCTTTGAAGCGACCACCCCAGAGGGCTTTGTTTGACATGGTGAGAAGAACTGGAAGTGAATGGATTCAGCAGACAGGGATAACCTGAAGATACGCAAAAATGGGAAGGAACGCCCGTGCAATTTCAGGAGTACTGACAGCCCATTTCCGACGGAAAGCAGGATGGGGAAACCACGAAGTTGAGAAGTTTGCCTGAATCAGGATGTGCCATGAGTATTCCTCGAAAGCGTTGACTATCGGGAGATGACAAAAACCATCTGAGCGATGATCAGGTGTGCGTAGTTCGTTCGACCACCAGACAGAGTCCTTCCATTGATCGCACTATGACTGCATCACCTTCGGCAATTGTGTCGCCGTTGATCGATCTCGCGTTCCAAAGTTCAATCCAGTGTTTACGCGAGTATGTGTGTTGAAAGGGCAAGGTAGGGCTTGTCATCCGCTTAACGGATTCGGTTTTGTTCACCGATTGTTCCGTCAGCGTCATCGCCAATGATGTGGGATGGCCTCAGCGCATGAGAATAAGTTCTTTGGTTTCAGAAAATGAGCCGGCCTGCAATCGATAGAAATATACACCGCTTGACATATTCGAAGGGGTCCATTGCCGAGTGTGATCTCCAGCCGACAATTCTTCATAAACGAGTGTTGTTATTTCTCTTCCGATCACATCAAGCACTTTCAATGAGACGAAGGATCTCGATGGAAGGCTGAACGAAATCGTCGTCGTCGGATTGAAGGGATTCGGGTAATTTTGGTGCAAGACAAGTCTGTCTGGAGACTGTATCTCTGATCGCTCAACAGTGGTCATGAGCTCTGAAAGAGACCTTCGCCAAATCCAATCCTGTCCAGTTCCGGCAAAAAGGAATTCACCATATGCTGTGAGCGAACTGACATAACCGTTGTTGAGGCCGTACTTCCATGCGGTCCAATGAATTCCATGATCATTGGAAAGGAATACTCCGTTACCTGCGGTTCCGGCAAAAGAGACTCCATCATGTTCTGCAAAACATGTAACAATATTTGCCGTTATACCCGAATCACCATCATACCACATGGCACCGTTATCCGTAGAGTAGAATATTCCTTCGGAAGTTCCCACGAAGATTGCAGAATCATGTGCCATCAAGGAATAAACCCAAAGGCCTTCTAAGCCAGTATTGACGGCACTCCAACTTGTACCGTTGTTCGTAGAACGGTATACTCCCTTGCTTTGAGTCCCCGCAAAAATACCGCCGTTACTCATGCTGAGATTTCTGACCCAGAGATCTTCCAACCCGGAATTGACGGGAGTCCAGCTTGTGCCACTATTTGTGGAACGATAAACTCCGCTACCCGATGTCGCAGCAAAGAGCATTGTGTCACTGGATGCGAGTGCCTTGATATAATTTGTGAATGGACCAAGCGGGGTCCAACTTGAATCGTTGCTATTGAAAAGGAACACACCCATTTGCGTGCCGACAAAAAGATTGTTGTTGCTCACTGTCAGGGAGGAGATGTGCGATTCTGTCAATCCTTTGCCCATGGTCGACCAGGAATTCCCAAAATCATCCGTCACAAATACACCCCCACCCTCTATTCCGGCAAAAAGCATGGATCCATACACGCCAAGGACATTGATACTTCTCCTATCATACGGTTCCGTTGTTTGTATCCATTGCGCAAATGAAATGTGAGACAACAACATTACTAAAAAGGGAAGAAATCGTTTCATGACTGTTGCCATTCTATTCTCAAGGAAACAGGCATTCCGTTCCCAACATTGCGAACTGTGAGCGCGTTGGTGGAGAACTCTCATGGAATGTGTCTCGCTGAGAAGCTGCGAGGGCGGTTCGCGAGCGGGCGCCGCTTGAGCATGAGTTGTACTCACGAGGAGGAAACACCAACGCCCGGCTTTCGACCGGGCGTCACACTTACCACTCCACAAAAAACTCTCACAGTGATCTTTGTGTTGTCTGTGGCTATTTTCTATTCACGCTCACCACAGCTCACTTCGGCCCCGCCATCGGCGCTGCCGGCACGCCATACGTCCGTACAAACTCCTCAAGGCCGTTGGCCACCTTCACGGCTATGCCTCGCCGGAAATCGGGTGTCAGGAGATGATACTCATCCTCGGGATTCGACAAGAACGCCGTCTCGACAAGTACGTTGGGCAGTTGCGTCGGACCGTTCAACGAGAAATTAAACGACCCAGTCACGCCTCGTTCCTCTAATCCCAACTCCAACATTCGCGTGTACATCATCTCCGCAAGGGTTTTGTAGCCGATGTATCTGTAGTACGTCGATGTTCCTTTCGCAAGGTTCGGGTCTCCACCGTCCCCTGTCGCGTTGCAGTGGATGCTGATGAGCACTCGCGACCCGGAATCCAGAACGACATCCGTCCGTTCAGTCATGGACTTCTCACCGTCGTCCGTCCGCGTTAGCGTCGTCATCGCTCCCCGCGCCGTCAGCACGGAATCGAGCAGTTGAACCATGGCCAGATTGAGGTCCATCTCGCGCACGCCCGTCGTTCCCGTCGCCCCCGAATTGCTGCCGCCATGACCTGCATCGAGTGCGATCCGCAATCCCCTGACCGGACTCGCCGTGTCCGTTACTACGGGCGGACGGCGGACGCGGATTCGGAGACTCGAGCCGACATAGTCGATGTCATACCCCCAATGCTGACGAGACCTCAGCGCTATCGTCAGCCGGTATTGGTCGGCGGCGACTTGGTTCCACTTCACGCTCTCGATCCCTTTCGCTGACCGCTGATGCGTGACCCAGTTCGTGTTCGACGTCGCTCCGTAGACGTCGACGACAATGCTCATCGGGTCGGTCTGCTGGTCGCTGATATACGGCAAACGCTTGGAGAGTCCGACAAACACAACATCTCCTGAGTCCGTCCCGTTTGCCCCGATCGAACCCACGAGGGATTCGGGCCTCGGAGTGTCGGGTGGGAGCAACTTCCCGTATTCGGCGGGGAGCCACGCTTCCATCGCTTCCGACAAGCGGACGCGGTATTGTCTGCCGACCCTGCCGGTGAGCTGTAGCAGCACTCCCGGCTGAAGGAACCCGAGCTTTGCGCCGCCGAGACGGTCGGTGCCGAGTCCAACATTCAGAAATGGCCTGCGGCCGACAACTTCTACCGTGCGCGGGAGCGAATCAGGCATGATCCACAATCGCGCCCGCGACGTCGCATGCTCGCGGCTGAAGAAGGAGCGCTTGAGCCTGAACTCCACTTGAACTCCCTCGGCCCGGTCCTCCGGTTTCACGACATACTGTCCGACGTAGATCCCGCCGGGATCGTTAGAGTCGTCAGGGGGAATCTCTCTCATCGGGATCCCGCTTTCGACGTCCGGAATGCTGAACGACCCCTGCCAACCCGGACTTCCCCTGAATTGCACATTCACAACGTCTCCCGGCATCAGCCACAGGTCCTCGGAAGGCTCCATCATCGCCCTGTCGATGACGAGCGTATCGTGCGGCAGCGGTTTTGGCCGATCCCTGAGGATACACACAAATGTCTGCGACAATGAATCGCCGTTGGGGCCGACAACGGTCATCTGCACGGTGGAGGTATCTCCCGTCGTGCGATAGAGACCGGCAAAGGCGCCGGTGGGCCACACTTTGGTCTCAACGCCGTTGATGAACGCGCGGGCCAGAGCGGTCGTGCGCCCGGAGTACCGCAACCGATTACCCGTCATCATGACCGTGTCTCGCCCCGGCGAACGTACCTGAAGAAACATTGTGTCCGGAGGATGGAGGAAAAAATCGAGCGACTGGGCGTTCAGCAAGGAAAAACAAAAAAGGAAAAAGGAAGAAAGGGTAACCACACGCGAAGGAGACACAGTCGGAGTCCTTGTAGAAGGTGTCCAATAATCAATCACAATTTGCGAAGAAGTGCAAGGCGTTCTCAAATCTGAATGTTGTAGGGTGGATCAGTCAGAAAATCTCAGAAAAGAGAATGAGCCCGACAATTGTGTGTGGCGATTGGAAGTCGCGATGGCTACATTGGTACGGGGTCTTGGAAACTATCGCTTCTGTTGTATGTATAATCAGCCTCGACAACGGAGATTCACATGAAACTTATCTCATTTGTATTCGTGATTGCTGTGTCTTTTCCTTCTGCGGCGCTTGGACAAGGCACGATCACGCCCGCCTCAGAATTCTACGATGTCAAATATGACACCACCGCCGACCCATACGCGCAACTCAATGCAGCCAAGGCGGATGCGACGACGTCGGGGCGGCGCATTCTTCTCGATGTCGGCGGCGAGTGGTGCTCGTGGTGCCACCGGCTCGATGGTTTCTTCAGAAAAGACCCGGACCTTGCGGACCTTTTGAAAAAGAACTACGTAGCATTGAAAGTAAACTTCAGCCCCTCCAAGAGGAATGAAAAGTTCCTTTCACAGTTCCCACAGATCTCCGGATATCCGCACATCTTCGTGCTCGATGCGAAAGGCAAACTCCTGCACTCGCAGGACACGGGGCTCCTGGAAGAAGGCAAAGGATATAGCAAGCAGAAGATGGTTGCGTTCCTGGAGCAATGGGGAGCAAAAAGAAAGTAGTGTCACATACTCCATACTCGTTGCGCCTTCTACTGTTCGCATTTTACGCGAGGAACCCATGATAAAGACTTTGGCAGTTGCCGCGATCGCTGCATTCACACTCATCGGCTGCTCCACCGGCCCATCGATCACACGCCCCGATCGGCCGGAAGGGACCGTGCTCGTCGTCTATCAGCCTTCCCATCAGACCGACACCGGCCGGGATTATTCCGAAGCGGCCGTGTGCAATGCCATCGTAGAGGCTGCGATCGCTACAAATTCCGGCGCCGTGAAAACGGAAAAAGTCTGGAGTCATGACGTACCTGGCCTGCGATTCGGGAAACGAGGGAGCAACACGATGGTCGCCCACACGACTGCAGTCGTCGGCGATTCGCTCACCGGTTATGCGTGGGAACTGAAGACGTCGAACACCCTCCAACCATTCGTGTTTGTGTCGATCCACAACAACGGCGGTACGAACCGGCACGCCATATGGGGATTCATCCATGAAGGTGACCAATATGAGGCTGCCAACAGGGAATTCGCAACAGAGCTCGTGGAAGCCATCGCCGACGTAACCGACCTTGAGAACAGGGGCGTGCTGTTCGACAGCTCGACCGGACGGAATGACTACCGTTGCTCGGTCACAGGAAAACTCGCCTTCTTCAGCCTCGACGAGAACGTCAATACGGCGCCGTACCGCGTGCTCTTGGAAATCGGCGACAACGGCGTGAGTCGACCGTTATTGCAGGACCCGGTGATGCAGAAGAAGATGGGAGAAGCCATTCAGCGGGTGGTTGAGACGAGGTTTGGACGCAAGTGAAAGCAGGCACCAGGCAGTTTGCATTCGAGAGGAAACGGAAGACGCGAAAAGTGATCAGAAATCAGTGCTGAGTTCGGAGAAAGCTGAAACGACTGGCGCTTTGAGCATAACGCTTTTCGATTGACGACCCGGCTACCTTCGAAGAACCCAAAGGGCGGGCAGGTTTACAATTCACTATTCACCATCAGGGCACTTCTATGTACCGCACATTGAGCGCATTTTCTTTCTTCCTTTGCATCACAGTCGCGAATTCACAGTCCGTCGCCGACGAGTTGAAGATGAAGCAGGGCGAAATGGGGGGCCGTGGAAAGGAATGGCACATCGACGGCATTCCGCCGCAGAATGGCGTCCTGCTTGAGATCACCGCCGTCGCTTCGCCGATCGAATCGAATGTCACAAACGACCTGAAGCCCTCTCCCAACTGGTTTCTGTATTTCATTGTGGAGATGACGAATCAACGTACCGGCGCAGTCGCCTTCACAAAGCGATACGATTTTCTGCCGCGTGGCGGGATCATGCGCGTGGCCGACACTGTTGTGTTCGAAGGAAAACCTGGAACGTATCGCACCACATGGCGCTTCGACACGCAGAAGATAGCGGACAATTCGCTCGCACAGGTTGTTCGCATTCAGGAAGGAACGATTCGTACGAGCTATGCAGAGATCACGGAAAATGCCGTGCCCGGTGCACCGGGTCGGGCACCGAAAAAGCGTTTCCGAGTCGATTGATTGGTAGAGCTAGGAAGTTGTGGGGCTCGGTTGAAGAAAAGATTGGGACCACGAAGAACACGAAGGAAGATTGGTGGTTGAAGGGCTCGGTGAGAGATTTTTTGACCACCAAGAACACGAAGACATATGTGATTTTATTATTTTTTCGTGTGCTTCGTGGGTAACTCTTTTTATAACAAAGCCCCGTTGCCGGGGCTTTTGTTGTTCTTGGGATGCTCTCAACCTAGCGTTTTTTCCTCACGAGCTTCCGCTTCGCCTTGAGCAGATCGCGGTTCACCCGGTAGAACGTCTTCACCGGCAGTCCGTAGATCGTTATGAACCCGACGCTTGCCTTGTGGTCGAACTTGTCCTCGTCCGTGTAGGTCGCGAGTTTCGTGTCGTACAGCGAATTGGGCGACGTGCGGCCGGAGATCTCCAGGTTTCCCTTGTACAGCTTCACCTTCACCAACCCGTTCACCACCTTCTGTGTCTGGTCGACGAACCCGTCTATCGCAACGCGCAATGGCGAGAACCAGAGCCCGTTGTAGACCAGGTCGGCGTAGTCGTGCGCAAGCTTCGCCTTGTAGTGAGACGTTTCTTTGTCGAGCGTCAACCGCTCCAACTCCCGGTGCGCGAAGTGCAGCACGGTGGCGCCGGGGGCTTCATAGACCTCGCGCGACTTGATCCCCACCAGACGGTTCTCAACAAGGTCGAGCCGTCCGACTCCATTCGATCCCGCCACTTCGTTCAATTGGTCGAGCAGCGACACGCCGTCCATTCTCTTGCCGTTCACGCCGACCGGCACCCCTTCCCTGAATTCGATGGTCACATACGTCGGCTTGTCGGGGGCGTCCTTCGGCGAGACTGTGCGCTGATACGCATCCTCCGGCGGCTCAGCCATCGGGTCTTCCAGAATCCCGCATTCGATGCTCGTGCCCCAAATGTTTTCGTCGACCGAATACGGACTCGCCTTCGTGGCTGCCACGGGAATGCCGTGCTTCTGGCAGTATTCAATCTCCTCTTCGCGGCTCTTGAATTCCCACTCTCGTAGCGGCGCAAGAACTTTGATATCGGGAGCGAGGGCCGCGACGGCTACTTCGAATCTTACCTGATCGTTCCCTTTCCCGGTGCAACCGTGCGCGACGTGCGTGCACCGCTCTCGTTTCGCCACTTCCACGAGCGCCTTCGCCAGCAACGGACGTCCGATCGACGTCGCCATGGGATACGTGTGCTCGTACAGTGCTCCCGCTTTCAATGTCCGCCACAAATACTCTTCGACGAACTCTCTCCGAAGATCCTGGATGAAAACCTTCTTCGCCCCGCTCTTATACGCCTTGTCCGCCAGGCCGACAATTTCTTTCTTTTGTCCGAGGTTGCCCGTCACGGTAATAACGTCGGCGTTATATTTTTCCTGCAGCCATTTGACGATGACAGAGGTGTCGAGGCCGCCGGAGTATGCAACAGCGATCTTTGGTTTCTTCATGATCTGAATGGGTGGAGAGAGTTAATGGATAGAAGGATACGTGATGATCAAGGTAGTGCTGATGATGATTGGAATGTTTACATCCAGTCTTTATGCATTCCCCACGGTTCCAGCGATCCTCTCCCTGCCTCTCACTGCAAGATTGCGCAATTCCTTCAACAGACTTTGCAGCTTTCTCACCGATCTGGGGGTGACAAATATCGTATTGTCGCCCGCAATTGTGCCCAGGATGTTCGGATGGTGCATACCGTCGATGATCTCTGCAACTCCTTGCGCCCGGCCGGGAAGGGTTTTGATGACGACGAGGGACTCGTTGTGGTCGATCGACTCTATCTCCATCGCCAGATACGCCTGCAAACGCCTCTCTTCGGTCTCCGGACTCAAGACGTAATGCGTTCCATCCGGCGTGTTGACCCGGGCGATGCTCAGCTCCTTGAGGTCGCGGGAAAGCGTAGCCTGTGTGACGTCGAATCCGGCCTGCCGGAGCGCCCGGCACAGATCCTCCTGCGTCCCGATCTGACGCTGGGAAATGACCTGTTTGATCGCAAGATGTCGTTCGATCTTGTTCATAAATTGTGGTTGCGATGCTCCAACGTGCGCACCACGACGGCGTTGCCGGTGAGTTTCACCAGGATCGCTTTCTGAATATGCAGCCGGTTCTCGGCCTCGTCGAACACTATTGATTGAGGGCCCTCGAGGACTTCGGCCGTGATTTCCTCGCCCCGATGTGCCGGTAGACAGTGCATAACCATGGCCTGCGGTCCTGCCTCCGACATCATCTTTGCGTTCATTTGGTATGGGGCAAATACTTTTTTCCTCGCTTCGGCTTCAGCCTCTTGTCCCATGCTTGCCCAAACATCTGTATACACGACGTCCGCCCCACGTACGGCCGAGATCGGGTCTTCTTTGATCTCAATGCGGCTAAGTCCGGCCTGTTCGGCCTTCTTGAAGATGCCCGCATTCGGCTCGAAGCCTTTCGGACAGGCGAGCACGAAATGGATGGGATAGATCGCGGCCAGCTCAAGCCACGAATTGACGACGTTATTCCCGTCACCGACGAACACCACTTTGAGCCCTTCGCGCAACCGGTTGTGCTGCCGGATGGTGTAGATATCGGCCATCACCTGGCACGGATGGGAAAGGTCGGACAACGCGTTCACCACCGGTATCGTTGCGTACTGCGCCATTTCCTGGAGCATGCCGTGATCGAAGACGCGCGCAACGATAAGGTTGACATACCGCGACAGCAGTTGTGCAACATCCGAAGTTTTCTCCCTCGTCCCGATGCCGATAGCCTCGTGGGAAAGGAACGTGGGGTGTCCTCCCAATTGCGAAATGCCGACCTCAAACGAAACGCGCGTCCGGAGCGACGGCTTCTGGAAGATCAACACCGCCGACTGTCCAAGCATCGGCCGGTAGGTATTGTCGTGTTTCAGGGCGTCAGCAAGAACGAAGATCTCTTCGAGCTCGTCACGGGTCAAATCAAGAATCGAGAGAAAATCGTTTTTCATTTCAATCATCGAGTGTGGAAGCTCATCATTGGAATGTCACATCGTATACTGGAACACTTCGTGGTCTTCGTGGGCGTATCCTTAAAGATCTTCCCACGAAGCACACTAAGAAGATGAACATGGACTCCGCGACTCTGACCTAGTTCTCTTTTTGTACCATCTGTGTGCCTATGCCTTCGTCGGTGAAGATCTCCAGAAGCAGCGAGTGCTTCACGCGTCCGTCGATGATATGCACTTTGTTTACACCCGACGAGAGCGTGGCGAATGCCGACGTGACCTTCGGGATCATGCCGCCGAAGATCGCTCCTTCTTTGATCAACTTGTCTGCCTCGTCCCGCGTCAGTGTGGAGATGAGCTTCTCCCGGATGAGGATACCCTCGATGTCGCTCAGATACACAAGCTTCTCGGCTTTGAGCGCCGATGCGATCGATCCGGCCGCCAGGTCGGCGTTGATGTTGAACGTGCCGCCGTTCTCCCCCACGCCCACAGGCGCGATCACCGGCATCATGCCATTGGCGAGCAGCAGGTTGATGAATGATGTGTTGACGCTGACGACCTCGCCGACAAGTCCAAGATCGGCGCCGTCGGACACGTGCTTGCGGCAACGGAGGAGCGAATTGTCGACCCCCGTCAGTCCGACGGCCGCGCCGCCGTTCGCGGAGATAAGTCCCACAATCTCCTTGTTGAGCTTTCCACCCAGGACCATTGTAACAACGTCAATCATTGCGTCGTCAGTGTAGCGCTGACCGTTCACGAACGTCGTCTGAACACCGAGTTTTCCGGCAATGTCGGTGATCTCTTTTCCACCGCCGTGAACAATGACGATGTTGATGCCGATCTTTCGCAGGATGGTGACGTCCTTCGCGAA
Organism: Ignavibacteria bacterium RIFCSPLOWO2_12_FULL_56_21; assembly: GCA_001802945.1. Lineage (GTDB taxonomy): Bacteria > Bacteroidota > Ignavibacteria > UBA10030 > UBA10030 > 2-02-FULL-55-14. Next base: position 74,421 of record MHAK01000016.1, on the reverse strand, counting down.
GGTTTGCTTCAAACTATCCTCCGTCATCGCAGCGCCGCCATACTTGATGACGAACGTCTTCCCTTCGTACTTCTGGATGTAGGGAAGGGCTTCGATGAGGACTTCTTCTTTCTTCTGAGAGTCGATCATGAAGGTCAGATAAGATGTCGAGACCTAAACGTTCCAAATGGCCAAACACGCCCAACATGCCAAACTGGTCGGTGTGAAACGCTTGGCATGTTTGGATCTTGGCATGTTTGGAATTCGCCGTTTGTACTCACGACCTATAACTGGCATTAATATGCACATACTCCTTTGTCAGATCGCACGTCCAAAATCTCGCAAGCGCTTTGCCCTGATGAAGCTCGATTCGCACGACGATGTTCTCGCTCTCCAGGACCGACTTCGCTTTTTCCTCGTCGAGCACGATCTGATAGTCGCGTTTCAAAACGGGCAGGTCGTTGAAGGAGATCTCCACGTGGTCGGGGTTGAAATCGATCCCCGAATACCCCACGGCGGCCAGTATGCGCCCCCAGTTGGCGTCTGCGCCGTGAATGGCGGTCTTGACCAGGTTGGAATTGGCCACCGACCGGGCGGCCTGTGCGGCTTCTTCCTCGCTCCTGGCGCCGGTGACGAGCACTTCGACGAGCTTTGTCGCCCCTTCGCCGTCCCGCGCGATCATCTTGGCAAGTTTGATGAGCACGTACTCGAGGGCGCTGGCAAAGAGCTCATATTCCTCGGTGTGGTCTTTGATCTCGGCGTTGGCGGCCATGCCGTTCGACTGGACGACGGCCATGTCGTTCGTGCTCATGTCGCCGTCGACGGTGATGCGGTTGAACGAGCGTTCGTTCGCCCGCCACAAGGCCTTTTGGAGCACCGGTTGGCTGATGACTGCATCGGACGTGACAAAAGCCAGCATGGTCGCCATATTCGGTGCGATCATGCCCGACCCCTTTGCCATGCCTCCAATGGTCACCACAGATGGTCCGATGGAAAACTGTACAGCGGATTCTTTCTTGTACGTATCGGTCGTCATGATGGCTTCTGCGGCATCCACATTCCCCGAACGAGAAAGCGAGGCTGCAACAGCATGGATGCCGGGGACAATCTTATCCATGGGAAGGTATTGCCCGATGACGCCGGTGGAGGCGACCATGACCTGTTCCCGGGGGAGGCGGAGAGCTTTGCTTGCCTCGTCGACCATTGTCCATGTGTCGTTCCAACCCCGCTCGCCGGTGCAGGCGTTGGCATTTCCGCTGTTGACGACAACTGCGGAGCAGAACTGTGAAGCAGCGAGTTGTTGCTTATCGACGAGCACGCAGGCGGCCTGTGTGCGATTCTTTGTAAAGACTGCGGCGACGGTTGCGGGACGCTCCGATCGGATGATGGCGATGTCCTTCTTGACCTTCCGGATGCCGCAATACATGCCTCCGGCGACAAAACCCTTGGGAGCGGTGACGCCTCCCGAACATTCACTGAGTTGTGCGTTCACTGTAGTCCTTCCGTCTCTGCGAACCCGAACATCAGGTTCATGCTTTGCACGGCTTGTCCCGCCGCGCCTTTGATGAGATTATCGATCGTCGCGAGAACAATGATCTGTCCGTTCTCCGGATAGATCTTCCAACCGATGTCGATGTAATTCGTGCCGGCGACGCTTTTGATCTCGGGAACGGCGGGGCCGAGAATGCGGACGAACGGAGCCCGTTCATAGTACTTCTTGAAGGCTGCGGCGACGATGTCGTCGGTGAGTGGCGCCGTCGGGTTGGCATAGATGGTGGTGTAAATTCCGCGCGTAATAGGAATGAGGTGCGGAACGAACGTGACCGTGACGCTTTTGCCGCTCAGACGGCCGAGTGCGGTTTCTATCTCGGGCGAGTGCTGGTGAACGCCGACCTTGTACGCTTTCACCGATTCGTTGACTTCGACGAACGAGTGATCGATGGATGTGGAGCGTCCGGCGCCCGAGACGCCGGAGAGAGAGTTCACAACGATTCCTTTGGGCGAGATCAAGCCTTCTTTCAGGAGGGGGGCAAGCGGAAGTATGGCGCTTGTCGGATAGCATCCGGGGTTGGAAACGAGTTTTGCCGACCGAATGGCGTCAGCGTCCCATTCGGGGAAGCCGTACACGGCCTGCGGAATTATGTCGGTCGCGGTGTGTTGCCGTTTATAGAATTGCTGATAGATCTGGGCATCCTGAAACCGGAAGTCGCCCCCCAGATCCACCACGCGTTTGCCGCGTTTGAGGAGTTCGGGAACGATGTTCATCGCTTCGCCCGACGGCAAAGCGATGAACACCACGTCGCTGGTGCAGGCAGCCTCGGCAGTGTATGGCCGGAGAGTGGTCTCCACGCGTCCACGCAGGACGGGATAGAGCTCATCCATCCGCTTCCCAGCGGAAGCGTTGGCAAACAAGGGTCCGAGCTTGACCCGCGGATGGCGGGAGAGGATCTTGACCAGCTCGGCCCCCGAATAACCGGAGGCGCCAATGACGGCGGCGGTGCTGTCTGAATTCATGATGCATAATTATACAAGATACTGCATAAATATGCAAGTGAAATTTTTCTTATCCACCTTTCCGAGGACGGGCAGTGCGAAGAGATCACCGCGTCGCTACCGCGACGCGGCTTCCGGTGGTATGGCACTATCCCGACCGTAAACGGTCGGGTTTGGTTCACTTCGTCCCTACGGCACGAGTTGAACTTCGGTCAACATGAGTTTGCACGGATCCATCGGCTTTCAGGACCGGTCGCGTAGCGACCGTCTGATCTTGGACCGACCATTTATGGTCGGTATTCGTGGCAGGCAATTCTACCCCGTCGGGGGACCGACGGGGTGACGAGCAGTGAAAGTGACAATTGAGTTGCTTGACTTAGTTCTCGATGAAAGTGTATTTTTACGAAGTTCTTCATTCTTCATTTCAAAAGAGGGGTTTTATGGCACACACATATGCCTGTTTGTACTTCCACATAGTTTTTGGCACAAAGTACCGTCGGCCATGGCTGCGTGCTGATATCCGGGCAGATATTTGGTCGTATCTGGGCGGAATTGCACGCAAGAATAAGATGTTTCCGATAGCCGTCGGTGGACACATTGATCATTCTCACGTTTTGCTTCGAACGCCCCCAACCTTGTCGGTCAGCCGAATATTGCAGTTGCTCAAAGGAGGGTCGTCCTGGTGGATTCGGAGAACATTTGAGGACTTGCAGGATTTTCAATGGCAAGACGGATATGGAGCATTCTCAGTAAGTAGAACGGGAGTTGAAGAAGTCCAGCGATATATCAACAATCAGGAAGAGCATCATCGCCGGGAGACGTTTCACGATGAATACTTGGCGTTCCTCAAAGAGAATGATATTCCTTACGATCCTAGGTACGTGTGGGATTAAGGACGGTT
>MHAK01000016.1:0-71027 GCA_001802945.1 Ignavibacteria bacterium RIFCSPLOWO2_12_FULL_56_21 | reverse complement strand
CCGGTCGCGTAGCGACCGTCTGATCTTGGACCGACCATTTATGGTCGGTATTCGTGGCAGGCAATTCTACCCCGTCGGGGGACCGACGGGGTGACGAATAAAAAGCCCCAGCCGTTCCCAGCCGGGGCTTTGTTGCAAACATCTTTCTCTCGACTGCCTACTTGCCCTGAGCGAAGTCGCACTTCGACTACGCTCAGTGCGACCGTGAGTATGTCGAACGGTCGAAGGGCTGCATACTGCTTACTGCATACCCTCCAGGCTCTACCCTGCTTTGGGTACCTTATGTTCGATCTTCGCCCACATTTTGTCGAACTCAAATCCCTTGAATGTCGGGCTCTTTTCATTGTGGCATGTCTTGCAGCGTTTTTCAGCCGCACCCTTGACGGAAAAATCGGACATTCCGGCCGCCACGGCTTTTGCGTGGTCCTTCATGAGCGTGATCGTCTTGTACGCGGACCCCGCACCGTGACACGCTTCGCACTGTATTCCTTCCTTCATGTCGAATGACTTGTCCATCAACTTGGCATCCGACACCGTGACGTGACATTCGAGACATTCCTTCGCTTCAGCGGCGTTGGCAATACCTTTTGCCTTCGCAATCTCCGCCGCTTTGGGGCTGGAGAGAACATCGAACGTTTTCGCGTGTTTGCTCGCCTTCCAAATATCGAACTGCTTTCCCTGTTTATCGGTGCGATGACACATACCGCACATTTTAGCGCCGATGTATTTGTTCTGCGCAACCGCCTCGGTCCCGGTGATCAGGAACACTCCGGCGATCAGGAGAAACGAAAGTGACTTCATGCTGGTTGCCTTTCCTCGTGTTGTGTGTGGAACGCGTGCGTTATTGGACATAGCACGGTGTAGAGCTGTGAGATTCTTCCATGGTCGTCGAAACGCCAAATCCAATCGCCTGGAGATCATGGTCCGGGCAAATAGCTGGCGATACGTTCTTCAACCTCTTTCGCCGCATGACTCCTCCCCTCCTCAATCTCCCATATTGAAATGATTGGAAAGAACTTCGAAAAAAGCATAAACCCCATGACGAACACTGCTATGCCGCCCGCGAACAGGGACCATTCAAGGATCGTCGGCACGTAGATCCCGAGTGGCACATCCATCCTCGGACTTGCTAACGACGGTACCACAATGATGAGACGCTCAAGCCACATTCCGATAACAACTGCAACGGAGGCCACAAATATCCCCGTCATCGTGCGGAACTTTCTGAAACTGAGAATGGTTACCGGAAGAACGAAATTGCAGAGGACCATTCCCCAGAAGAACGGAGCAAACGGACCTGAGAACTTGTACTTGATGACTTCCATCTCATGCGCCTCAGATCCGAAGACGCCCGTCAGATACTCGGAGAAGGTGAAGTAGAACCAGATCAGCGACATGATCAACAGCAATGTACTCAAGTAACGGAAATGGATCTCTTTCAGGTACGTCTCCAGATGATACACCTTGCGAAATGTCATCATGACTATCATCAGTGCTGCAATACCCGAGAAGATGGCTCCCACGACAAAATACGGTCCGAAGATCGTGCTGTGCCATCCCGGCTGCAGGGTCATCGAAAAGATGTAAGAAATGACCGTGTGGACAGAGATCGCGATCGGAATCACCATCACCATGAGGATATTGATGGCCCGGTTCAGAACCTTCTGTTGATATTCCGTTCCCTGCCATCCCCAGGCCATGAACGTGTATAGCCACTTTAGCTTCCCCCCTCTGTCACGGATCCGCGCGATGTCGGGAATCATGGGAAGATAGAGGTAGACCGTACTCGCCGTGAAATACGCAGTGATGCTCGTGACATCCCAGAGCAGCGGAGATTGTAGCCGGCCAGATTCCAGCAGGTTCATCATCCGGTCCGGCCTTCCGAGATCCAAAATCGGGTGCAGTCCCCCGATCACAAGTACGATCGCGGTGATCACTTCTGCCATGCGCGTGATCGGGCGACGCCACTCGGCCTTGGACAGTCGAAGAATGGCAGAGATCAGCGTTCCGGCATGACTGATACCGATGAAGAACACGAAATTCACGATATAGAATCCCCACGTGACAGGCTGGTTCATTCCTGTCGGCCCGAGTCCAACCATGACCTGGTTGATGTACATGGCAAGGGCCCACAGGAGAATCACCGCGAGGATGCCGAAGGTTATGTAAAAGCCCCTTCCGGTTTCATAGATCGGTTTGAACAGGATCTCGTCTTTATCCATTGTCCAAGCATCCCTCTATTCCGTTGTTCTACGTGAGAGATAGAACACTTTCGGTTTCACATCTAGATCATCCATGTATCGTTTGACACGGTAGCTTTTGGAAAGCTTGTAGACCGAGCTATCTTTGTCTTCGATATCTCCGAATACAATGGCGTCTGTCGGGCAGTTCTCTTGGCACGCCGTCACATACTCTCCGTCCTCGATCCTCCTTCCTTCGAGGTCCGCGATCTCTTTAATCTGCTGCAAACGATGAGAACAGAACGAACATTTCTCGACGACGCCGGACATTCGAAGTGAGACGTCCGGATTCGGGCGACAAGCCGAATCCTCCAGCCATTTCGGTGCGTACCAGTTGAAGACCTTGGCTGTATAAGGACACGCTGCCATGCAATACCGGCACCCAATGCACCGATGGTACACCTGGGCCACGATTCCTTCGGGATTGCGATAGGTGGCGCCCACCGGACAAACAACGGTGCAAGGAGGTTCATCGCAGTGGAAACAAGGCTTTGGCACAATTCTCCTCACGACCTGGGTATCCTCGGATTCGTACGCAGTCATCATATCCATCCAGTACATCACCCGGCCTGCTTGTGCTTGCTCCGGATCGACGATCGCCACGTTGTTCTCCACCTTACATGCGATCATGCAGGATTCGCATCCCGTGCACTTATCCAAATCTATGGCCATCGCCCATTTCGGCATTGGTCCTCTCCTGCTAACGTGTTGTTGAAAACGCTTTCGAATGAGAGAGTATGATCCGCAAGGCTCGCCCACGCCGATCGTTCATAAGGGCACGCGGACTGGTGATCAGCATTTCGATTCGGCGAGTGTCCACCCTCTGCATTGCTCCCTACCCACTCATAACTGCGATATGAACGCGGCCGGAGAAGGGTCGGGGATCGCTTTCATTACGAGCTTCCGTTCTGGAGGCGACGCTAGTTCGTTCTTCAAAATTCTGACCGCCCTTCAGCAACCACGCGCACTCGGGTCGCCTGAATCGCCTCGCGGCCACTTAGCCCGTCCTCCTTTCCTTCCAAGATGGAATGTGGATTGACTCCATGACCTCGTGCGTACCTTCCTCCGGATGTGTGACCCAATCCGAACGGTATGGCAACAACGTTCGGCATCACTCCTTCTGTGACCTTGGAGCGGATCCTCAGCGTCCCTTCGGACGACTGCACCAGGATCCACTCACCATCCTTCACCAGATACTGCTGGGCCGTCAAGGGATGGATCTCCGCCCATGAATCCCAATGTCGATTCACCGCATGTCCGAACAACTCCTGCATCATGGGGAGTGTGGCCCCTCGTCCATCGCCTACGGACATTGATTGGTACGTGATCATGGAAAGCGGGAGATCCGATTCGCCGGAGACAGGTTCATAGTGCGGGAGGAAGGCTGTGTCTCCACCTGCGGATATGCCTGCCCGGCGGAGCGCTTTGTCGCGTGACTCGGTCGGAATAGCTTGTATCATGTTCTCGAGCGTCTGTGAGTAGAACTCAAACTTCCCCGAGGGTGTCTGGAACAGTGAGCGTAAATGTTTCTTTGATCGTATCGGATTCCACCATCCGGCATACCGGGTCAATCTGTCCCAGAACTCTTCGAACGATGAATATCTGTCGATCCTCCATCCCCGCTGTTTCAGGAACTCCAGCCATCGACTCCCAACCCCTTCACTCGCGATCGCACCGGATCCTGATTCGAACACGCCTCTCAAAGCGCGGCGAATGCCCTCGTCGTACGAACCGTACGGGAATGACGCCGCAACCCGACCTTCCGCAAGGCGTGCGAGTTCTATCAACACGTCGCCCGTAGCTCTGGTGTCATACATCGGCGCCATGACAGGTTGCTGAATTGCAACATGTGTGAATCCAACATTTTCCACATTCGAGACAATATCCCAGGCCTCAAAGAAATGATGGTCCGGCAGGACGTAGTGAGCGAATTCACCGGTCTCCGTGAGGAGAGAGTCGAAACTGATGACCATGGGGATCTTCTGGAGCGCCTGGGCAAACTTCTTGTGGTGCACGCTCTGAAAGAGCGGATTGCCTCCGTAGAGAAAAAGCACGTCGATGGGATATGGTCTCCCTGAGAGAACGTTTTCGCTGAAGCTTTTCACCGAGCACTCTTGGAGCGGAAGGAACGCTTCCACAGGCATTCCTACTCGCGGCTGGGTCATCGCCTGAGCGGATCGGCCATCCATCGGTGCTGCGCCGAAGCTCGCGAAGGGCGGCTCATCGACGAAGTAGACCCCCCCCTCTTTCTCATAATTGCCCAAGAGCGCATTCAGGGCGTTCACTGCCGTTGCCGTGAGCGTCCCATTCGTGTGATTGAGGGCTGCCTGATCGCACAATGCGACTGAGGGACGAGAGTTGCCAAGTTCCCGGCCAAGTTCGAGGATGACACTGCTCGGCACTCCGGTGAACTCCTGGACTCTCTCCGGATAGTAGTCGCTGAGAACGGTGGACTTGAAGCCGACGTGTCGCCTGCCTCGAGCATCCATCCAGTCGTCAAAGCCGTGCGTGTGCGCTCTGACGAAATCCTGGTCATAGAGTTCCTCGCGGATGAGCACGTACGCAACACCGAGCGCAAGGGCACCGTACGTCCCCGGCCGGATGGAAATCCAACGGTCGGCATTGGCGGCTGTCAGGTTCAGCCTCGAGTCAATGTGGATATAGCGGGTTTGCTGTTCATTGTGATGACTGTACAACTTTGTATAGTATACGGGAGATGGCCCCTCTTCGAGGATGTTCGCCCCAAAGGTGACCACCAGTTTGGAGTTGACAATGTCATACGCCGGTGCGCGCCGATTTCCATGCGAGAGGAAGTTCGCCGCCCTCTTGTTCGAGTCCTTCGAATAGAGAAAATAGTTCGGGGTTCCATATGACGCGGCGAATCTCTGGATATGATCCCTCATGAACCCATACTCGTCTGAGCCGAGGAAGGCCACGTGCTGGGATTTTCCCTCTTGTCTGAGTTGGTTCAACTTCCCTGAGATCACCTTGAAAGCTTCCTGCCAGGATGTCTTTTCCCATGAGCCGGACCCGGGGGAACCTTTCCGGATGAGGGGCCCCTGAACGCGATCAGGGTGATACAATGAATGGACTGCATTCAGGCCGAGCGGACACAATCCACCTCGGTTCACCGGATTCAGGGGATTGCCTTTGACCGAGATCGGAACATCGTCGATCAACCGGACGCTCATTCCACATCCTCCGGGGCACAAGCGACAGGTAGTGTTCTTCCACGTCTCGACTCGAGGACCGAATTTCATCCGTTCGATAACTTCTTTCGGAACAGCAAACATCGGGTCCAGTCCATGGCTGCCCAGGAGTGCTCCTCCTGTCATTCCTGCGGCAATCTTCAAGAACTCTCGTCGGCGAATTTCCATGGCGCATCCGTTAGCGGTGACAGGAAAGGCAGTCGTTCGTCACATTTCTTTCCTTGTGGCACTTCATGCAGTTTTCCATCGTCACAGGAAGGAACTGGAAGGAAACGGCATTCACAAATGAAGCTATATCCCCATGACATTCCTGGCAGGTGACCTTGCTTCGTGACACATGGCGCCGATGTGAGAAGTAGACATGGTCGGGCACCTGGTACACCTTATTCCATGGAATCTCTCCCCCATTGGCCAAGTAGTTCAGAAGCTTTTTCTCTTCCGGCGATTCCGTCAGCGGAGTATCCGAATGGCAGCCTTTGCACGTTTCCAGCGGCGGGATGGTTGCGCGGATCCCCGATTCGACCGATTGGTGGCAATCCACACAGGCAATTCCCGCCGTCCCAACGTGGGTCTTGTGGCTGTAGTCGATCGGTTGCTCGACTTTGCGTTCGCGGCAGCCGGAAGCATGCAGGATGCACAACGCTCCTCCCATCATCACGATAACCAAACCAGCGCCGATCCGCATTCCCTCACGAACCTCCAGGCGGGAGTCCGCGCGAGCACTTGTTCTCTCCGGAATGTTCATTTCTTCGTCTTCCCCTGCAGATAGGCGTACAGGTCCCGCATTTCTTTGGAAGACAACTCAGGCCACCGCTTGTTTTGAGTGATGAGCAAATCTTCCATCTCAATGGCATGATTCCACATCAATTGCACCATATTGAACGGGGAGTTGAGCGAACCGGACGACGCTAGCAATGCGGCCTGACTACCGCTTCTTTCGTGACATTCGAAGCATCCTTTTTCTCTGAACACCCGAAGCCCCTCCTCGCTCTGGCCCGGCTTGTCCTCAAAACCAAGGAAGTAGATGTACGCGATGATGTCGGCCATGTCGTTTCCCTCCAGCATGGGCCATTCTATCGATTCTCGCTTCATCAAATCGAACATATCCTTCCCGTGATTCCACATCGAGCTGGCAACCTCGGTCACGCCCTTCCGCAGGTCCATCTTCACTAGTCCCGTCTCGATCCTTCGGCGTTTCCCTTCACCAACATGACAGGTTGAGCATTTCTTTTTATCGAACAACACGCGTCCGTTCCGGGGATTCCCGGGTGACAATCGTTGCTCCGTGGGAGCCGTGCTGGCCTGTTGCAGAAAGGCGGCGATATCAACTGCTTCTTCACCGCTCATCGTTGGGTAGGCTACTTTGTTCGACTCGAACTTCTTCTGCATCGTGGGAGCATGGTTCCACATCGCTTGGACCATGTTAAGCGGTGCTGAAAATCGCGGGATCTGCCTGAAATCCGGAACTCCTTCCTTGCTTCCGCCGCCAATCGTGTGACACGACAGACAACCTTTCGATTCGATCAGCCGCTTCCCGCTTGACACACTTCCAGGCTCACCCAGATACCGGAGATAGTAGAGGAAACCAAGGAGGTCCAACATTTCTTTTTCCGACAGCTTCGGTCGATCCATGCGAAGCTGGCGAAACTTCCGATTCATCGCCGGCGTGTGATTCCAGAGTATCGAGGCTAGTTCAAGTCCGCTGCCGAAGAAGTAGTCTCTGCTGAGATCCGGTCCGGCGGTTCCCCCAAGCCCCCCCACCGAATGACACGAGATGCACTGTTTCTCCTCAAACACGATCCTCCCTTCGAGCGGATCTGTCGGCAATTCGAAATCCTGGCCGAACATAGCGGGCGTCACAAACGCCAACACGGACAATTGGAGCAACCGAAGTACCATGTCGATTCTCCTCCTAAGGTGATTCAGACTTTTTTCTTCCCCCTCTGTAATCCGACGAAGACATACGTAAGAATTCCAGCCAGTGTCATAAATACGGGAATGGCTACGAGGCTAATGGCCACAGAGGCCCCGGGGGCATCATTGAGCTCAAGGGAGAGAACGATGAGCCTGGAGATCCAGAGGGTGATGGCAATGACAAACAGCCAAATCAGGAGGACGCTAGAGAGCTGAAAGAAGAAGATGAGCCTCTCGGAGGTACCGCGATGGAGCTCTTCCATGGGTATTCACCTCACGTATGAGATATAAGATTCTCGTTCGACCTTCAACTATCATGCCATCCGGTGGGAAAACGCGGGAGATCGAAAGATACGGCGGGCGGGTTGTTGCGGCAGTTCAACGACGGCAGGTGTCCACATATGACAGTGGAATACCGCGGTTCCCAAGGACCGGAAACTGACATATGTAAGGAGAGTCGCAAGGAAAGGAAAAATATCCTCACTTTGCTCGTTGTCGACTCTCAATCCTGCGAATCAGCAGATATAGCGAGACCGCCAGAAGGGTGATGGCGAATGAGGCTATCAACAATCCCCAACGACGGAAGTGGTACTCTCCGATGGCCTCCTCTGCTTGTGCCGAAACGTCTTTGGCGGCTGACAGTCCCTTTTCCACAACATCTCTGAATTGTGATTCCTGGAAGGAGTGGACTTTTGTCCTTGACTCGAGGCGGGCCTGCCTGATACTCCGGGCCGCGAACCGGGCCTCGCCGACCTCCATTCCTTTTTGCTCTGCATCGTTGAGAAGCCGCTGCGCAGAATCCTCTGCGTCGGCCAGACTATCGGCCAGTTGACGCATGGTGGCGGCAACGATGTGGCCACGCGACTTTGTATCGTCTTTGTGGCACCATGCGCAGACAGCTTCCTTACCGACCCCGAGAAGCTGGTCCGTTGTCCTTACAACTTCATGGTTCCCGTGGCAGGTCTCGCATTCTGGCAGACCACGTGTATCGAAAGCCTTCTTGTGTGGGCTTTTCGAGAACAGGTCGGCATTGAGGGCATGGCATGATCCGCACACCTTCGATATCGATTCCACTCCAGGAGGGACCGCTCCGTGATTACCGTGACAGTCGTTGCAGGCTGGGGCACCGATGTCGTGCTTTTGCAAAAGGGCAACGCCGTGGACGCTTTTCGAGTACTCTTTCAACTGATCCGTGCCGATTCCGTATCCGCGCATGTACACCGCGTCGGCATGGCACGAACCGCACGTTGCGGGAAGGTTGATCGGATAGACCTTGGACCGGACATCCTTCGCCGCCAGGATGTCGTGGCTTCCGTGGCAGCTTGCGCACTCCGCCACCTTCGAGTCACCCCGTTGATTCAATTTTCCATGGACGCTGCTGCGATACTTCTGATATTGATCGACGGGCATCGATGGGTCATACGCCGTCATGTAGCCGGCATTGGAATGGCATCGTGCGCACGTTGTCGGAACGTTCGCCGGGTGGACGGGCGATTTTCTGTTCGATCTGGGGAGAATACCGTGCGCTCCGTGGCAGGAGGTGCATTGGGCGATACGGCTCCTGCCTGAGACTGACTGCTGGCCGTGTACAGACGCCTTCAAGGCTTCGACCTGATCAAGAGGCAGAGTAGACTTGTAGACGTGTACCATCTTCGAAGCATCGCTGTGGCACGAGGCACACACATCGGAGATCGCATCTCCGACCGGGACACCTCGAAATCCCGCTCCGGCGCTCATCCCTTCTTCCATATCTTCTTTGGTGCGGTCGCCTCCGTGGCAGTCGGCACACGATATCCCATTTGAGGCGTGAATATCAGCCGCAAACGCGAGGGCGCGTGGATCCTCGATGGATTCGTGGCAAGTGCGGCACTGGTCCTGTGAAAACGAAACCAGTGGATGGAACAGAATGAGAGCGAAAATGGAAGCGGCGCGAATCCGACGTGTATTCATACTCATGCTGTCCACCCCAAGATCGTCAGTGCAATGACAAACGCCACAACAAAGAGGCCCACATAGGTGACAACCTTGTTCTCTTGGCCGAAGTTGCTCTTCCGATCCCAAAAAGGAACCATTGTCCACAACGCAAAGGCCAGGCCAAAAAGTAGGATCCCCAAGATCTCCCCTTCGATGTACAGAACTTCCGCAGGGATATATTTCAACGATTGGAACATGAACAAAAAGTACCACTCAGGTTTGATGCCCGCGGGTGCGGAAGCGAACGGATCGGCCTTCACCCCCAATTCCCACGGAAAGAGGACGGCGAGAATCGCCAGCACGTTCAGCACAATCAACCAAAGCAACAGGTCCCGCAAAAGGAAATTCGGGAAGAACGGCATTGTTTTGAGGTCCCCACCCGACTCAGAATGTCCGATGGGCTCGCTCATACCCTGGCGCTGCACTAGAACGAGATGAATCCCCAGAAGAACCGCGAAGATCCCGGGGAAAATGGCGACATGAAATCCGAACATGCGTGATAACGTGGCGCCCGTGACATCTTCTCCCCCCCTGAGCAACACCATGATCGGCTTACCGACGATGGGCACAGCTCCTGCGATATCTGTTCCGACTTTGGTGGCAAAGAATGCGAGTTCGTTCCATGGGAGGAGGTATCCGCTGAAGCCAAACCCCATCCCGAGGAAGAGCATGAACATGCCGGTGAGCCAAGTGATCTCGCGTGGTTTTCGGTACGCCTTTGTAAAGTACACGCTAAACATATGAATGACGGCCGCAAGAATAAACAGATTCGCGGCCCATGAATGGATGGACCGGATGAGCCAGCCAAACTGGACTTTCGACATGATGAACTGGATGCTCTCGAATGCCAGATCTTCACTCCCTTTGTAGTACATCAGGAGAAGGATCCCGCTCACCACTTGGATCAGGAAGAGGAAGAGCGTCACACCCCCGAAGTAGTACCAAATGGAATGTCGATGGATGGGAACGTATTTTTTTCCCATAAACTCGACGAGGTCCGCAAGGTCTACCCGCTCGTCGATCCACTTATACAACTTCTCCCAGATCGTCTTCATGTGTTTTTCGAGATTAGGACCTCGTCTTCTTGAATGAGGACCCTGAATTCCTCCAGAGGTTTTGGGGGCGGTCCGCCGATATTCCGACCCGTGAGGTCGTACTGCCCGTTGTGGCACGCACACCAGATGATGCCCTTCTCCTTGCTGTATTGCACCGTGCAGTCGAGATGCGTACACGTGGCGGTAAAAGCCTTGAGCTCGTTCGTGTTGGTGCGGATGAGAATAACCGGCTTAGTGCCGAACTTTACGATCCTACCGGAATCCAGTTCGATCTCCGAAAGTTTTCCTGCTTTTATGCTCTGTACAGCAACTTCATTCTGCTTGGGGGGTTGTAGATATGCCAGAATGGGGTACGCGACCGAAGCGATCCAGGCGACCAGGCTCCCTCCCAGGAGCCACTTCAGGAGATCGCGACGCTCTTCCTGAACTTTTTCCGCGGTTGATTCGGTCATGCGCGAACTCCTTACCGGCTGTTATGGCAATCGTTGCAGTTCATTTCTTTCCACGCATCGCCGATATCGACGGGGTGGCGATACTCTACGCCGCCGAGAGAAAGTCTCAGCTTGTCGTCCTGGAATTGCTGGGCCAGGATGGTGTGACACACATTGCATTCCCGGGACAGCGACTTCCCTTCCGCGTCGACATGCTTTCCGTCATGACAACGGAAGCATCCCGGATAGAACAGGTGGCCGATATTATCGGGAAACTTCCGCCACTCGACTTTCATCTCCGGGAAGTAGTTCCTTGAGTAGATCTTTTGTACTTCCTGGATGGTCCGTTCGATCTTTCCACGGTCGCGGCGCGCAATGTCGGGATACTTTTCTTCATAGTAGTCCGACAACAATACACGAATGCTGTCCATCGCCACTGTGTTCGTCGTATAACCCCGGTCGAGCGCGTCGACGGCCACCGACTTGACATACGGAAGGCTTGGGTCGATCCATCCGTACGTCATGGCGGTGTTCACCGACATGGCCGGGGGATGGTAGGCGTGCGAAGGCCTGTTGTGACAGTCGAGGCAGTCCATTTTCCGGACCATGACCTTGCTCGAATCTTCGGCCGACAGCGGCTGATCCGTATTGCGGTAGATGCGTTCCACTCCTGCGGAATCGCGGGACTTCACCCAGGCGATCGTCTGCCGCGACGAATCGACCGTCCCGTAGGTCACCACGTTGGCGATGTTCATGTGCCAGTGGATGCCGGACGTTGGCCCCACCTCAATGTTCCCGCCGCCGATCTTCATCAGCAGGTCCAGGTCCCATCTTGTGTTCTTTTCATCCGACAGGAAATACGAATTCTTGTGCAGTTTTTCGCTGAAGAAATTTTTCGGCCAATGGCATTGTTCGCATGTTTCCTGCGCAGGACGCAGGTTTTGAATGGGGGTGGGAATGGGTCTGGGATACTTGTTGAACGCGACCGCATACACCTGATAGCTGCCGGAAAGCTTCGACTTCACAAAGTAGTCGGCCCCGGAGCCGATGTGACATTCCACGCATCCTACGCGTGCATGGGGCGAGAATTGATACGCGGTGAATTCGGGATTCATGACGCTGTGGCACGTGGTGCCGCAGAACTCGTCCGATTCTGTGTATTCATACGCTTGGTAGCTCGTGAATGCCGCCGTACCTCCGACGGCGAGTACTGCCGCCAAGCTAAACAGCGTCGCCCGAAGATGACGCGGGTCGTTGAGGTCGACCCGGGGCAGATGATAAACAACGATCCCTTTCTTCGCCAGGTGCCGGTGATACCTCCAAGCCCCCCAGAATGACGTGAGGCCTCCGGCGATGAAGACAAGAGGCAACAGGATGAACGCTATGACGCCGACATACGGCTTGGATGTCGCGGAGAAATAATCGAGGACGAGCAGGAAGGAAATGAGCGCAAGACTGAGAAGGCTGAGACCCAGTCCGAATAGCGTGATCGGATTATAGAACGCGTTTGGGAACTTCCGCTTTCTCTTCAGCTCTTCGAGCGTGGCCCCGACGTCATTCGTCATGCATTACTCCCATAGGAGGCAAATGATACATTACTTCTCTCCGAACTTCAAGGCCGGCCCTTCCGAAGTAGAGCCCATTAAGAAAAATTGTCCACCAAGCACCACGTAGGGGCGCGAAGTGTTTGGACGTACTATCTTTTCGTGGCGCGACATGGTCCTTCGTGTACCGCAATTCATGTTATGCTACCGCCTGAGGCTGGCGCGCCAAGAAAGATGAAACGTGTGCGGAATCGGAAAGAGAATTTTTTACCCGCCGCAATGCCTCGCGAATGTCCTCATCCGACGAAACATACGAGAAACGAATGTATTCCTGATTGTCTTCGGGCAACCGCGTTCCGAAGCATTGCTGACCGAGAACCGCAACTCCCGCCTCTTGCAGAAGGTATTGCTGAAGCATGCGCGAATCTTTCAGCCCCAGGGTCCTGCACGCATTCGTCACATTCGGATAAGCATAGAATGCGCCCATCGGTTTCCGGCAGGAAAACCCTTCGATACCGTTGAGACCGTCGACGATCAGGTCTCGGCGGCGGCGAAAGTCGGCCACCATGCGCGTCACACTCTCCTGCGGACCGGTCATCGCGACCATCGCTGCGTGCTGCGAAAACGTCGCCGTGCACGAGTTTGAATTCGTCATGAGCCGAGTGACATGCATGGCAAGTGCCCGCGGCATGACTCCGTACCCCACGCGCCAGCCGGTCATGGCATACGTTTTGGAATGTCCGTCGAGTATGATCGTCCGCTCCTTCATACCTGGAAACTGACTGACGCTTTCGGCGGGAGTCTCATACGTGATACGCCTGTAGATCTCGTCGGAGAGGACCCACAGGTCGTGATGAAGGGCCAATTCCGATATCTCATGCAGGTCCGATTTGGGAATGATTCCGCCGGTCGGATTCTGCGGAGAATTGACGATGATCATGCGCGTCCGGTCCGTTACGCTCTTGCGTAACTCGCGCACATCGAAGCTGAACCCATGTTCCTCGCGCAACCTGAGCGGGACGGCAATTCCTCCCGCAAACCGGATCATCGACTCGTAGATCGGATATCCGGGGAGCGGGTACACCACCTCGTCTCCTTCTTCGATGCATGCGAGGATACTGAAAAAGATCACTGGCTTTCCCCCCGGAACGACCACAATCTCTTCGGGAGACACGGAAATGTTCCGCGTTTCCGCAACGTGCTTGGCAATGACTTCGCGAAACGCGGGAAGCCCCTGCGAAGGACCGTAGTGGGTCATGTTCAGGTCGAGGGCATCTTTCGCCGCCTGTTTGATGTAGTCGGCGGTATCGCAAGCAGGCTCACCGATGGCAAGACTGATGATGTCCCGACCCTGCGACCGAAGAGCATTCACTTCTGTCAGAACATCGAACGCCGTTTCCGTTCCGAGTCGATTCATGCGTTGTGCAATCTTCATAGAACACCTCTAACTGTAGAGAGCCCGAGAGTTTAGGAGAAAAGATGACCGCCAAGTCGCAAAGGTCGCCAAGAGAGATTTTGTGAAATTGTGAATCCGGAGCATGATGTACTCCAAACGTACTTCTTGGCGGTTCAAAAATACCGGCCCCGGCAGTGCTTACGCCATCGGTTTCAGCAATTCCTCGCTTTTCAACTGCACCAATTCGTGCGCCTTCTGCGCGATGTGTTCAGCGCTGACGCCGAATTCTTTGATCAATTCCCACGGCGCCCCCGACTCGCCGAAGCGGTCGTTGACGCCGATCGACCCCGTGATGACGGGGCGGCGGTAAAGCTCGTATGATTCCGTGATGATCCGGCATACCCGGTCGGCGAGTCCGCCGATTTGATGCTCTTCAGCCGTTATGACAACGCCGGTTTCCCGGGCACCGCGGATGACCGCAGCCGCGTCCAATGGCTTCAGCGTGTGCATGTTGATCACGCGCGTCTCATAGCCGAACACATTCTTCAGAATGACGGCAGCCCGCATCGCTTCCGGGACCATGGGTCCACAGGCGATGATGGAAAGATGCTCCGATTCATTCGGGACCTCCGATGCCAGCCGCGTCTCGAAAGCGTCGATGAACCTCGGCTGTATGCCGCGGAATCGGATGATGTTCGCCACTCCGAATTTGAAGGGGGTCGCCGCCGTCGTCACCACAGGAGTCGCCTCGCGGGCAAAACGGATGTATTTCGGCCCGACCGCGTTGAACAGCATGTGTTCTGTCGCCTTCTCCGTTTCGACGTTGTCGCACGGCACAGAAACGCGGATGTTCGGAAGTCCGCAAATCTGGAACAGATCTTCGAGAGACTGATGCGTTGCGCCGTCGGGTCCAACCGAGACACCTCCGTGGGCCCCGGCGATGAGCACGTTCAGTTCGCCATAACAGACAGTCGTGCGGATCTGGTCGAGACATCGGCCTGCGGCGAATGTTCCGTACGTACCCAGCACGGGAATCCTGCCTTCGCGGGCGAGGCCGGCGGCAACACAGATCGCGCTTTGCTCCGCAATGCCCATGCTGAACCATCGGTCCTTGCGCTCGGGATTCGAAGCGTAGAAATCGCTGATCGTGATCGAGCCCGAAATGTCAAGGCCAAGACACACGATGCGCGCATCTCCGCCACGTCTTTTCAATGCGGTCCCAAACCCTTTGCGCGTCGGCTGCATGTCGACCCGCATCATTTCGTCCGCATTCCACCAGGTAGCTTTTCCAAACGCGGGCATTTTTTTCGCCATGGCCTGGTCCGCCTTCTTCTGGAACTCCCGCGCGATATTCATCATCGCATCCACGTCCAGTGGCTCGGGAAGTCCCAGTTGACCCAGTGCGCGTGTCAATTCTTCCATCGACGGAGATTTGCCGTGCCAGCCGGCGACGTTCTCCATGAAGTCGACCCCTTTTCCCTTTACCGTCTCGGCAAGAATGACGGTTGGACGACCTTTGACGGAGCGGGCTTGATTGAACGCGTCGACGATGCGGTCCATCGTGTGTCCGTCCGTCTCGACGACGTTCCACCCGAACGCTTCATATTTCGCACGGAGGGATTCGACCTTCATGACTTCATCGACCCTGCCGTCGATTTGCAATCGGTTCCGGTCAATGATGGCGCAGAGGTTGTCGAGCTGATAATGGCCTGCTTCCATCGCGGCTTCCCAGATCTGACCCTCCTGCTGTTCACCGTCTCCCATGATGCAGTACACGCGCGATGAGGACTTGTCAAGCCGAAGGCCGAGCGCCATACCGACGGCGATGCTCAGTCCTTGTCCGAGCGATCCGGTCGATGCCTCGATTCCCGGTATCTTCAGCCAATGCGGATGACCTTGAAACGGGCTGCCGAGTTTCCTGAGTGTTACAACGTCGCGCGGGTCGAAGAATCCGGCCATTCCCATCGCGATATATAGGCTCGGCGCTTTGTGACCGACCGACCAGACGATGCGGTCGCGGTTCTTCCAGTCGGGTTGCTGTGGGTCGAGACGCGCTTCCTTGAGGTAGAGCGCGGCGGCGATATCCATGATCGAGAGCGTCCCGCCGGAATGGCCTGAGCCGGCGGCCGCGAGGCACACGAGGTCATAGGCGCGCATCAGCCGCGCCGCGGATTCCAGTTGTGCGATTGAATATGTCCTTCGGGTATCGCCCGTTTTCGAATCGATCAGTGGCATGGGGCTCCCTTCTTATCTGTATGCAAAGACCATTGCATAGATGATCATCACCACGACGCAGATCCCGATCGTCACGGCCGTCCAGCCAAAGGCCCTGATAACCCGTTCGACGATTGGAGGATATGCAGGTGCGAGGTTTTCCTGGAGCGTGCCGTTTCGTACAAGCTCATTGTACTCGGCAGGCTTATCGTCCATGAGTTCCTCCACATCCATCCTCCCCGTGAACACCACGGTGTCCATTGGGAATTTTTCCGGGCGGAGATGAGTATTGAAGAAGTGCACAGTGAAAATAAAGCCGGTCGCCAGCAACGCTTCGTCGCTGTGGATGATCGTTGCAACGTTGATGAGCCAGCCTGGAAGGACGAGGGTGAAGATCTCCGGGAACCATAACATCAGTCCGGTCGATCCAATGACCGTCATCCCCCAGAACACAGCGATGTAGTCGAACTTCTCCCAATAGGTCCAGCGGCCATATTGCGGCCGGGGCCCTTTACCCACAAACCACTTCATGTTGCCGATGAAATCGGCGAGGTCCTTTGCGTTGAATACCATCGAATGAGGTCCCGTCAGCATCGCCTTCCATGTCCCAAACTCCCGGTTCTTTCTGCGGAAGAGGTCGACGATGTGAATGATAAACATGATGATCATGACGGTCGCTGCAAAGCGGTGGACATAGCCGGCCGATTCAAACCCACCGAACATATGCGACAGAACCACGGCCCATTGCGTGTATGAGAATTTCAACGACATGCCCGTGAGCGCCAGACTGAGGAAACTGACGATCATCACGACATGGAGTACCCGATTCAGTCGCGAGAATCGAACGTACTGGAGCCGCGGCGGTTCGTGCCAGCCCGCTTCAACGAAGCGCGGCGTCCGGCGCGCAGTCTTCGCGACCGGTGGCGGAGTTTGTCCGCCAGTTTCAGGTGTCATAGCGTTGGCTCCGAAGGTACTGTCGGTTCCGAGGGTGCGGCAGCATCCTTCTTTTCTTGTGCATGTCGCAGTCTGCGCTCGCGCCGAAGCTGGAACGCTTTTGGAAGCCACAACAGCGTGTGAACGCCGCCGAACACAAATGTTCCGACCAGGAGCGAGGTCATTCCCCAGAACGTCCAGAACAGGAACGGATATTTTTCGGGATCATGGTGAGTTGCATGGCTGAGATATCCGGCGAACCGTCGTCCGGCTCCAGGATGGCACTTCTGGCAGGTACCGACAACATTGTCGTGGCTGAGGTGCGAACGAGGGTCTGAGACAGGAAGAATATCGTGCGCCCCGTGGCAATCGTAACACTTGGCCGTCTTCGTATAACCGAGCTGCGACACCTTGCCGTGATACGTGTCGAAATACGTCTTCGAGATCTGCTCGTGACAACGCCCGCACTGATTCATGATCTCGAGCTTGAATCCCTGTTCGTCGGCGCGCCGGATCGTATGGGCTGAGTGACAATCATTGCAGACAGGAAGCGGTTTGTCCGTCTTCCCCTGTTGCGTGGCGTGAACGCTCTTGTTGAATTGCTCCTCGATGCCGAAGTGGCAACGGCCGCAGGTTTCCGGGAGTCGCGTGGGGTTCACCGTGGATGCCGGGTCCGACTTCGGCAAAATGCTATGCGCGCTGTGACAGTTCGTGCACATTGCCGTCACGGTCAGTCCGCTCTTCTTTAGCCCCTTGCCGTGAATGCTTTCGGTGTATCGCTCAACGATCTGATGTTGCGTGCCGACGTAGCGGACGGCTGCCTTTTCTCCTTCCCGATGACAGCGGGCGCATAGATCGGGTACGTTGGTCGGGAATGTGGGTGATTTCGAGTTCAGCTTTCCGAGAACTTCGTGGGTACCGTGACATTCCTTGCAGGTGGGCCCGTTCGGATCTTGCTTCGCGAGCAGGACACCATGAATGCTCAACATGAATTCCTGTCCCACTTCTGCATGGCATGAGGCGCAGTCTACGGGCTGGGTGATCGTTGAGCACGGCCGGAGATGCGACGCGTTTACGCCGGCGTGGCATTGGCTGCAACTCACTTTTACGTGACGCGAATCGGCCACCACGAGCGGGTCCACCGTGAGGGAGCGGCCGTCTTCGGTGGACCGGATATCGTCCCTTTCATGGCATCGCAGGCAGTCGCGGTCCGCCATACCCTGCGAATAAAATACCTTTCGCACCTTGTGCGGCTGGTGACAATCGACGCATGCCGGAAGGACATTCGCTTCCTTTTCCCACAATTCACCTTTGATGATCTTGCGGTGGACGTTTTCGATTTGCGCGTGACACTTCGTGCACGTTGCGGCGATGTTCCGACGTGCGATGGACGAATTCGGGTCGGTATGGGGAAGGATCGAGTGCGCGGTGTGGCAGGTGGCGCAGTTGGGGGCGACAATGAGCCCTTTCCGGAGCAATCCTTCACCGTGAATGCTCTCGGAGAAATTCTCGAGGATATGGTCCTGATGGATCGTCCGAGCGCGCTGGACCGGCGCCCCTTCCTGATGGCACTTGGCGCATGTGAAGGGAATCTTCAACGGTGCGACTGGCGAAGACGGATGCTCGACCGGCTTGATTGCATGCGCACCGTGGCAATCGGCGCACGACGGCGCAAGCGGATCCCCGCGGGTCAGTGCTTTGCCATGGAGCGATGCAGCATGGAGTTTCTCTTCGCCGTCGTGGCACGTGCCGCATTGGACTTTCGCAGGGTCTTCAACGTGCGGGAAATCTTTCCCTTCGAGATCGGCATGGCAGGAGACGCAGGTCAGCGACCCGTGCTGTGACGCCGTGAACGCGGTCTCGTTCACAAACACGGAAATGGTGCGGCCACGCCGGACTCCCTTCAACGTCTCGTCGGAATGGCAGGCGAGGCAGTCGCTGCTCTCCTGGGCCACCGCCGCAGACGCGAACAGTGCGACGACGAGCGTCAACGGACGTCCGAGGCGCCGGAGGCCCGGCGGTCGTGTCGCGGTCCCGTGCATCTTAGCCCCTGTGTGTCTTCGTTGCATCATGGACATTCGGACCATTGAGGTCCTCAACCAATTCGCGGCGGTGGATCTCTTCGAGCTCAAGGGGATGCTCTTCCGCCATTTCTTCTTCTGTCAAGGTCCCCTTCCAGAAGGCAAGATTGATCGGATAGATGTCGGGATTGAAGATGACAAAATAGAAGTGCCAAACGATGATCGCGAGCGTCGCGAGCCAGGCTTCATAGTAGTGGATGCTGCGCGCCACATCCCATCCGAGCTTCGTGAGCAGACCCATGAACGTATTGTCGAACCAGAGAATGACCCCGGTAGCACCCATGACGACGGTACCCCAGACGAGCGCCCAGTACTCGCTCTTTTCGATGTAGCTGAACCGGCCGAACTGCGGTTTCTCCGGCGAAAACCCAAGGTTATACTTGAAAACTCCGACCGCGTCCGTAAGGTCCTTTCGTACAGGAAGCAGATCGCGGAACAGTTCGCGGCCTCTTGGCACCGCGATGAGATAGTAGACATGATAGACGCTCGCACCGACCATGACCACGGCCGCCACCCGGTGCGCGATCCCGCGGATATCGAACATGAGCGGGCTAAAGTCCTTCACCCATGCCACCCACCATGCTTCCGGAAATTTAAGAGCGAATCCCGTCATGACGAGCGTGATGAAGCTCACGAGGAGCGTTGCGTGTTGGAGCCGCTCGCTCAACGTCATGCGGACATACAACCGGTGTGCGAGCCGTTCTTCCACGATAAGGCCGCGCCGGACCATGAGCTTGCGGCGCGATTTCCGGACGAAGTCAAGCATATTGTGGACGAACATTCCTCCAATCGTCACGATGATGAGAATGATGTATCCAGTCGACACCCAGTAGAGGATCGGCTCCTGTTCGACGTCCATCGTGATATGGACGGACCCTACGCCAAACCGGTCGTTTGCGCCCGGATGGCATTTGCCGCAGGTCGTTGCGAGGTTCGACTTTGAGACCGACGACAGCGAATCTCGTGACGACCGGATCTCATGCGCCCCATGGCAGCTCGCGCAATTTGCGACTTCAACCGAGCCGGCCTTGACGGCGAGACCGTGGTAACTGTCAGAAAAGGTCTGAAACCGGTCGCTAGCAATGCCGTACTTTTCGGCAAGCTTCACCGAGCTGTGGCATGGTGAACACACCTGTGCAGAGACATTCCCCGGTGCCACGCGCGACTCCGGGTTGGAAGGAGCTAAAATATTGTGCTCGCCATGGCAATCGGTGCATACCGGAGCGTCCTTGACGCCCCGTTTGGCAGCGACCGCATGGACGCTCTCGCCGTAGTCTTTCGCCTCGGAGGGATGGCACTGTGCACACGTTTCGGGTATGTGGACTTTACTGACGGTCGAGCCGGATTCCGTCGCCCGCATCATCTCGTGACTGCCGTGGCAATTCACACAGTTTGCCGCCTTGCCGTTGCCGTTTTGCAGCGCCGTGCCGTGAACGCTCGTCCCGTACGCGGCGATAAACCCCGCGCTCGGGGACATTCTTGCCCGCACGTCGGGATTGTCAAGGTGGCAAGAAAGGCAGAGTCTCTCCTGCGACAGCTTCGTGGCGGAGCTGTCCTGCGAACCCAATACGATCTTGCTCCGGTGACACTGGGCGCATGTCGGCGCCCCTTTGACATTGGCGGCCAGCGCCTTCCCATGGGCGGACAACGCTAACGCCTCCCTGACATCTCCGTGGCACGTACTGCACAATTCCACCATCGCGGGCCCATGCACCGGTGACGTGGGATCGCTGGTGCGTTTCACATTATGTGTACCGTGGCACGACTTACAGTTGACGTCGTCAGAGTCTTCGCGTCCGGTGACCCTCGCCATCTGGGGATGGAACGGGTGTTTCGGCGGGGCATTGCGGTGACAGGTCACACAATTGACCGGCGTGATCTTATCTTTGTGCGGGAGATTCCCGGGATCGAAACCGGTGTGACACGCAATGCAGGCAAGTTTAGCGTGCGGCGAGCCCTTGAAGACGGCGTCATCGACGTGGAGCGAAACCTGTTTTCCTTGTCGGTCGGTAGTCAGTGATTCGTCGCTGTGGCACGCGAGACAGTCGTCACGTGTTTGTGCTTGAGCAGCAAGCGTTGCGAATGTAAGAAGAACGAAGAAGTGTACGTGGCACATCGAGTGAAACTCAAAAATTCGAAAAGACATGTTCATCGGAATGGTGAAGCCTTCGTAGGGCTATGATAAATTCAAACCGCTAATGAACACGAATACACGCGAATTGTGTTTGCGGAAGCATGTAGTAGCGTCCATGTGCGGTTATGGACATCTCCGGGCCGCGGAGTGATTTTTGTATCGATGTCATTTTTGCGAAATCCCGCATACTGCTCCAATGTCTCAAACCGTGTGCCGTGCAGTTTGTGGGATATTCGAATGAAAACCGAGCGCAAAACTGGGATGTTCGCAAGGGTGGGAATGCGAAGCGTGGTGCGTAAGATGATCAGAAGACCGGTCCGCGGATCAGTCGACGTGCTCCCCTACATCGGCTGCGGGACCTTTTCGGTGCGGGCTTCAAAATCCAGAATTGAACGGACGGCACTCAGTACTTTGGAGATCTCGTACGGCTTTTCGATGAACGCTTTCACTCCTTCGCCCAGAAGCCGCGACCGATCTTCCGGTTCGATATATCCTGTTGCAAGGATCTCGACAAGTCCGGGAGAACGCTCTTTGAGTCTGCGGAAGAGTTCGATACCCGAAAGCTTCGGCAATCCGATGTCCGAAAGAACCAGGTCGATATCTTTTCCCGACTCACCGAACACCTCCAGCGCTTCTTCTCCGTCCGAAGCCTCGAGAACGGAGTAACCATGTTGACGCAGCGCATTCGCCATGACGGCACGGAGAAGATCCTCGTCTTCCACCAGCAGGACTCGCTCAGAGCCTCCAAGAATTGCAGCGTCGACCCCGTCTTCTTCGGACCTCTGGACCATGCTTGCAGACTGGACCGGAAGATATACGTGGAATTGCGTGCCGATGCCGGGAGCGCTTTCCACGTCGACGAATCCCTTGTGTCCCTGCACGATGCTGTACACCAGAGAAAGCCCGAGTCCGGTCCCTTTTCCCGGTCCTTTGGTCGTGAAAAAAGGCTCAAAGATCCGGCTTACGATCTCTGCATCGATGCCCGAACCGGTGTCGCACACATCCACGCGAACATAGGCGCCGCTTGCTTCATGGAATCTCATCCTGACTTCCAATTCTTCCACCATCTTCGTTGAGATCGTCAGCGTACCTCCTTCTTCCATAGCGTCCCGTGCATTGACGCAGAGATTCAGGAGTACCTGGTGAATCTGTGTCCGGTCGGCTGCCACTGGGGGAAGTTCTTCCGTCAACCGTTCCTCGATCAGGATCGTTTTCGGGAATGTCTCCACCAGCATGCGGCGCAATTCACGGATGATCTCATTCACCGGTTCAGGATGGATTGCGGCCTCCGTTTTCCGGGCGAACAGAAGAATCTGACGCACCAGCGAGCTTCCCCGCTGCACCGCCTTTGTGATGGCTGCGATGCTTTGATCCTGTTTGACCGGGTCCGACGACATAATGGGGAAGAGAGACGTATGTGCCAGGATGATGCCGAGAATATTGTTGAAATCGTGCGCAATGCCTCCGGCGAGCGTTCCCAACCCTTCCATCTTCTGTGCCTGAGACAATTCCCGTTGCAGGCTCAGTCGTTCCGTAATGTCCTGCTTGATAGCGACATAATGTGTCACCGCGCCGTCGGAGTTTCGCACGGGAGTGATCGTCATTTCCTCCGTATACAAAGAACCATCCTTGCGCCGGTTGACTAGCTGCCCCATCCATGAATGTCCGGAAAGAATGGTTCTCCACAACTCACCGTAAAACTCTTCGCTCTGTCTCCCTGATTTCAGGAGTGCGGGTGTTCTGCCGATGACGTCTTCGGCCGAGTATCCGGTGAGCTTTGTAAAAGCCTGATTCACCCATGATATATGTCCTGTGGCGTCGGTAATAACAATGCCATTTGCAGCTGCTTCGAGCGCCCGGTCTTTGAGTACGAGTTGTTGTTCGGCGATCGCCCGTTCGGTGATATCCTGTGCGATTCCCGTCATCAACGAAGGCCGCCCATCCTTATCGCGAACCAACTTATCGTGCTCCACCCACAAGACGCGTTCGCTGCCATCGGGCCTGATGATGCGGAATTGCAGCGGGGCGACCTTCCCGTGCGACACAGCTCTCGCGTTGGCCATCAGCAAACGGCGCACGTCCTCTGGGCGTACGTTTCGAAGGTACGCGCGAGCGAGGTTTTCACCGTTCTTTGCCTGCGGAACTCCGACCATTGCGCAGAGTTCGTCCGAACAGGAAAGATGACTCGTTTGCAGGTTCCATGTCCAATCTCCCACTCTGGCAAGTTCCTGCGCGCGTCGCAGCTTTCCGGTCTCGCGCTCGAGTGCCTGTTCCATCGCGAATTTGTCCGAAACATCCTCGGCCATGGCCATCGTGCCGATATCCACGCCAGCGTCACTCCTCAGGGGAACGACGGTCCATCGACAGAGGACCCGTGTCCCGGATTTCGTGATGCCTTCCCCGATGGTGACGAAGGGCCTGCGCTCACTCAAGACTTGCCGAACCCGACGTTGCAGCGACTGACGGATCGACTCGTGAGCGATGTATTCGATCATGTCCCTTCCGACGGCCTCTTTCTCCTTGTAGCCAAAGATCCGTTCCGCAGCGCCATTCCATTGCATGACCCGGAGCGCCGGATCGGAAACTATACATCCCACGGGCATGCTGTCGAATTGCAGCTCGAGTCGTTTCAACAGCAGAGAACGCTCCGACTCCAGCTCTTCGTGCAACAGTGCGAGTTTCTTCCCACGATCACGTACGGCAATAACACCGATCGCAAAAGCTATGTCAGCCGCGACCTCTTCCAAGAGGTTGACCTCATCGCTGTCAAAGAAGCCGGCATGGCCGACGTACAAGCTCAATACTCCCCACATCGCACCGTCAACGATCAACGGGAACGCAGCGATCGCCTGAATTCCTGTACGGTAGGAGCGTTCCCGCCACGGCGCGTTTATGGGCTCCGATGGAACGAGATCATTCTTAATAACTGAACTTTGTGTGCGGAGAGCTCGGACCACCGGACCCAAAGATTGACCTTCATCATGCACGTCAATCGTCTTCAAGTCGGGAAGTGAACCGGACTTGCCATAGACGGCTTCCGGATGTATGAGACCTTGTGCTTCGTCGTATCTACCGATCCATGCGAACATGAACTCCCCCTCATCCACCGCGATCTGTGACGCCCGTGCGACGAGGGATTGCAGTTTCTCTTCCCGGATAATGAGCTGGTTCACAGCCGAATGCAGGTGATGCAGACGCGTGAGGACTCGTATGCGATTCTCCGACGCTTTCCGCTCAGAGATATCTCGGATGTGACATTGCATGACGCGCCCACCGTCAAGCAGAATAGCTCGCGCACTCACTTCCACGGGAAACGACGTTCCATCGCGCCGCATGTGCGTCGTTTCAAATACGGCTCCGCCCGACGTGTAGGCTTGTTGCAGCTGGCCTTCGATAAACGGTCGTGCCTCCGGCGATCGAACATCAGTGACATTCATTAACAGCAACTCTTCTCGTGAATAACCGTACGATTCGACGGCCCGATCGTTCACATCCAGGATCTGGCCGCTGTCCCAGAACAACAGGATGCTGTCATTGGCATTTTTCGTCAAAACGGCATAATGAGCTGCAAGGATTTTTCCCTTCCTCTCATACCGCTCGAGAAGCTTCCGCTGTCCTCGATCCTGAATGATCCAGGCGAGTCCCAGCACGTTGCTGACAACAAGAAACATGGCAATCGCAATGCCGGCTGCAATCCACCGTTGGACAAACATCGGCTTCAGTGCTTCTTCGAGATCGATCTTCGTCAACAACAGCCATTCCGTCCCCCGGACGACCCGAACGTCGGCCATGACCCGTTGGCCTCGATAATCGACCCCTTCGACGATCCCGCGTTCACCGCGAGCCGCCATTTCAGCCGGGAGATTCGGCGTAGAGATCGGACGACGCCATCGGAGAGGACTGTTCTTGTCATGGCGAAATTCCGAGATTGCAGCAACCATGGAATCCTGTCGGACCATGAGTGCTGATTCGACGGTGACTTCCCGGCCGGGATCCCATTGAAGCAATGGAAAGAGCTCTTGTGCGGGGTCAACACGGCACAGCATGGTTCCGTACGGCAAGGCCGTGGGGTCATTGCGCAGGGGAATACAGACTTCAAACTCCACTGCGTCGGGAGAGGTACGGGAGAAGAATGGGCCGGAAAATGTCGGGGCTGCAGGCACAGAAGTACGAGGTCCAACATCCACGCCATTGAAGGCGAAAAGGACCTTTCCTGAAGCGTCGAAGAGTTCAATCCCGGAAAGAACTTTCAGCCGGTACAACTGATCGAGCCAAGCGCCGAGCCTGAGTCTGTCTCCGGGTGTCGGGTGGAGGATAAAATCCTTGACTATGCTCTGTAAGCGTGCGTTATCTGCGAATTTTGTGGTTGCATCCAGCAGGCCTTCACGCCATGTGGCGACTTGATGCTCCTTGAATTCCCCCGAAGCGGCCAAACGAACGCGGGTCTCTTCGAGGATCTCATTTTCTTCCTGATAGAGATAGAGAACTGCCGCAAGAGTAAGGACGGATCCCAGGATAGCAAGCGCGATGATTCTGAAGAAGAGAAACTGTGATCTGTTGTCCGATTCCATCGTCGACCAACTCCAAACGTGTGAGGTCATTCTTCGCAATTCCTATGCCTCCACGTCATGTCAGTTGATCGCCCCTCAATTTGAACGAATTCTGCGGGTCGCTATGCTGAAATCTCAAGAATAGGAACGTTTCCTGCAATCACCTGCCTTTCCATCTCATATTTGAGAAATACAAAGGCCCTCAGACAAGGAGGGCCTCAATGAAAACACCGCTCATCACCATCCTGCGCAATGATGACAAAGACGCGACTGATGTCAGCCGCGAATGAACGCGAATTGACGCGAATTATTTTGCTATGTAATACCATTCGCGCTTATTAGCGTACATTCGCGGTCAATTTCTTACGTGTGCCCCCGACACGCTCCATTAATGATCGTGGAATTGTTCCTCCGAATAACCTGCAATCGCATGCCCGTGTTTGAACTTGAGGGGTTTGATCGTCAACACCGGGACATCAGAGAGCTGAACCGTCTTTTCGGCCACGCTTCCCAGCACCACATGTGACAATCCCGACCGGCCGTGCGTGGCCATCACGATAAGGTCGGCACTTGCCTCCTTCGCGTATTTCGAGATCTCTACTGCCGGACTCCCGCGGCGGACGACGAGGGTCAACCCATATCGATTGCGGATATCGTGCTGCTTGACGAATTGATCGAGCCGGCGTTCTGCCTGCTGCGTGGTGTCTTCCAGCACAAAATCGGCAGTCAGCTCCATGGTGTGGAACGCCAGGAGGGGCGCTTCATCGACGACATGCAGCAGCACGAGATCTGCCCCGTACATTTCCGCAAACGACTCTCCGTAGTTCACGGCCTCCAGGGAAATGTCGGAGAAATCTGTGGGGACGATGACTCGTTTGATAGCGGGCTTCATAATCGCCTCCTTTGCTACGAGCGTAGAGCTCTTGACAGTAGAGAGTAATGAGTCCTTCGACTCATCCGCCTTCTGCCGACTCGCTCAGGACAAGTTCAGAGTGCCGAGAAAGCGGTGTGCGATGAATTAACCAACTTACTTCCCCCTGATCACGTACGTTTTCGGAAACATCGTTCCTTGCGGCTGGTCCTCCATGCCGATCAGAAAAGTCTCCGTCGGCGTCGACCAACCCTCGTAGATAGATGAGTTGGGAGCATTCAAGCCAGCAATTCGTCCCCATTGGGTTCCATCGTAATAATAAATGGTTTCACTTCCATCAGTCATTCTGCCGGAAGCAAACGCTTGGCCGCCGCTGTTGGAGACAATGATGAGATTTGACGATGCATTGTAGAAAACGGATTTCCACACTCCGGGCGATACGCGCTCGCTGATATGAGGACCATTCGTGCTTATGATCTTTCCATTGAGCCACTCAAATGAGATCCCCGCTTCCGGGCCAAAGGTAGCGCCGTTACGCTCTTCAATCTTGGACCATGCAATCCCGTTCCATTCGAAGTACTTGACAACTTCAATACCACCGGGAAACTCCCACCCGGAAGCTACTACCTTGTTGCTTCCCTGTGCTTTAATGAAGAGTATCTGCGTTGAATCGCTCAGCCGATGTTCCTGCCATTGTGCCCCGTCGTAGTGGAACATCTGGCCGAACAATCCGCCGACCCAAAGATCAGTGGAGGAGACACCTCCCACCGCATAGAGATTCAAAGCGCCAGGGATGCGAAAACCCTCCCAGGAACCATTGGGCTTCTTGTGAAGTGCGAACCCTGTCCGCAAAGGCGCTGGCTGCTCCATCGTATCTGCTAGTCCGACGATCCATACATCGTTCGGGCCAAAACCAGTTACATCAATGGGGGAGTACCGATACCATGGCGGCCCCGGGAATGTTTCGAAGTAGATGCTCGTGATGTCGGTCCAGCGAATGCCGTCAAAGTGCCAAATCTCCCATTGACCAAATTCGCTCGAGGACGCGACCATGTAAACATCGCTGGCCGATGAACCCCATATCATCTCGGGACTTGATTGAAATGTTCCGTCTCCCAACGTGTCTCGTGTCCAGGTGTAATCGTGTGGGGTGCGTACCCTATCGGGTGGGGTGATTGGATCCTTCTTACACCCCACCCAACAACAGAGGCAAAAGAGAAATGGGATCACATTGATCTGCAATGTTGTCACCATGCTACTTGGCTAGGAGCAGTTTCATTGACACGTTGAATGCCGACGATCCGTTGTTCGGATGGACGGCGATCTGAAGAATATACACACCTGAAGCCAGTTTTTCGCCCGCCTGTCCCGTCGCATCCCATGATATGGTGTGAGAACCTGGGCCTTTGTCGGAGTTCACAAGGTTGTTCACTAACCGGCCGGACAGATCGTACAGATTGACCTCAACGTAAGAGGGTTCCGGAATGGTGTACGTCACACTTGTGCGTGGATTGAATGGATTAGGAAAGGCGGCAATAGTAAACTCCTTCGGCGTGGAAGACGACACGAGAACCTCGGGTTCATCACGGCGGGGTTCCGCCAACTCCGTGCCGAACACCGTCAGCCAATTCGCCGACGAGGTGACGGTTCGAGCAGGCGTCTTGTACCGCAATCGAACGTCGTAATCGATGAGGTTGTCCGTATAACCCGAGGTGAGGGAGTAGTCGTGATCGGTGTACTCCGTGGCAGTTGGCGACCTTCGGGCGATGATCATGGCTGCGTGCACATCCTTCACTTTCCTCCAAACTTCAATGGTATCGACGTATTGATAAGCGTTGGAGACTTTTCGCCATTTGAGGTGGAAGGCACTGCCTACCGCAGTACTGTACGTATTTAAGTCGGCCGGAGGAAGAACATAGTCGAAGGTGTAGTGTGCAATGTAAGTCCCTGCAGAGGTGGGGGAAATCGACAAGTTCGTGCTTCCCGTCGACCATTGTGAAAATGTATAATGAACCCGGTCCACAAGCAGAGTTTGATACGCTGTGGCTGACACTGCACCTGGCGTGTAGCCTGGCGTCTTTGAAATCTTATCCTCGTCGTTGACGCGAATGATTGAGTTGATTGGAAGATTATCAGACTGGTTTTCAAAATACACCAGCGAGCTCGGCGATCCCCCAGAGGTGTATCTTGCAGACCATTCGGCATTGTATTGGTCAACAACTATGCTGATTGCTTGAGTTGTAAAATTGTTCTGACCATTCTTCCACCACCGATTGTCAAAAGTCCACTTAGTTGCACCTACTGAATGTGACAGCTCTGCTTTGGCTGGTATCGTGGCATTGTAGGTCGCTCTCTCTGTGTAGCCGGATTCGTGGTTTAAGTACTTCCCCTCATCGTCCTTGCCGACGTAAATCACTCCGGAGCCAAAACTATTCGAAAAAGTCAAAGCACACTTATACTCGTCCCTCAAACGCCAGAACCCCTTGTACACGTATGACCTGACTTCTTCTCTAATATTGGAGGCACTCATTGTGATGCTGGATGTTTCACCTCCACCTTCACCATACACCTCCGCGAGTATGACATTGCTCCACTGTGAAACGGGATCTTCATCTCGGACCGTTCCGGCGAATCCCATTTCGCGAGCCCCGTCAGGAGTATTTGCAACACCGTTAATTTGCACAACGAAAGCGGCATGGGCGTTGGCCGCGGAGAGGCCAATCTCCGAATTTGCAGTAGCCGGACCCCACTGCACGAT
Source organism: Ignavibacteria bacterium RIFCSPLOWO2_12_FULL_56_21 (assembly GCA_001802945.1). Classification (GTDB taxonomy): domain Bacteria; phylum Bacteroidota; class Ignavibacteria; order UBA10030; family UBA10030; genus 2-02-FULL-55-14. The sequence goes on along the minus strand of MHAK01000016.1, from coordinate 41,723 downwards.
ATCACCCTCTTGGAAGTTTGTCCCCGGATTCCACTTGAAGTGCTCGGACGAGACCCACGTCGTCATGGGCCGATAGTTAACAGCGGTAGAACCCGTATATCCAAATGCCCGGGAAATGGCGTATCCATAGCATACGGACGTTGTACCGCCGGCAGTAGGTCGATTGCCGCAGTTTTGAGCTAAGGCGAATGTTGTACAAAGTGAACTAAGAAGGAGCATGACTGTAGAAGTTTTCAAGGTGGCTTCCTTCAGGAGGTGGGGAATGAATGGGAAGTTGAGCCTATGCACCTCACGCAATTTACCTCTGCGCTACGAGGGTGTTGTCTGCAGTACGAACTTGAACCTCACGGCTGTCCACACCTGAACGGGCCCCGAATTCATGTAGGCCGGGGTGAAAATATATTGCATCGCAGCTTCCAGCGACGCTTCGCGAAACGTCCCTTCCGGGATCTCCTTCATGATCACAGCCCGCTTCGGCCTTCCGTCCTTGCCGACGAGGATCTTCACCCACACAGTCCCCTCGATCCCCGCCATCTGCGCAATCTGAGGATACTTCGGCTTCACAGCCCGGACGACCATCGGTTCCTTCTCGACCGGTATAAACTCGTCCATGCCCGGCTCGTCGATCTGGATGTCCTGCTCGATGGAGATCCCGCCGGCGCCGTCCGCCTCATTGTCGCGCAATGCCGGATTCTGCTCGGCAGAAAGCTCCGTTTGAGATGCGAACGTCTGATCTGGGTTTACTTCGGCATCGGGGACCGGAACGGGGATGCCGATACTCGGCTTGATGGCGTTGCTTTGCACGCCGACCGTCGGCAGAGTTTCCGCGGCTTGCAGTGAGGGGGGCGGTCCCAGTTCGCTGTACTTCATTCGTATGCGGACGGTGGGTGCTTCGTCTTCGCTTTGGAGGTATTCAACAAGGTGATACGTGCCGACGGTCGCCAGCATCACTGCGGTAGAGAACGTCATCCCCATCGTCATCGCACGCTGTGCAAACTGCCGCAACTCGGACCGCCCATAGGGCGGCGCGATCGCATTCAACATGACAACATCCTGGGCGTTCATGCTGTCCCTCCCTTCGGGACGCTTCGCCCCTCGTCAGGGTCGGTCGTAACTCGCCATAACGCCGTCACCGATCTCGCCTCGGGCCCGAAGCTCGTTCAGCTTCTGAAGGATCTTCAGAATGGACCTGCTCTTTGATTCGATCAAATGCCGGACAAACGAAGAAACGTCCGGATAGTCGCATTCCTTCAGGATGTACTCGTACGACTTGATCAACTCCGTTTCCTCGCGGAGAATCGAGGTCAGCATCGCGCACGTGTTTCTGCACGCGTGCTCGCATTTCAATGATTCATGCAGCATAGATCCGTTCCTCCTTCCGAGAGGTCAGGCCGTCGAGCCGGCCGTGAGTTTCTCCGAATGACCGGCGAGCTCCGCGCCCCGCTCAAGGGCACGCCGGTTCATGTCGAGCAAATGTCTGCGATGAGGCGGCAAGACTTTTTCCAGCGCCTTCACCACACTTTCCACCTGAACAAGCGGTCGTTTTGCCAGGAACGCCCCGAGCATGACCGTGTTGGCCACTTGACGCGCGCCGAGGATGTCCGCCTCATGAACCGCCGCGATACGAACGACCTCCAGCGCCGGCGATCCCGGCGGAACCTTGACGGTCGATTCCTCGACAAGTACCAGACCTCCCGTCTTCACACGCGGCAGAAACTTGTCGAGCGACGGCTGATTGAGCACGATCGCGGAATCGAACATCGTGACGATCGGCGAGCTGATCCTTTTCTCTGCAACGATGACAATGCAGTTCGCCGTTCCGCCCCTCATCTCAGGACCGTACGATGGCATCCAGGAGACTTCGCGACCCTCGATCGTGGCGGCGTACGCAAGGATCTGCCCCATGGATAGGGCCCCCTGGCCGCCAAATCCTGCGATGATGAGCTCGTGCGTGACGAACATGGCAAAATGCGCTTTCTAATGGCCTAATGAGAATCTGTGTTGGTGAATAGTGAATCGAAAACCTGTCCGCCCTTTGGGTTCTTCGAAGGCAGGCGGGTCGTCAATCGAAAAGCATATTGCGCAAGGCGCAAAGCGCATAGCGCCAGGAGCCAATCGGCAAGCGCTTTCGCTTTCTCCAAACTCAGTACTGACTACTGAGCACTTTCCAGGCGACAAATCTTTCTCTCGTCTGCCTACTCCATAGTGCATACTTCCACCGGCATTCCCTAGTTCAGCCCGGGAGGCGGCAGCTTTACATCGCCAGGGGGGTACGCCGTAAACATATTCTTCTCCATCCACGCATTGGCTTCACGCGGCGTCATCTTCCAACCCGAAGGACAGTTGGATACCACTTCGACGAAGCATGTGCCTTTGTTCAAAGGCTGGTATTCGAATGCCAGTCGAAGCGCTTTCTTGAGCTTTCGGACAGCCGCAGGCGTATGGACACTGTGCCGCGTCACAAACAATGCTCCCGGAAGTTGCGCTATCAACGGTGTTATGTCCAGAGGATGTCCCATGGTGACAACGTCCCTTCCCATAGGAGATGTCGTCGTCTTCATTCCCAGAAGGGTCGTTGGGGCCATCTGGCCGCCGGTCATGCCATACACTCCATTGTTGATGAAGACGATGAGGATGTTCTCTCCACGATTGACGGTATGGATAGTTTCGCTCGTTCCAATAGCCGCAAGATCGCCGTCTCCCTGATACGTAAACACATACCGGTCGGGCAGTACGCGCTTAATGCCCGTGGCCACGGCAGTCGCCCGGCCGTGGGCGGCTTCCTGCATATCCACATTCATGTAGTTGTAGGCGAAGACAGCACATCCTACCGGAGCAACTCCAACCGTCCGATCTTGTATCCCCATCTCTTTCACGACTTCCATCATGACCCTATGCACCACTCCATGACTGCAGCCCGGACAGTAATGCGTCGGGTTATCCGTCAAAGTATCGGGACGATGGTAGACGAGCTGGTACCCGTTGATGCGTTCTTTCGGCGTCATGGCATACCTTGTAAAGCTTGATCAGTGGTGCTTACTGTCAGACTTTCAATCTTCTGAAGTATTTCTTCCGGAGTGGGGATGATGCCTCCCATACGTCCCGTAAAGTCGACCGAACGTCGTCCGTTGACCGCCAGTCTCACATCTTCCACCATTTGTCCGGCGTTCATTTCCACGACGAGGAAGTGTTCCGCGTGATCCGCCGTGCGGGAGAGTATGTCGGTGGGGAATGGGTAGAGTGTGATCGGCCGGAAGAGGCCGACGGACTTTCCGCGCTCCCTCGCAATATCCACGACCTTTTGACAAATGCGCGCCGCGAGTCCAAAGGCGACGAGGACGATCTCGGCATCCTTCGTCCGGTCCAGCTCGGCGCGGGCTTCCGATTGCACGGCCGCATACTTTTTCTGCAACTCGATGTTGACCTGCTCCATGCGCTCAGGATCGATGAAGAGGGACGTAATGATGTTTCGCTCCCGATTCTCCGGCTTGCCTCTGGTCGCCCAAGCGGGAATGGACTTCGGCAGTGATCCCTGTTCAGGAAGTTGGACGCTTTCCATCATTTGACCAAGCGCTCCGTCCGAAAGAATCATCACCGGATTGCGGTATTTTTCCGCGAGTCGAAATCCTTCCGGCACGAAATCCGCCATTTCCTGGACTGACGATGGCGCGAGGACGATGAGACGGTAATCGCCGTGTCCGCCTCCTTTCGTCGCCTGGAAATAGTCGCCTTGCGCGGGCTGAATGGTGCCGAGTCCCGGACCGCCGCGCTGAACATTGACGACGAGACACGGGATCTGTGCGGATGCGATATAGGAGAGCCCTTCCTGCATCAGACTGATCCCGGGGGACGACGACGAGATCATGACGCGCGCTCCGGCTCCGGCCGCACCGTAGACCATATTGATCGCGGCCACTTCGCTTTCTGCTTGCAACACGACGGATCCTCGTTTGGGTCCATGGATGATGAGATACTCGAGGATCTCCGACTGGGGCGTGATCGGATAGCCGAAATAAGCATCCATATCGGAGCGTAGCGCCGCCTCAGCAAGCGCTTCGTTCCCTTTCATCAGTGTCGTCGTCCGCTGTACCGGGCTCATGCGGCACCTTGGACGGATGTCGCCGGTCGACGGACGGGCTTTGGCTCGCGGTAGACCGTCAGTGCGGCATCCGGACATACCAGTGCGCAGTTCTCACAGCCGGTGCACGAATCCGCCGTGAGCATGGCGAACCGGTACCCTTTCTTGTTCAGAGTCTCCGAGAGGCCGAGGCAGTCCTGCGGGCAGGCGATGACACACAATTCACAGCCCTTGCAGATCTCCTGAGCGACGAGAACGGTTCCGCGGATCATAGAGTTGAGTTCGAATTCATTGCATGGTCATGTGCTTATACACAAAAGGGCAACCTGTGTGCCAGAACTTGCCCCGGTCGAAAATTTGAGAAAGAGGCGATTTTGGCAGAAAATAGCACTCGGATTATACGAAGTGAGAATCATTGCGAACTTGGATTCCTATTCGCAAAAATAATACTTCGAAGCTCCTGGTATAGCCCGGCCAAAACATTTTCCACGAAGGGCCACTAATAACTACAACCCATCTCAAAGACTGCACCGCGGAAAAGAATGAGCCACAAAAACGCACAAACATTGATTTTGTGACTTCTGTGGGAAATACTTTTGAGTTGGCTTCTACGAACTTTCACGAAGGTGAACTAGTATGAAATGTCGCTGATCGTAAACGTCTCGACCTCCTGATCCCTCGTTTTGAGGAACTTCAGAAAGTCTGGATTGCAGCAACTCCTATGATCGCGTTCGAACTCAAGCTTGAACGCGTCGATGGTCTTCCGATCGAGCGAGCTCTTGAAAAAATTCAATTGCTCCTTGTCGTCGTAGATGCGATAGTAGTACATATGTGCTTCCTCCTTCGATCTATCATTGTACCGGTGTCGCGGTAGGACGCGTCTTAAGAGAATAAACCGCGAATGAACCCGCCCAAAAGACGGCGGGCAGGCGCTAGTAAGCGCTAATAATCACTAGAGGCCATCTCAAAAATGGTCTGGACCGTCACCCCGAAACCGCCGAAATCCGCCGCAGTTTGTGGGTTTTTGAGATGGCTTCTAATAAGCGCGAAAGATTTGTACCAACAGTTCGAGAATTACAACAAGAGAAACATTTACAATTCGCGTCCATTCGCGTTGATTCGCGGTTCAAGAATAAAACCGGACACTCAGTTGACGTTCAGGATCTTCTCCGCGTGCAAAAGATCCGAGAAGACGCCGTTCGTGATCGACTCCGCACACTTGCGCGATTGCGACAAAGCGGAGAGAATGTATCTGTTCGCGATGAACACTTTCCGAGCATCTTCCTCCGCCTCGTCGAGCACAAGATATCCGACGTAGAGATAGCTGTAAAGGTCCACGAGATCTTTCGCCGCGACATCAACAAAGGACTGATCTCTTTTTCCCATCACATATGCGAGACACGTCTTGAAGATGTGCCGCATTTCTTTGAGACGTTCCGCCAGCATGACCAATCCTCCTCGATAATTCTTGGCTTCTTTATCGTCAAAGTACTCCCGGAGAATATCGTTGGTCACCTGTCCGGAGGCTGCGACGATCTGCAGTTGCGACGTTCCTTCGTAGATGTTCGTGATACGGGCATCGCGTGCGAGCCGCTCCACCCGGAATTCCTTCATGTAGCCCGTCCCGCCGTGGATTTGCAGCGCATCGTACGAGATTCGATTGGACGATTCCGTGAGCACGTATTTCGTCATCGGCGTCAAGAGATTCGCGACCCGGGCCGCTTGCTTTGCTTTGGCTGCCTCTTCTGCGAATGGCTTGCCTTCTGACTTCAACCGTTCGGCAAGCTCTTCGTACTTCTCTTTCCGGTCGACACATTGTGCCGCGCTGTAGAACAGCGACCTGTTGGCCTCGAGCGTGACCCGCATTTCGATGAGCATGTTTGCAACGGCCGGTATCGACACGATCGGCTTGCCGAATTGCACCCGGTCCTTTGCATACCGGTACGCCTCATCGTAGGCCGCCTGTGAGATACCTAAAGCCTGCGCGGAAACGCCCATGCGGGCCCGATACATGAGGTCGAACACGTACTTGATAAGCCCGAACTTCCGAGCACCAAGAAGCTCTGCCGGCGTGTCGTTGAATTGGAGCTCACAGGTCGGAGAGCCGTGGATGCCGAGCTTGTTTTCGATCCGCCGGATCTTCACAGTTTTCCCGCTGCGGCAGACGAACAGACTGAGACCTCTTCCGTCCTTCGTTCCCGGCTCCGACCGTGCCAGCACAAGCAGCAGCTCGCCGTTGCCGTTGGTGATGAATCGCTTGACGCCCCGCAGAAACCATGTGCCGTCCCCGTTCTGGTACGCCTGGAGTTTGACGGCCTGGAGGTCCGAACCGGCGTCAGGTTCGGTGAGTGCCATGGCTCCCGTCGACACGCCGGCGCTGAATTCCGGGAGATACTGTCTCCGTTGCTTTTCTGTGCCGAATTTCTTGATCGTATCACCGATATCCTGCAGACCGAAAATATTCATTAAAGAAGCATCTGCACGCGCCATCACCTCTACAGCCATCATGTAGATCGTGAACGGAAAGTTCAACCCGTCGTATGTGTGCGGGAAGATCAATCCCATGAGCTCCGCTTGACCAAGCTCTCGTACGTTCCGCTGCGTCCCGGGAGCATACGAGACCTTGCCGTCCGCAAGCGTTGCCCCGTCGTGGTCAACGCCGGCTGCACGGGGCGCAATGCGATTCCCTGCGAGATCGCCCACGACTTCCAGGACCTTCCGATAGTTCGTCATCGCGTCGTCGTAATCCACTGGAGCCTCGGGGAACTCCTTCGCCTGAGTGTAGTTCTCCTCCTGCATCGCGGCGATCTCGCGCAGGTCTAGGCGACTGAAGTGGAACTGGATGTCGGCGTTGTCAAGAAAGTAGTTGGGCATGCGTGTGGTGTACTGAATGAGTCATTCGAGATGGCTTGTGGTACTTCATTCATTTTTGAAAGATTAACGCCAAGGTGCCAAGGCCACGTACGTCGCTGCCCGCCAAGGACGCCAAGCTGAATGACAATTTTTCATTGGTTCAATTATCACTTGGCGTTCTTGGCTCTCTTGGCCCCTTGGCGTTTTTCTTCTGACCGAGGCCTACATATTATCGCGTACAGTGCTACTTCAACTTGTTCTTATACACTTCGATGAATCTCGGAATCACCTCCATCGCATCACCCACGATACCGTAGTGACTGATGCCGAAGATCGGCGCATCCGGGTCCGTGTTGATGGCGACGATCTTGTTTGACTCCTGCATGCCTGCTCTGTGCTGAATCGCCCCCGATATTCCGACGGCGATGTACAGCTTCGGGCGCACCGTCGTGCCGGTCTGGCCGACCTGCCGCTCCGGGGGGATAAACCCCGCGTCGACCGCGGCCCTGCTCCCCGCAACTTCCGCCCCCAAAACGTGCGCAAAATCGCGGATGAGTCCGAAGTTCTCTTTCGTCTTCAACCCATAACCGCCCGCGACGATGATGGATGCCGCTTTGAGGTTCACTTTGCTTTCTTCCCGATGCTGCTCAACGATCTCCACGAGACCATCTATGTCGTGCGCCGTATACGGGATCTTTGTAAGAACACCGTTCCCGCGATCTTCCAGGCGATGCTTCTCCATGACCCCTTCGCGGACAGTCGCCATTTGTACCGGATTGTCGGGCGTGATGATCGTCGCAATGATATTCCCGCCGAACGCCGGGCGAATCTGCAACAGGAGCTGCGGATAGTTCCTCCGGAGATAGGAGACGTCCGAGATCTGGAGGTCTGTACAATCGGCGGTAAGGCCGCTGCGGGTTGCAGACGCGACGCGCGGCGCTAGGTCGCGCCCGATAATCGTCGCTCCGAAGAGTACTATGCGCGGCTGTCTGGCGCGGACAAGGTCGGTCATGACCCGGGCAAACGGCATGGTTCTGTAGAACTCGAGCGCGGGGTCGTCGACAAGCAGAGCTTCGTCCGCGCCATACCGAAACGTCTCTTTACCGATAGACGACGTGTTGCGACCGATGACGACCGACAGCAACCGACCTCCGATCGCCTGGGCAAGTTTGTGCCCTTTCGACAGCAGCTCGAAACTCACATCGGCAGGACGCCCGTTGCGCAATTCGACAAACACCCAGACCTCTCGTGAGCTCATGTTCAATCTATCCAAGGATATGGTCAGCGAGGAGTTGGTCGATGAGCGATCCAAGACCCTCTTTCGTGGGTGGGACGGACTGACGCCCGTCGGATGTGAGAACGACAGATTCCACTTTGTAGACCTTCGTCGGCGAACCCTGCACGCCGCAGCGTGCCGGGTCGAGCTGAAGATCGTCCATTGTCAATGTCGGGATGAACATCGAGCGGGACTGGAATTCATGCACGAGCTTATCGATATAGAGGAGCGAGTTCCCTTCCGCCATCTTCTCCAACTCGAGCAACGATTTCGCCCCTTTGAACGCCATGACGCGGCGCGCTTTGAACGGACGCGGTTCCGCCGCATCTTTGAGCACGGTCAGGAGCGCAGGCAGTTTACACGTTACCACCTCGCTTCCGCCGTCGATCCGGTGGCGAGCGGTGAGAACTCTGTTCTTCACGCCGAGGATGGCGTCGACGTAGGTAATCTGGGGAATGCCGAGCTTCTCTGCGGTCTGCGGACCCACTTGGGCGGTGTCTCCGTCGATCGCCTGCCGCCCGGCGAACACGAGGTCGAACGGACCAATTTTCCTGATGGCCTCACTGAGGACATATGACGTTGCGAGCGTGTCTGCCCCGGCGAACTTGCGATCAGTTACCAAATATGCGGAATCAGCCCCCATATACAGGCATTCTCGAAGGATGTCCGAGGCCCGCGGTGGTCCCATCGAAACCGCCGCGACCGCGCCGCCGTACTGGTCCTTGACTTGCAGCGCCAACTCAAGCGCGACGCGGTCCTCATGATTCAGGACGGCGGGAAGCTTCGCCCGGTTGACGGTTCCGTCTTCCTGCATCACGTTACCCGTGATGTTTGCTGTGTCGGGGACCTGTTTGACAAGCACGATGGAAGAAATCATTGGGTTCTCAAAAATGCGATAATGTTCTTAATGCACCTAAAGAAGCAACCGCGAATAAACGCTAATCTTTATTCGTGTCCATTCGCGTTCATTCGCGGTTTGTTTGTCTGCCAAGGCATGGCAGTCTGCCGCTACAACTTACATACCAACTGAACCCGATCTGGCCATGCAGTGAATGACCGGAATTCTCGATTTTGGGGGAGATTGGAGAAAAACCTGCAGAATGGCGTTGCCAAAAATGAGAGCGTTTCTTGTTGTTGAAATGAAATCGCAAGGCGCATGGCGCATAGCGCAATCGTCCGGCACCAAGAGCTCTCTGACCTCTGACTTCCGACCTCCGACTTCCGACCTCCCCCTTCCATCATTCCATTTTCCGCTCCATTATGCTTTCACAATCGCTGCAAAGGGAATTCCGCTTCAAGTCGATCTCCTCGACGTACGTGGACGATCGCATTACACATTCAAAATTCCTGCAATGCAAAAGGCCGAACACATGTCCGGCCTCGTGCACAATCTCTTTTTCGAATCGTTCAAGCAATCGGCCGGGGTCGGCAGGAATTCCGTAGAATTCATTCTTCAAGCGGTAGGTCGAGATGACGGCATACTTTCCGTCGAGCTGGGCTTCGCCGAAGACGAACGTCAGGACGGGGATAAACAGGTCGACGTCGACCAGCGCGGCGAATCGTTCATTCGGCTCCCCACGTCCGTTGAATCGGTCCTGCATTTCTTTCAGCAGTCCCCCCGAATGGCACTGTCCGCGCGTAGGATCGAGCACTCGAGTCAGGTCCGGCCGGTAAGACTCGAGCCGAACATCACAGTGCAGCGCCCGGGCAACACGCACGGTTATCGACTCCAGGGAGCTCTTCTCGAGCCCAGTTGCGTTCAACAGGCGGATGTTGCGGCTCACGCCGGCTTTTTGAACCCGTATTTTTCGATCTTGTGATACAGCGTGACCCGGTCGATGTCCAGCTCTTCCGCCGAACGACTGATGTTCCAATCGTTCTTATGCAGTACGTCCTGGATGTAGATTCGCTCGACGTCCGCCAGCGTGCCAGACCGCACAGCGCCGACGGTATCCGATAGCTTGAACGGCAGGTCGTTCGGAGTCAGCATCGGCGGAGAGCCGATAACCATTGCCCGCTCGATGGCGTTCTCGAGCTCCCGCACGTTCCCCGGCCACTCGTATTGCAGGAGTACATCCATAGCATCGGGCGCAAAGCCGGTTACCGGCTTGTTCATCTGCGCGGCATATTTCTTCAGGAAATACTTTGCCAGCGGCACAATGTCGCTTCGCCGCTCCCGCAACGGAGGCAGGACGATCGTAAACACATTCAACCTATAATAGAGGTCCTCGCGGAATGTCCCTTCTTTGACCGCCCGTTCAAGGTCCTTATTTGTCGCGCAAATGACGCGGAAATCGACGGAAATCACGTCGTTCCCTCCGACCCGCGTGAATTGACGCGTCTCCAACACGCGCAAGAGGTCCATCTGCGTCTTCATGCTGATATTGCCGATCTCGTCGAGGAAGATCGTGCCGCCGTCAGCGAGCTCGATCTTTCCTTTCCGCCGATAATGCGCCCCTGTGAATGCCCCCCGTTCGTGGCCGAACAGCTCGCTCTCCAGAAGACCTTCCGTCATCGCTCCGCAATTGACGGGAACAATGGGAAAGAAGCGGCGTGAGCTGTTCGCATGGATGGCCCGGGCGACAAGCTCCTTTCCTGTGCCGCTCTCGCCGCGGATCATCACCGTCGTGTCGGTCTTCGCTACTGTGTCGATGAGGTCAAAGACCTTCCGGATCTGTGGCGACTCGCCGACGATCTCCTCCGCCCGCGCTGCTGAAGTTATCCCTTCGCGCAATCGTTCGTTCTCTTTTGAAAGCGACCGTTGGCGAAGAGCATTGGCCACTACATGCGTCAGATAGTCCGGGTCGACGGGCTTTGTCACATAATCGAACGCCCCTTGTTTCAGCGCCTGGACGGCGGAATCGATCGTCGCATGCGCTGTGATAAAGATGATCGTTGCGGGAACGTCCAGCTCTTTGATCCGCTGTTGCAGTTCCATGCCGTCCATTCCCGGCATCTTAATGTCAAGCAGAATGAGGTCCCACGCCCTGGCCTGCATTTTCTTCAGCGCTACCGCTCCGTTTTCCGCCCCGTCCACATCATATCCGTCCTGTCGGAACCATTTTGTAAGAGAATCCCGGACGACCTTTTCGTCGTCCACGATGAGGATGGCAGGTTTGTTTTCCATGGTCATGCTGTTGGAAGAGACTTCGTTGTCGAATGGAGTGCCGACTGCGGCGCGTCGGCGTTCGTCTGTTCTGCCGCCGGGAAGATCATGGTGAATGTCGCCCCCTTGCCGGAGGACGAATCGACGCTGATGGTCCCGCCATGGCGTTCGATGATACCGTACACCACGGCAAGGCCGAGCCCCACACCTTGACCGCCTTCCTTGGTCGTATAGAAGGGTTCGAAGATCCGGGGCAGGAGTTCGGAGTCGATGCCAATGCCGGTATCGGACACGGACAGAACCGCCCGGCGACCCGACGCATCAGCTTCGTATGTCACCGTCAGCGTTCCGCCGTCCGCCATCGCGTCCGCGGCGTTGACGAACAACGCTACGAGGGCCTGTTGGATCTGTTGAGCGTCACAGAGCAACTCCACGTTGCCGTGCGGTTTCAGTTCCACGAATCTGATGTCCCGCATTTCCAGGTGATGACGCACGATGAGATACGCATGTCCGACGATCAACTCGAGCGACTCGTATGCAAAGACGCCGCTTTCCTTCTTGGAAAAGAGGAGAAGGTTCTTGACGATATCGCCGCATCGATGTGTTTCCCGTATGATGATATCGAGCTCGCTTAGCACATCTTCGGGCGAAGCAGAAGCGAAGTTGGTGCGCGACAGTTGGCGGCTCAGCAATTTCGAATAGGTGAGAATGCCTGACAGTGGATTGTTAAGTTCATGCGCGACCGTCGCCGAGAGCCGGCCGAGCGACGTCATTTTCTCCACGTGGACGATACGGCGATGAATGGCCGTCAGCTCTTCGCTCTTTTCCTGGACCCGCTGTTCCAGCGTAGCCGACCAGCGCCGATTTTCCTCTTGCGCCGTTCGGATGGAATCCGTCATTCCATTGAAGCTCTTGGCGAGGGCGCCGAGCTCATCCCGCGCGGCGACGAGCACGCGGTGCTCGAGGTTGCCTGTGGAGATCTGTTGCGTCCCCTCCATCAGTGCGGTGATCGGTTCCAGCACAATGCGCGACAGACTCCACCATGCGAGGAAGAGCACGCAAGCGGCCAGGATCGCTGCGACGCGGAACATTCCGGTCCGGACTTCTGCCATGCTGGCATCGACGCGTGACAAGGTCATACGTACGTCGAGCACTCCCACCACAGGCTGCCCTTTGGGCGGGGCATGGCACTCTGGACCTGCACACGAAGCTTCATTCCGGATGGAGCTCATCGTCGCGAGGATCCTTCCCGCCGGACCGGTTTCGATGCGAATGCGGTCGTCGGATAACGAGAGGACCGGAGCGGTTCCGGGGGCATGACACCGGATGCAAGCCTCGCTGTTCAGGTCCAGCGTTCGCCCCCTCTCGGATGAATCTGTCGAAAACGTTATGAGACCGCGTTTGTTGTAAACACGGATACCCGCGATCAGCTCACCTCTCCCGATCGTTTCCATTGTCCGATACACGTCCTCTTTTCGATTGAGGAGCATGCTGTAATGGGTTGACGATTTCAGGAATTCGCTGATGCTGAGAGCATTCGCCTCCATCTGCGCCATGAGCTGCCGTTCATGATACCAAACGGCGTACGACGAATACGTACCGAAGAGAATGACGAGCAGGAGAAGCGAACCGGCCAGAAGCCGGAATTTCAAAGATGAGAAAAGACGCACGGACACACCTCGCTGTAGAATTGAGGGGCAGAAAGCGTGCCAAAGGGTGTCACAGTTGGAATCAGCCAGAGGAAGAGATTCTCAGAAGAGATTCTCACGGGCGAGAGGAGACAATGGGGGAGTCTTGGAAATGGGAGAGAAGGAGGGTGGGGGTTTTCGATTGTCGATTGACGATTCACCTTTCACATCTCACGCCTCTCGACTGCCGCTAATTGATCTTACAATAGATCCTCGCCACCAGCGCGCAATACCTCGCTGTTCCCATGTCGGCGATGATCGAAGAGTTGACTTCGCCGCCATCCTGGAGCGTTGGGCCGACGTGTACATCCCGGCCGGGAACGATCACCGCCGAACGAAATGATTCTTCATCTTCGTCGTACACCCGCTCCGCGGCGCGGGCCGTCATGACGCTTCTTCCCCCTAACGCATCCGGTTCAACTTCCGCTTCGAGCAGCCAACCCCTCTCATACGGATCCTCCGCGACGAGCGCAGGGGCCGCACGAACGGCCCGATTGCTCATGGTCACGCGGACGTCGAACGGCAGCCGAACAGGGACCATTCCTTCCTCAAACCTGAACCATGCTGCCGTTTCACGTTCCATGATCGCTCGTCCTGCCGCGGGAAGCGATATTCCCTCCGCCTGTCCAAGCCGCTTTGCAAACGATGGTTCCACGCCAATACGCACCGACCTCGTCGAGAGAATGTCGACCCAGCAATGTTCCGCCGTGTAGAGCCTCCCGGGTCTGAGCAGCCGCCGCGCATTTTCCGCAGGGCGCTGCGGCGGCCTGGCAATCTTCTCATACGCGTTCCGCATTGCGGCATCGAGCGGACAACCGGCACACTCAAAGTTCCTGTCGCACAACTGATACGTCACGACGCCGGCGGTCATCCACACGCAACGCAACTCGGGAGGGGCGATACGATATGAATGTTTGTTGAGCATGGTGGTCTTCGCAAAGCGCGAGGCGCTCGGCGCAAAGCGTACAGCGCATCCTGTCATGCGCCGTGCGCTTTGCGCTCTGCCGCCCTACAACCTCGACACCGCATGCAAATCCGCCGTGATATCGAGCTCCATCTTCGCATGCACCTTTCCTTCGCCGCCATGGTCGAACAGCGGCAAATACTTTGCCGCGAATGCGAACGCTATGAACCCCAGCGCAACGATTGCCACGGTCACCGCAAGTTCCATCCATGACGGGACATACGTAGTGCCCGCCCATCCTTCCATTCCCGTGATCGTGATGTTCATCCGATTCAGGACGAATCCGATCACAATGAGCATACCGCCGGCGAGGAGTCCCGATGGCGAGCGGCGCATCCGCGGCTGCGTGAAGAGAAGTATCGGCGCGATGATTCCTGCGGCAACTTCCAGCCAGTAGAAATAGGTCTCAGCGCGCGGTTCGAACAGCAGCGACAGCGCCTTTCGGTCGGAGAGATCCATGAACTTCAAGACCGCATACACGCCAAGCACAACAACTGCCACTCGCGCAATGTCCGACAATAAGTGGACTTCCAGCCCCCGTTTGAATACGCGGGAGCTGATGGACGATTCGAACAACACCATGCCGCACCCCACTCCGACCGCCGTCAGGAAAAAGAACACCGGAAGCAGCGGTGAATACCAAAGCGGATACAGCTTTTCGGGCACGATGAGATACAGCGAACCCAGCGACGACTGATGCAGCGTCGACAATAGGACGCCCAAGATGATGAGGGGAATCGAGATCCGTTTCAGCATCGCGATTGTTTTCGTCATGTTGAACTTCTCGAGTACGACCGGCGCGAATTCCAACGCCAGTACCGCCGTGTAGAGTATGACACACCACGCTACCTCGAACATGACTGAGCGCGGATTCCACATGATGAAGGCATGCCAGATCTGCAACGGACGTCCGAGGTCGAACATCAACGCCACGATCACAAGCATGTAGCCGAGGAACGCCGTCAGGATCGTGGGACGAACGATAGGCTCGAACCTCTTGATATTGAAGATGTAGACGATCGCGGCAAGCGTAAATCCGCCGGCCGCAAGTCCAACGCCGCAGAGAACGTCGAACCCTATCCATAATCCCCATGGAAATTCGTCGGTCAGGTTCGTCGAAGCACCCAGTCCCATTCCGAAACGGACGATGGTGGCGACCGCACCGGCGGCCAGGATGACGACTGCAACCGCTTTCCAGAACGTCATGGTGAATTTTGGGATCATCATGGCTCAGTTCTCCTCGGGGTTCGTGGTATGGGCGCCGCTTCCGTTCGAACGACGTTCTTGAAGCGCCGCTTCGTATGCGCGGACCTCATCCCGCCGGTTGGTGATCCACCAGATGCCGTACAGCATGGCGCCGCCAACGGTGACGATGCTCGGTATCTTCGACAGCACGTTCCACGTCAGTTGTGGCAGAGCGGCAGTCTGCAAGTTCGTCTTGAAACCGAGCTGTTCGAACGGGACGGACGAGAGATACAAGACCGAGGTCCCGCCCACTTCATGCTCGCCGTAGAGCTTCGGAACGTATTTCCCGGGCTCTGCACTCATCCGTTCGTACGCGATCTTGATCAGCTCGTCCCGATCGCCGAATGTCGTGGCGCCGGTCGGACATGCTTCGGCGCACGCCGTCGGAAGACCCTTGGAAACGCGCTGCGGGCACAGAATGCATTTGTGTACGCGCGGAAACGTGCTGTTCCACTCATAGCGGGGAACCTGGAACGGGCACGCCTGCATGCAATAGCGGCAGCCGATGCACTTGTTCTCGTCGTACAGGACGGGCCCTTCGGGCGTCTTGGTGAATGCGCCGACCGGACAAACGGAGGCGCACGTCGGGTCTTCACAGTGCTGGCACATGCGACGGACATACACGCCGTCATGTTCTTCAAGAGCCGTATAGGCAGAGGCGGACAGTTTATGTTCCTCGCCCTCGGCCAGTCCGTTCTCTTTCTTGCAGGCGTCCTGACAAGCGTTGCAGCCAACGCACATCGTCATATCGATCAATAGCGCTTTCGGTTTCATGGTCGGAGTTCCCTCAGGCTTCGGTCAGGAATTCATGTTCAAACCGGTGCCATACCTCGTCGGGGGCGGTACGGATCAATCCGGAAACCGGCACGCCGCCGTCCTGCAACAGGGCGGGAGCCAGACCTTCGGCCCCTTTCACACCGGCCAGCACGTCCCGCAATCGGGCGAATTCGCCCTGGATCCAGTGATGGGACTCTTCTCCGAAAAGGAGCGTACGGAGCTGCGTTGTGGCGTCGGGTTTCACCGTGTACGCCCAACCGTCGCTGAAGAGCATCTCCCGCATTTTCTCGGGATGCTCGGTGAGGTCGGGATTGTCGGAGAGGATGGTGCCGCTGATCGGAGCCCGGACGGTGAGAGCATGGCCGTTTTCCTTGAGTAGTAGCATCGGCTCTCCGCGATTCACATGCTCGCCGGCTTTCTTCAGATAGACAATCGTCGGATTTTCCAGCAATCGGCCGACGAAGTCATCGACGCCTAACCGGACCTTTCCTGACGGGAAGAGGTTGAGCCATGTGTGTGAACGGGCAAAGAATATCCCGTCCGGAATGCGCACAGGTAATGCAGGCGGCGGTGAAACTGCAACCGTCGGAGCCGCGATTCCTTTGCGTTCGCGCGATCTGCGTACGGCCCAATCGAGGCCGAGGAAGAAGAGGATAGTTACGAGAACAAGTAGAACTGTCATGGTCGTCTCCTGGGTAATCGGTTGCCTTGCACCGAGTACATTGGGAAAACCGTGCCGGAAGAACCCCGCCCGTTCCTGATTTTGACGGCTCCAATGCACATGAGTACAACGACTTGCCGATCTTGCTTTCGAGCTGCCCTAGCGCGGATAAAACGGTGGTGAAATATTCAACGCCTCAAAGAAGGAATGTGTTGAGAATTGCGGCAATGGAGGGCCAAGTGCGGGGATTGTGAAATGTTGAAGAATACAACAGCAGATGGTGAAAAATTCAACACCCGAATCGTCCCGCCGGCTGGGGAATGACGACCGACGGGACGGATTGGGATGAAGAGGGAAGCGATCGCACACATCCGCTTCACCTCATTTTGACGCCCTCAAAACCTGCCTACATGCGCTACGCGACTTCACTGTTCCCTGCCTTACACGCCAACTGTGAACTCCCTGGCGGTAGATGCAGCACCCGACAAGTGTTCCTGTTGCTCACCTTCCCGCTGCGCCTCGAACACCGCCATCGCCGTCATGTTCACGATGTCCGTCACTTCGATGCCCGGCGCGAGCAGATACACAGGTTTGCGGATGCCCATGAGGATCGGACCGATGGCCGTCGCTCCGCCGAGTTTGCCTAAAAGCTTATACGCGATGTTCGCCGAGGTCAGGTCGGGACAGATCAGCACGTTGGCCGGCTCCGTTAACTTCGAGAACGGGAAATGTTCGCTCATGATCTCATGACTGACGGCGGTGTCCGCCATCATTTCCCCGTCGACGATCAGGTCGGGATCTTTGGCACGCACGATTTCCACCGCTCTGCGCACTTTCAACGTCAACGGATGCTGCGCGCTGCCGAAGTTACTGAACGACAGCATAGCGACGCGCGGCACGATGTCGAATTCCCGAACCTTTTCCGCCGTCAGCAATGCGATTTCTGCCAATTCCTCGGCGTTCGGTTCAATATTCACCGTCGCGTCTGCGATGAAGAGCGTCTGATTGTTGAACACCATCATATACGCGCCCGACACCCGCTTCACCCCTTCTTGCGTCCCAATGATCTGCAACGCCGGACGAACGGTATCTGGATAATGCTGCGTCATACCGGAGATTAGTCCGTCCGCATCCTCCATATCCACCATCATCATTCCGAAAATGTTGTGCGTCTTCATCTGCCTCTCGGCGTCGATGCGCGTCATCCCTTTTCGCTGCCGCTTGGCGTAATAGGCGGTCACATACTCGTCGAACCGGGGGGATTTGTTCGGATTGACGATCTGGATCTCCTCCAAGTCAAGTCCAAGGTCGGCGATCCGTTGGCGAATGAACGTGCGGCTCCCCAGCAGCACAGGATGCGCGATCTTCTCGTCCAAGATCACCTGTGCCGCCCGCAGGATCCGGTCTTCTTCTCCTTCAGGAAAAACGATCCGCTTCGGGTTGGTCTGCGCTTTATGGATGAAGAATCGCATCACTTCGCGGGACCTTCCGAGTCGTGCTTCGAGGGAATCCCGATATGCGTCGAAATCACGGATCGGTTGGCGTGCAACGCCGGAATCCATGGCCGCCTTAGCGACGGCCGGCGCCACCCAGAGCAACACCCGCGGGTCGAACGGCTTTGGTATGATGTAGTCCTTCCCGAATTCGATGTGCTTACCTCCATATGCCCGAATGACCGAATCGGGAACGTCTTCCTTTGCAAGCTTCGCAAGCGCCATAGTCGCCGCGATCTTCATGTCGTCGTTGATTGCCGCAGCGCGGACGTCGAGCGCGCCGCGGAAGATGAACGGGAAACCGAGAACGTTGTTCACCTGGTTCGGATAATCGGACCTTCCCGTCGCCATGATAATGTCCGACCGTGCCTGTGTCGCCTCTTCATACGTGATCTCGGGGTCGGGATTCGCCATGGCGAACACGATCGGATCCGAAGCCATCGACCGGACCATATCCTGCGAGAGAATTCCCTTGGCGGAAACGCCGCAAAACATGTCCGCCCCCTTCATCGCTTCCGCAAGTGTGCGGCATTTCGTTTCGGAGGCAAAATATTCCTTGTACGGGTTCATCCCTTCTTTGCGTCCTTTGTACACGACTCCTTTGGTGTCGACAAGGACCATATTTTCCCGCTTGACGCCAAGGCGTTCGTACAGCTTCGCGCAGGCAATGCCCGCTGCTCCCGCTCCGCTGAAAACCACCCGGACTTCGCCGATCTTCTTGCCCACAACTTCGAGCGCATTCAACAGAGCCGCTCCACTGATGATCGCAGTCCCGTGCTGATCGTCGTGGAAGACGGGTATATTCATCGTCTTCTTGAGCGATTCTTCGATGTAAAAGCACTCCGGCGCTTTGATGTCCTCCAGATTGATCCCGCCGAACGTCGGCTCGAGAAGCTGGACTGCTTTGATGATCTCGTCGGAGTTGTGTGTGTTGAGCTCGATGTCGAACACATCGATGTCGCCGAATCTTTTGAACAGGACTCCCTTCCCCTCCATCACCGGTTTCCCGGCCAGCGCACCGATATCTCCGAGGCCGAGCACAGCCGTTCCGTTGGATATGACGGCCACGAGATTTCCTTTGGCCGTGTAACGATAGACGTCATCGGGGGTCGCCGCGATTTCGCGGCACGGTTCTGCGACGCCCGGCGTATATGCCAGCGACAGATCGCGTTGCGTGGCGCACGGTTTTGATGAGACGACCTCGATCTTACCGCGTCGTCCCTGTGAGTGATAGTCGAGAGCTTCTTGTTTGCGGATCATGGGTGCACCTTAGTCGATGGAAGTAACAGCACACGATGGACGTTGGGCATCATCGCCCGTGAATGCAGAAACAGGAGGGCGTGCGAAGAGTACAGCCTTGGAGTATTGGAGTTGACGCAAGATTATAGATCGGCGTTTCACCTCACTTACGTCTCGCATCTCACATTTCACAATCAACGTTCTTCACTTTCCCCAAAACACCTACACCGTCTTTGAGAACACATTCTCCTCGCTCTTGAAGCGATTGAGATATGCATCATAACACATCGCAATGTTGCGTACGAGGAGACGGCCGGAATCTGAGACGACGATCTTCGAAGGACTGTCCGCCACCAGGCCGTGCCGAATGTAGTCGAACATCTGTACCCTCGACATGTCGAAATATTGATCGAAGTTGATGCCGAACAAGTCCTCGACTTCTTCCTTGTCCACTTCAAGGTCGCACATCAAGCGCATGATGACGAACTTCCGGACCTGATCATCCCGTGTCATTTTGTACCCAACGGCCGTCGGAAATTGCCGGGCATCAACGGCGGCGAGATACTCTGGAAGCTCTTTGTAGTTCTGTGCGTAGACATCACCGAAATGCGAGATCGAGGACATGCCGAACGCGAAGAGGTCCGCCCCAGCGCGTGTGGAGTATCCCTGGAAATTGCGGTGCAGCCGTTTTTCGCGCATGGCGACAGACAGCTCGTCCTCCGGCACGGCAAAGTGATCCATGCCGATATATTCGTAGCCGGCGCCGGTCAGTGTGTCGATTGTCGCTTTGAGAAGCTGCAGCTTCGCGTCTGCCGCAGGCATGTCTTTCGCATTGAGAAGGTTCTGCTGCTTCTTCATCCACGGTACATACGCGAAGCTGAAGGCCGCAATGCGATTCGGCCTCATTGCGACGACGCGATGGAGAGTATGCTGGAATGACCCGGTCGTTTGGAGCGGCAGTCCATAGATGAGGTCGAAGTTGACGCTGTCGATGCCGAGCTCCTTCGCCCACCGCATTGCATCGAGTGTGAGTTGCTCGGACTGAACGCGGTTCACTGCCCGCTGCACGTCAGTGTCGAAATCCTGTATGCCAAGAGAAACGCGGTTCACGCCCCCTTCGCGGAAGGCCTTCATGTGGTCAAAAGTCAGTCCGCGTGGATCTATCTCCACGCTGATCTCGGCGTCCGGCGCGAAATTGAACCGTCGCCGGAGCACATCCATCAGGTCGCGGATCTCCGACGGATCGAGATACGACGGCGTTCCGCCTCCCCAGTGCATCTGCGTCACTTGCCGTTGCCGTTCGACATACGCCGACGTAAGCAGGATCTCCCGCTTCAACGCGTCGAGATACGTTCGGATCTTTTCCCGATTGTTGGTGATGATTGTCGTACAGCCACAGAAGTAGCAGAGAGAATCGCAGAACGGAATGTGGAGATAGAGCGAGACGGGGCCGGGGTTGTTGTGGTTGTTCCGGATGAGGTCAACCTCGAATCGTTTGTCATTGTAGTCCGAAGAAAACATCGGCGCCGTCGGATAACTCGTGTATCGAGGTCCTTGTTTGCTGAAGGTCTTGAGAAGCTCAATGAGGCGGTCGTCGATGATCATCGGGAATACGTTGGAAGATTTCGGATTGCGGGTTGCAGTTTCTTTCTCGTTCGTTCGCTGTTGTAGATTATCCGTTGACTGTCCCCGTTCCTGTCCCTACGGGTCTATTGTCCGTCGTCTGACTACTGATGTCTGATTATCTCAGATGAGCAACGGTTATGCCACGCAACAAAAGAAAAAACACCGGATAAACGGGGGATTTTTTGCAGGAGGGAGATGGAAAGCTCTCCGATTCTCAATAATGAGAGGAAGAGAATTCCGGGATTATTGGAATCGAGAAGCAGACCTGTCGTTGCTAAGTGCTAGACAAGGAGGGAACCGCGAATGAACGCTAATGAACGCGAAAATGTATTTCAATTATCCCGGCACTCCCATTCACGTTCTTTCGCCGTTTATCTTGTCCCTACATGGCCATCGGAGATTGCAGGCCAAAAATCGACCCCAACGCTTCTCCAAAGAAGTACGTTGCAGCCGCTGTGCCCAGCAGCAAGAGGGTGTTCTCAACCACTTCCCGATGGAAATTCGTGTCGTTCACTATCGCTACGTAAAACGTGAACATCACGCTCAGCACGATCGCAAAGAACACCGAGACGCTGAACGCAAGCAGCATTGAATGCGTCACGAAATATGGGGCGGCAAGCAGTACTACGGCCAGCAGATAGGCGCCGCTGGTGATGAAGGCTGATGTCAGCGGCGCCTGGCGTGTTTCACTCTTCGCTTTCATGTATGCCGCAACACCCATAGAAATGCAGGCCGCAAATCCGACCACGAGTCCGGCCACGCCGGCGACGACGGTGGAGCCCATCACTCCAAGAAATCCCGCATGCACGCCGCTGATCTCGATGATCGCGTCAGAGAGTCCCAAAGCCACGAATCCGATGTAGCGGACAATCGCCTCATCCACCTGGACCATGAACGCGTGTTCGTGTTCCTCTTCGTCTTTCAGTATCTCCTGAAGTTTCGCCCGACGTTGTTCTCCCAACGCTGGAAGCCAGAGACGATATTCCTCCACGACATCATGTTCGTGACGCTCGAGGAATTTCAGCGTGAACATCAGGCCGGCGAGGCGGCGGAGCGTGATCAGCGACCGGATGCGAAACGCACTCACCGGCTTTGGTTCCCGGCCCGCAATGTCCCTCCAGAACACGGCATGCCGTTCCTCCGCCGCAGAGAGCTGAAGAAGGAGCTCTTTGCGCCGCGGGTCATGTTCAACGTCTGCCATGCGGCGGTACACGAGATGATCGAAGTGTTCATCATCCATGAAACGCCCGGCTTGCTCGGTCAAAGATGGGCTCAGCGTGCCTGCCATACTTTGTAGAGAATTGGGATGGAGTGAAGTTGAGGAGAACACGTTTCAAGAACATACACAAAAGAAGACGTGAACTCCGTAGAGTATCTATGGATCATATGTTGATGCGGTGTCCACCGACCGAATGTCGACGTAGCGCTGCCTTCGCACATGCAATGTGCTCCGGCCCCGACCCGCAACACCCGCCGAGAAG
The DNA here is from genome assembly GCA_001802945.1 of Ignavibacteria bacterium RIFCSPLOWO2_12_FULL_56_21. Classification (GTDB taxonomy): domain Bacteria; phylum Bacteroidota; class Ignavibacteria; order UBA10030; family UBA10030; genus 2-02-FULL-55-14. The sequence goes on along the minus strand of MHAK01000016.1, from coordinate 19,236 downwards.
CCGCACGCCGGTTTCATAGAGCTCCTGCAGGAATTCACCGAAGGATTCGGGCGTTTCTGGATACATTGGGCCGTCCGCACCGACCACGGGTATCCCGGCATTCGGCTGGATCAGCACAGGAACGCCGGCATGTTCCAGGAATTCCGCGGCGACGATTCGCATCGTGTCAAATCCCGACCCGCAATTGGAGCCCACAATGTTCGCTCCTGCTTCGCTCAATCGTCGAGCGGCTTCCGCAGGCGCAACGCCAAACGCCGTGCGCGGGCCGTGCGGTCCCGGTTCGAATGTCATCGTAACGCCAACGGCATCGAACCCTACTTCCTTTGCGGTCTCCAGTGCAAGGAGCGCCTCGTCGAGCGACATCATCGTTTCGATCAGCAGAACTCGTATCCCCTCGCTTTTCAGCATCGAGTATTGCTCACGGAATGCATGCTTTCCCTGCTCGCGTGACAATTCGCCGTAGGGCTCCAGCACGTCCCCGAGCGGGCCCGTCGACGCCGCAACAACGGCCTTTGCGTCTGCCGCGGACGCGGCGAGACGACACGCCTCGTGTATGACGAGGCCAAGGGGCGCACGTTCGCCCGACGCATGCCATCGACAGGAGTTTGCTCCGAATGTGTTCGATTCGATGATCGCTGAACCTGCTGCTACGAATTCCGCGTGCAGTTTCCGAACTTCCTCGGGCCGCGCGATATTCCAGGTCTCCGGAGGAGTTCCCGAAGTAAGGCCCCGGTGCTGCAATGCGGCCCCAAAGCCGCCGTCGAAAAGGATCGGACCGGAGGGATCCTTGAGGTTATGAATGCTGATCATGCTTTGCCTGGATACTTCGAAGAGTGAGGTCCGTGAATGCCTCACAAACGTGGGATTGTCACGCCTGAGGTATAAGTCGATGTACGAGCTCCACTGCATCTCCCGCGGTTCTAGCCGTTCCCGCCGCGCCGATCTGCTGCGCGAACTCCGCATTCACCGGCGCGCCTCCCACGATAACGGGAACATCCATTCCCGACGACCGAAGCGTATCGATCACAGTTTTCATATACGTCATTGTCGTCGTAAGGAGCGCCGACAAACCCAAAACGTGGGGTTGGTGTTTCCGCACGGCGTCCACAAACTTCTCCGCAGCGCAGCCGGTACCGATATCGACCACCTCGAATCCTGCACCCCGGAGCATGACGCCTACGAGGTTCTTGCCAATATCATGCACGTCACCTTTGACCGTCCCCAAGACCACTTTCCCCTTCGACTGGTACTTCGCCGCCGCGAGAAGCGGCTCCAGTACTGCCATTGCCGACTTCATCGCCCTGGCCGCGACCAGGACTTCCGGCAGAAACACCTCCCCGTCCCGGAAACGCCGGCCGACAACCTGCATCGCCGGAAGTAGTCCTTTCTCCAGAATGTCTTGCGGGGTTGCGCCGGATGTGACAAACGATTGCGTCATTTCAGCCGTGCGCACGTGATTCCCCCCAATCAGAGCTGTCTGGAGCTCATCGAATTCAGGTGTCATGGCGATGGACCGCCTTCTTGCCGAAGATCGTCCTTTTGCGGGGCTGATCCTGTTCCACGATACTTCTCATCATCAGTATCTTTTCCTTTGGTACATGCGGAGCAATGGAACAAGCCGTGCTCAGGATGAACCGCCCATATTTCTTCCCCAGGGCAATGCGGCGACAAACGTCTTCCCGCATCTGAGCGTCGCTTGCCAGCAGCAGCGTATTGACCGGATCGACATTCCCCTTCACAAACATGCTTCCACCGAGTATCCGGAAGGCTTCCTCAAGGTCCGTGCTTCCGATCGGTGGCGGGTCCAGGCATTCCAGGCCGCGTGCGCCGGTGCGCTTCATGAGGTCCAGCCGGTCGCCGATCGCACCGCACGTATGGAGATATGCGGGGATCCCCGTCCGTTGGATCGCTTCAACCACGGTCCGCTCATGAGGAAGGATGAACTCTTCGTAGTGGCTGCGTGAAAGGAATCCGGCACCGGCGAACGGAGACGAGATCTTAATTGCATCGATGTCTTCACGGCACATGCCGTCAGCAATCACAGCAACCCCGGCGGCGAATTTCTTCAGCATGAGGGATGCTGTCAAAGGATCGTCGATCAGCACCATCAATCCCCTCTCATGGCCGAGCCAATCAAGAAAATAGTCGAACGGCGAGGTCACCTCGGCGTGGATGGCGACGTCCGACCCCGCCAGCGATCGCACGCGGTGTAAAATATCGAATGCGTGCTTCGGATGCACGTGAAAATGGAGACCCTGACTTACTGGAATATAGTCGATCTCTTTCGGAATGAGAGACGGGTCGATCTCGCGCGGTTCGGGCTCAGAAACGGGCGTGTGGTGGGGAAGGTCGTCGAGAGGAAAGAAGGTTACACTGCCGTCATTCCAGCGGATGGATTCGCCGCCATCCGTCGGAAAGCGTTCGCGAATGTTCTGTCTCCACTCCGGATCATGCCCGTGCAGGCTCACCAGTATGCCGTCGAACCCGTACTGCCGCTGGAGGCGCACAAGTCCGTCGGCGAATACTCGGGGGTCGCACCAGAAGTCCGCCGCAGCAACGTTGAGCTGTTGCAGCATGTGTCCGATGCTCATTTGACACATGAAGGGCGTTCGGTCCGGACGTCCGCCGGACATGGCGAGCTGCATTCGGCGGCGGGGCTTCAATGCTTACGATGCTCCTAGAACAAGAATTGATCTTCCACGAAGGTACACGAAGAGTGGAGTTCCTGTTCCTGTTTCTGTTGCTTCGTGGCACTTCGTGGATAACATCCTTTACCAACGCTCTACACGAGCAACTTGTACTTGTTCAGCGCTTTCATGTAGTTCGCCCGCTCGAACGCCGAAGGATCTCGCACCGAGCGATGGCTCACGCTTCCCTTCATTTGCTCGACGGACGTATACTCGTGGTCGAACATCCATTTCTCCAGGTCGCGCAAAACATCGGCAATATGTTCTGGACCCTTCTTAAGAAGCGCCGATGCCATCATGGTCACATCTGCCCCTGCCATCAACAGCTTGACGACGTCATCCGACGAATGGATTCCGCCGGTCGCCGCGAGGCTCGCTTTGATTTTCCCGTGCAGAATGGCGATCCATCTCATCGCAAGCCGGTTCGCCGACGAATCGCTGAGATGAATGCTGGGAACGACCTCCATCTCGTTGATGTCGATGTCCGGCTGATAGAAACGGTTGAACAGCGTCAATCCGTCGGCGCCGGCATTCACAAGCCGCTGCGCCATGTTTGCCATGGCGGTGAAATACGGACTCAACTTGACGGCAACCGGAATGGCGACGGTACTTTTGACGGCGTGGAGAATGTCGAGATACCGCGTTTCAACGTCGTCGCCCGCCAACACGGGATCGGTGGGGATGTAGTAGACATTCAACTCAATTGCATCCGCCCCGGCTTCCTCCAGGTGCTTCGCATACTTGATCCATCCCCCCTTGGAGACTCCATTCAGGCTTGCGATCACCGGGATATCGAGCGACTGGGCTGCTTTCCGAAGAAGTTCGAGATACTGGTCAGGCTCAAGATTGTAATCGGCCGCCTCCGGGAAATACGTCAGCGCCTCGGCGTAGCTCTGCGTTCCGTACGAGAGATAGTGGTCGATCTCGAACGATTCATGCTCGATCTGTTCCTCAAACAGCGAATACATGACGATCGCGGCAGCCCCCGCATCCTCCATTCTGCGCATCATGTCGATGTTGCGGGACAACGGACTCGCCGAAGGGACAATGGGATTCTTGAGTCGTTTGCCAAGATAGTACGTGGTTAGGTCCATGGTGGTCAAATTGTCATAAATGGCAGATCTACCAACTTCTGCGTTCGTTCTTCATTGTTCGGTGCTCGTACTTTGCAGAATGATCTTTCCGGCCGGGTCCGGTTGATCGGAAACCCGACCCGAAGGACACGTCGTTTCACTGCTTACACTGCGTGCTCTGCGGCAGGCGTTGGTTTTCCGTTTGTTCCTTTTGCATACTGCTCGTACAGCTTCCATCGTTCATCGACGTCTTCCTGCGCGAGCAAGGCCAGTTCTTTCGCCCGTTCCGGATGGCTCTTCTCGAGCATCCTGAACCGCGTTTCGAGCTGGGTAAACTCCCGGAGCTGTTTACTCGGCGGTTTGGAATCGAGCTTGAACGGATTCTTGCCTTCTGCTTCGAGCCGAGGATTGTAGCGGAATAGCGGCCAGTAGCCGGTCTCGACGGCGATCTTTTGGTTTGTCATGCCAAGCGCCATGTCGATGCCGTGAGCGATGCAGTGGGCGTATGCAATGATGATCGACGGTCCGTTGTGGGCTTCCGCTTCGAGGAAGGCCCGGATGGTTTGTGCATCGTTCGCACCCATCGCAACCCGTGCCACATATACGTCGCCGTAGGACATTGCGATCAGGCCGAGGTCTTTCTTCCTTGTCGGCTTGCCGGATGCGGCAAACTTTGCCACCGCTGAACGCGGCGTTGCCTTTGACATTTGTCCGCCGGTATTCGAATAGACCTCCGTGTCCAGGACCAGCACATTCACGTTTCTGCCGGAAGCAAGGACATGGTCCAACCCGCCAAACCCAATGTCGTAGGCCCAACCGTCTCCTCCCATGATCCATACACTTTTCTTCACCAGATAGTCGGCCAGACTGAGCAGACGTTCCGCTTCCGGTGTGGCGCTCTTTTTCAGAAGCTTCTTCAAGTCTGCAACGCGGACACGTTGTTCGTAGATGCCCGCTTCATCGCTTTGGTCCGCCTCGAGAATCTCGCGAACGAACGAATCGCCTAGTTCAGAAGTGAAAAGGGTCAGCAATTCCTGAGCCATCTCTGTGTTCTTATCCACCGTAAGCCGCATGCCCAACCCAAACTCCGCGTTGTCTTCGAACAGCGAATTGGACCATGCGGGCCCGCGTCCTTCGCCGTTCTTCGTCCATGGGGTCGTCGGCAAATTGCCGCCGTAAATGGACGAGCAGCCGGTGGCATTTGCCACGAGCATCCTGTCTCCGAAAAGCTGTGTTGCCAGTTTTACGTACGGCGTTTCGCCGCAGCCGGAGCAGGCCCCTGAATATTCGAACAGCGGCTGAAAGAATTGCGTCCCCTTCACGGTGTCGGTGCGCACGGTGCGCCTGTCTGCTTCCGGGAGGTTGAGGAAGAAGTCGTAGTTGACGCGCTCCGGCAGGCGGAGCAATTCCTGCGGATGCATGTTAATGGCCTTGATCTTCGATTCCTTCTTGCTCTTCGCCGGGCAAACTTCCACGCACAATCCGCATCCCGTGCAATCCTCGGGAGCGACCTGGACAGTATACTTCATGCCCTTGTACTCTGTCCCCTTGTACTCCATCGATTTGAATGTCTGCGGGGCGTTTGCGAGCGCGGCGCCGTCGTAGACCTTGATCCGAATGGAGGCGTGAGGACACACCAGCGCGCATTTGTTGCATTGGATGCAGAGTTCGGACTCCCACACGGGTATCTCGAGGGCGATGTTCCGTTTCTCCCACATGGCCGAGCCCACCGGATACGTGCCGTCTTCCGGCATCGCGCTCACGGGGAGCGTGTCTCCTTTGCCTGCAATGATGGTGCCGGTAAACGTGCGGATGAATTCGGGCGCCTGCGCCGACACGGCGGGCGGCAGTTCCACTGCGTTCGATACGCGAGCAGGTATCTTCACCTCAAAGAGATTCGCAAGCGTCTTGTCGACCGCCTCGAAATTCTTCTGGACCACATGTTCGCCCTTCTTGCCGTACGTCTTTTTGATCGACGTCTTGATGGCCGCGATCGCTTCATCCTTCGGAAGCACTCCTGAGATCGCAAAGAAGCAGGTCTGCATGATGGTGTTGATCCGTCCTCCCATCCCCGCTTCGGTTGCCACCTTGATTGCGTCGATGACATAGAACTTCATATTCTTCTCGATCAACTGTTGCTGAATCTGGCGAGGAAGATGCTCCCACACCTGCTCCTTGCCGTGCATACTGTTCAACAGGAACGTGCTACCCGGCATGGCCGTCTCCAGAACGTCGAACCGCTCCAGGAAGAACCACTGATGGCACGCAACAAAGTTGGCCTTTTCGATGAGATACGGCGCATGGAGCTGGCGCGGCCCGAATCGCAAGTGCGACGTCGTCGTCGATCCCGACTTTTTCGAGTCGTAGACAAAATAGCCCTGGGCGAAATACGGCGTCTCTTCGCCGATGATCTTGATGGAATTCTTGTTCGCGCCGACGGTGCCGTCCGCGCCCAGTCCGTAAAACACTGCCCGAACAACGTCAGCCGGTTCGACGGAAAATGCGGGATCGTACGGAAGCGAGGTGTGAGTTACGTCGTCGGTGATGCCGATCGTGAAATGATTCTTCGGCGTCTTTTTGCGGAGTTCTTCGAACACTCCCTTGACCATGGCGGGCGTGAATTCTTTGGACGACAATCCATATCTGCCGCCAACGAATGCAGGAACCGATGTGGCGGGTGCGATGCCGGTGCGAATCGCCTCGGCGTACGAGGTTACAACGTCCATATACAGCGGGTCGCCGGAGGCGCCGGGTTCCTTGCATCGGTCGAGCACGGCGATCGTTGTGGCCGACGGCGGAATGGCCTTCAAAAGATGTTTCATCGAAAAAGGCCGGTAGAGACGCACTTTGATCAATCCGACCTTTTCGCCGTGCGCGTTTAGGTAAGCGACGGTGTCGTGTACCGTCTCGGCGCCGGAGCCCATCATGATGATAACGCGATCCGCGTCCGGCGCGCCGACATATTCGAACAATTCGTACGATCGGCCGGTGAGCCGTGCGAATTTCTTCATCGTCGCTTCGACGATCGACGGACAACCTTCATAGAACGGATTGCATCGCTCACGCGATTGGAAGAATACATCGGGATTCTGAGCCGTGCCCCTCATAACGGGGCGGTCTGGCGTGAGGGCGCGTCGGCGATGCTCGAAGATCAGAGTATCGTCGATCATGCTTCGCAACGTTGCGTCGCTCAGTTGCGAGATCTTCATGACCTCGTGCGACGTGCGGAAGCCGTCGAAAAAGTGGACGAACGGCAGCCGCGCCTGCAACGTTGCGGAATGGGAGATGCACGCAAAATCCATGACCTCCTGGACCGATGCGGATGCAAGCATGGCCCAACCGGTCGACCGGGCGGACATGACGTCCGAATGATCGCCGAAAATGGAGAGCGCGTGAGTAGCCACCGTGCGGGCGGCAATGTGGAAGACCGTCGGAGTCAATTCGCCCGCGATCTTGAACATATTGGGGATCATCAGCAGCAGGCCCTGCGATGCCGTGAAAGTCGTCGCGAGCGCCCCGGCCTGAAGCGCGCCGTGGACTGCTCCGGCGGCCCCGCCTTCACTCTGCATTTCCACGACCGTTGGAACGGTACCCCACAGGTTCTTCCGTCCCTGTGCAGACCATTCGTCAGCCCATTCTCCCATGTTGGAAGAGGGCGTGATCGGATAAATGGCGATGACTTCGTTCAGTTTGTGCGCTACGTAGGCGGCAGCTTCATTTCCATCGATAGTGACCTGTGCCGCTGATTCTTGCGGCTTTGTATCGGAGGTCGACATGTGTTCCTCAGAGAGTAATTGTGAAAGATCAGTCAGGTTTCACGCAAATAGCGTTCCAACGGGGATAACCGCCAAAAGCGAGTGAAAAAGGCAGTCAAATGATGAAAAGCAGAGGGGTTTCGCAGAAGTTGGAAATTCCGGACTTGTGCTTCTGATCCTCAGCCGATGCGAAGCAAAAAATGCTGCCGGCGAATCATCAAGATTGTGCTGAGAATATTGCTGAATCCACGCCTATGTGGGAAAGTCATTCAGTCTCGCGTCGCATCGAAATACTGTCTGCCCCCGAAATCCACCAGCGTTGCGAGCCCGGCCACCCGAAGAACGGCAAGAGTGGTCTCTGCTGCCTGTCGATCGATGTTCGCAGCTTCCGCGATCTCGTCAACGGTCATTGCCCGCCTGCGGAGAAGTGCAAGCACGTCGTCTTGCGACATGTTCATGCTGGGTACGCCGGCTTTCAGCGACGTCGGCGCGATGATCTCCGCCATCGGACCGAGCATGTCCCGTATCTTCAGCAATCGCTCGTGGTCCACGGGTTTTGCCCATGATTCGGCGGGGGGACGAAGAATGGTATTGACCTGGATCTTGTCCGGAGCGATACGCTTTGCCGCGTCGCGGAGCCGCAGGACTTCTTCATCGCCGTCGTTGATACCGCTGACGAAAAGCATCTCGAGCAGGTAGGTTCCCTTGAACTCCTTCCGGAACTTACACATTCCATCGATCACCTGGACGGCGCTCAATCGCGGATGAGGACGGTCGACCCTGCGAAAAATGTCTTCACTGACGGCATCGAGCGACGGAGATACGATGTCGGCGGCCAGCAGGTCCTGGCGAACGTCTTCTTTCCACAACAACGATCCATTGGTGAGCACGACGACGGGAACGTCGGTCATTCCCTTCACCATGCAGATCATGTGACCAAGACCGGCATGGAGCGTCGGTTCACCCGAACCGGAAAATGTCACGCAATCGATTGGCGGACGGAGGGCAAGTCGAAGGGCAAGCTCGCGAAGTATCCAGGAAGTCGGGATGTACTCCTTCCGGATGATGTCGCGCATGGTGGTCCTCCCCACCTCGCAGTAGACACAATCCATCGAGCACAGTTTCTTGGGAATAACGTCGACGCCCAGGGAACGTCCGAATCGCCGGGACGGAACCGGTCCGAAGACCGTGTGCAGACCGGAGGCATTCACATCCACAGGTCGATGTCCTCGGGCGGTTCGTCGCCTCTGTGCACTCGCATCTGGCAATTCTGCACAAATGTCTCGATGCCATCCAGCCGCGCCCGGAGATCGGCAAGCAGTTCTTTGGTGCGGAGAAGGTGAGGATTGCTGCGGTGTCCTGCGTCAAGAGTGGAGATCTCCCGGGCGATCTCGGCGGAGCGAGCCAGGGCTATCTCGAGGTCGTGTACGACCGCCTCAATGCTGCGGTCCATGCGGGTGATTGAGTCCATGGCAGTCTCAAGAGCGTTATGGAGCGGAGCATGGCCACTACAATGCGGACTTTGCGCTCATTGCAAGATACTTCTCAAGTCGTCTCCAGCTCCTTCTCAATGATCTCGATGACGAGTGGAAAGTATCTGTCGAGCGCGCATTCCAAATGATCGCGTCTCTGGCACATCCCAGCCGCATCCTGATACATGCACGATGCGCACACGTCCCTGCGGAGCGCGAGTGCATAGTCGTCGAAGTTCGACGAATTCACCCTCTGGATCGTCTGGACAACCTGCAGAAACGATCTTTGAAGCGCGCATTCTTCATCCACCGGAAGTCTGCATCTGCCGCTGCCATCGCCGTCAATACACTTGCGACAGAGGGTATTCTGAATGTCCTTCCACGCAGGTATCATGGGGCACCTCGTTTCGTCTGTGACTGATCAGGAAAGAACGGCCATCTTTATGTCGCCCCGAAGGCTTCTTTCCAGTTCTTCCCGAAAATCGGGATGTGCGATCTGCAGCAAAGCTTCGGCCCGCTGGCGCAGGTTCTTCCCATGGAGGAAGGCGACTCCGAATTCCGTCGCCACATAATGCACGTCCGCACGGCTGGTCACGACCCCCGCCCCGGCCGTCAGCGTCGGCACGATGCGCGATAGGGTCCCTTTCTTTGCCGTCGACTGAAGGGCGATGACGGGTTTGCCCCCTTTTGCATACGACGCCCCGCGGATAAAGTCCACCTGCCCGCCGAACCCGCTGTAGATACGTCGGCCGATGGAATCCGAGCAGACCTGCCCGGTTAAGTCCACCTGGATCGCCGAATTGATGGCGACCATGTTGTCGTTTTGCGCGATGACGAACGGGTTGTTCGTATAGTCGCACGGATGAAGTTCAAACAGCGGATTGTTGTCGATGTAGCCGTAGAGTTCGCTCGACCCGAGGACGAACGTGGCAATGACCTTTCCTCGATGCAGCGATTTGCGGGCGTTCGTCACGACCCCTTTTTCAATCGCCTCCACGACACCGTCTGACACCATTTCTGTATGAATACCCAGATGCTGGCGGTCGTCCAGGAGCTTCAGTACGGCGTCCGGAATACCGCCGATGCCGAGCTGCATTGTTGCGCCGTCCTCGACGAGGGGTGCAATGTTGCGTGCAATCCTGATCTCTGTTTCGTTTGCGATCCGGGGCGTCAGCGTCTGCAGCGACTCGGAGCACTCGACGATCTTGTGCACACGCGAGACGTGGATAAAATCGTCTCCAAGCGTCCTGGGCATCCGCTCGTTGACCTGGGCGACAACGATCCTCGCGCTTTCTGCGGCTGCCTTCGACGCTCCGCATTCGACGCCGAAACTCATGAAGCCGTGCTCGTCCGGCGGCGACACGTGGATGAATGCAACGTCAAGGGGTATAATACGCTGCGTGAAGAGTCCGGGAATATCGGAGAGGTGTACCGGAACGTAATCGGAGCGACCGTCGGCGATTGCCTCACGGTCGGCGGGTCCAACGAACAACGAGTTATGGCGGAAGGAGTTCGCAAATTCCGGTCGTGCCAGCGGGTCGTCTCCCAGCAGTAGCACGTGATTCACCTCGACGTCGCGGAGTTCGCTCGCGCGGCGCGCAAGGGCTTGCGTCAACAAAACCGGACTTGCAGCATTGCCGGAAATAAACATACGGTCGCCCGACTTCACCGCGGCTGCGGCTTCGTCGGCGCTGACCACTTTAACCATGTAATGGGGTAGCCAGTTCACTCGTTTCTCCGTTCCAATCGTTCCAGAAACCTGACGCAGCGCCCGCTGCACCGGAGAACGCAGAGCATGACATCACACTTCGGGTGGTGCATTCGCACGAAACCTGGCGACGTCAGATCATTGATGAAGAATGTTCTCGATCGCCTGCGACACGAGGTCCACGTCCACGGGCTTGTAGAATACGATCGACCCCATGGTTTCGATGTCGGCGTTGACATCCTTTTGCAGTGGCCGATATCCCCGCAAGATCACGAGCGGGACATCGGCCGCCTTCAGCCGCAAAAGCTCGAGCACACGGCGCACATCCTCGGAAAATGTGAACAGGTCGACGAGTACCAGGTCCGGACGTTCTCGTCCGAGCGTCGTTTCCAGCGCCGAAACCGAGGTCTCCCTGGTGATCTGGAATCGCTCCTCTAGGATGAGCACAAGTGTTCGTGCAAGATCGGCGTCCGGACTAAAAATAAGGACGCGCTTGGTCCCGCGCGATTGCTTGTCCGATGAGACCGGAATTCGTATGTCGTGTGGCTGTGTCAATCGGCTTGCGAATCAGTGTCGCCCGAAGCGAGAACGGTTACAATCTCGCGGACTCGGAGACCGTTTCGTTGTGGTCTTCGATCGACAGCTCTGCGAGCTTGCGGTAAAGCGATGAAATGCTGATCCCCAAAAGTTTCGCGACGGCCCGTTTGTCGTTGTTGTTGGCCCTGAGCGATTCCAGTATCAAAGCCCTCTCATACACTCGCACAGCTTCTTTCAGCTTGACTGAACCGACAAGTCCGGGAATGCCCGTGGTCAAATAGTCGTCGGACATGATGTACTCCTCCGATAGTGGATTCTACGTGACGTCCGGGCATACACTGCCCGGAAACACGCAGAACGAGGCACAATCGGCGTGCCATTGGGGCGCGGGTGGTGAAAGGCAGAATCCGAAACCAGAAGGAGACTTATGGCCGTTGGCATTCGCAAGAGTTGGAAGTTTTGAGAAAATCGGGAGGGACATTCTCAGGGTTTGGAATGGCGGGGAATGAAAAACCCCAGGATTTCCATGCTCCCGGGGTTGGATGGATCTTGGCAACAGCCGGAAAAAGAGGAGAAGGTCCGGCGCGCTTGAATAACGGGAAACATCTCAATAATGAGAAAGGCGCGGTCAAGCCGAACGCCCTGCATCTTTCTCCGCACTCCGAACTTCAGCCCCGAGCTGGCCTGGGGCGGGTAAACTCCGTCGGGGGCTGGGCACTGAGTATTGCTTACTTACCCGAGCGCTCCACTATGACGGGTTGTATCCATGCCCGCTGTCCGGACGCATTAGAGACCTCCGCGCGAACATACACTTCATTTCCTTTGATCGCATATGAACCTTCGCCTCCTTCAAGCGACAGCAAATCCTTTCCCCCGTCGCCGATGAAGCGGATGCGATCTCCGTTCGAGCTCTTAACAAAGACTTGCTGTGCGGAAGTGCTGATGGAATCCATGACGATGCCGTTGGTTGCGTAGAAGTCTCCATTGCGGATCGCCGCAAGGAGGTCCGACTGCCGGTTGGATGAAGCATATACCATGATCCACGCCTTCCCCTGATGACCACTCCTGTGAGAATCATCGCACGAGATCCCATACATCAGTCTTCCGGTGGAGAGAACGCTGTCCCACACGGAAATGTCGTTCGGCGGCGGTTCCTTCGCCGTCGCGCCGTTCCAAACCTCCATGTGCCGGAGATTCGACGTCATGCTGTCAAGGACATGCACTGCGGTCAATGGGATCATACTGAACCGAGGATGATTGACGAACGCGATCGCACCATGCGCAACGATCGAATCGATCAACTGCTGGTGTGTGAGTCCCGCGCCGCTGAGTTTGGCGTCCAAACCGACCGCCGAGAAATGTCCCCATCGTCCTTTTCCCGAAATCCCGACTTCCGAGCCGCTGATCACTGTCATTTCTGGTGTCGACAATCCGCTCGCATCGAACCACGTCCCATGATTCGTGAAGACGATAAAATCGTATCTTCTCGCCGAATACTGCGATACTACGGCTTCCGCAGTATAGCTGGAGTCCCTGATGTCGCCGCTCCAGGGATAACAATGCGTGTGGGTGTTTCCTTTGTAGTATCGCTTTTGAGCGTCGAGGAGTGGAGAGAAGAAAATGAAGAGAAGGGTGGCGGAAAGCATCAGGGAACGTTTCATGGGCTCACTCTCTTTGAAGGGCATGCGCGGGAATGACAGAGAACAGACGTCAGATGACAGAAATCAAAAGTCAGATAACAGACTAAAGACTACATACAGCGTTGGTATGGGACAAGGACGGGAGAGCAGACTACCAACTGCAAACTCATGCGGCCTGTGTCTAGCCGCCAGTTTTTCGCTCAAACGCCCAAAGCTACACGCAAGCTAATCCGCACTCAGGAAACAGCATTCCACTCTCCTGGCCCCTTCCCCCCAACGACCTTACTCTCCCGCCCCGATTTCCAGTTCTTCGATCTTTCTGTAGAGCGACGACAGGCTCATCCCCAACGCCTTCGCCGTTTCTTCTTTGTTGTGTTGATGCCTCGTCAGCGCCTGCTGGATGAACATCTTTTCGAAATCCTTGACAGCTTCCTTCAACGGTTGATCGCCGTAGATCACGGGGGCTGCAGGACCTCCTCCGTCATGCGTTCCGGCCATGGAGTCCGGCAGATGTTCAATGCCGATGAAATCGCCGTCGCAAAAGATCGCCGCACGTTCAACGGCGTTTTCCAACTCCCGGACCTCCCCTTTCCATTGATATCGCAGGAGTGCACGCATCGCGTCGTTCGTGAATCCCTTGATCCGCTTTCCCATCTGTTTCGAAAACGCATCCAAGAAATGATTGGCGAGCTTCGGAATATCATCCGGACGAGCGCTCAACTGCGGAAGGTCCACTTCCACCACATTCAACCGATAGAACAGATCGTCCCGGAACTTCCCCATTTCCACTTCCTTCCGAAGGTCCTTGTTCGTGGCGGCGATGATTCTGACATCGACCTTGATAACGTCGGTTGTGCCGATGGGAGTGATCTCCTTTTGCTCCAGCGCTCGAAGGAGCTTCACCTGAAGGTTCAGCGGTATCTCGCTTACTTCGTCCAAGAAGATCGTTCCCTCATGCGCAACTTTGAAGAGCCCTTCTTTATCCCCCGTCGAACCCGTAAATGACCCCTTTTTGTGGCCAAAGAGCTCACTTTCGAACAACGTGTCGACGATTGCGCCGCAGTTCACGGGAACGAATCTCTTGGCCGCCCGCAGACTGTGGAAGTGTATCGCTCGCGCAATCAGCTCTTTCCCCGTACCGCTCTTTCCCGTGATAAGCACGGTGCCGTCGCTTCGTGCAACGCGTTCGATCACACCGAACACTTTTTTCATCGCCGAACTCTGGCCGATGATCGCGTCAAAATCGAACTTCCGCTGAAGCTCCTGCCGGAGAATTGCGTTCTCAAGCGACAACGAACGAACTTCGAGTAATTTCTTCACCCGGTGCAACAGATCGTCGAAGTTGATCGGCTTCAAAACATAGTCCGAGGCCCCTTCGCGGAGCGCCGTCACCGCCGTTTCGACGGAAGCGAACGCCGTCACGATGACAACAAACGTTTCCGGCGTTTCCTGTCGTACTTGACGTAACAACTCCGTCCCGCGCATCTCCGGCATTTCAATGTCGGTGATGACGATATCGAACGGCTGCCTTCGATGCATCTCCAGTGCCAGACGGCCGTTTGCGGCTTCCGCCACCTGGAAGCCTTCATTTTGGAGAACGAATACGACCGACTCGCGGATAATCTGTTCGTCGTCGACAATGAGTATACGGGGCGCCATACAGGGGTTCAGCTGTGAATATGAGGGCTATGGAAAAGTAAAATAAGAACTGCCGTACAGAAGAAAACTATGTAAAGATCATCCACGAATCTACACGAATCTCCACGAATTGTTCTTACGTTCGTTCATACATATTCGCGTTTATTCGCGGTTCGGATTCTTGACCCGCGAATGATCGCCAATACAATCGATTATCATGATAAACTCTATCTTCGTGTGTCTTGGTGGTGCAAGTCGTTCGCTGCATTCGTGGCCCTTCGTGGAAAATCTTCCGCGGCACCATCCCCCGAGCCTCAGCGATGCGGCAGCCGCACAATGAACCTGCTCCCCTGTCCCCGAACACTTTCCACCAGGATATCGCCTTCGAAGCTCTTCACGATCCCGTAGCTTACCCAGAGTCCCAAGCCCGTTCCTTGTCCCACGCCCTTCGTTGTGTAGAACGGCTCGAAGATTTTCTCGAGCTCTCCAGGGGGAATACCTTTGCCGGTATCGCTGATGTTTACGTCGATGCCACCGTCGATCGACCGGCTGGTGATGTTGATCTTGCCGGCTTGTCCATCGATTGCGTCGACGGCATTCATGAGGATGTTGATAAAGACCTGTACGATCTGGTCCGGAACAATACGGATGGGAGGAAGCTTAGCGTCGAGGTCCAGATCGAACGTGATGTCCTTGACCTTCTTTCCGTAGCGGACAATGTTGAGCGCGTCGTTGATCACCTGGTTCAGGTCCGTCGGCTTTGCCACATGTGTACTTGGACGGGAGAAATCTACGAGATCGCGGATAATCTTCGTGATGCGATTGATCTGACTGCTGATAAGTCCGAGTTTCTCCGTCGCGAACTTGTCCTGGACGGTGCGCTGCAACACTTGTACCAGCGATGAGATGGCCGTGAGCGGATTGCCAACCTCGTGCGCAATCCCCGCAGCCAGCGTACCGATGCTCTCCAGCCGCTGTGAACGTACAAGCTGTTGTTCGAGGATGATCTGTTCCGTTATGTCGCGATGCGCGCCCAGGAAGCCGACAACCGTTCCTGCCGGATTGACGATGGGGGATATGACCAGTTCGGAGAAAAATTCTGTACCGTCCTTGCGCTTGTTCTCGATTTTTCCCACCCACACTTTTCCCGCCAAGATGTGGCTCCAAACACCGGCCCAAAATGCCCTGTCGTGCCTGCCGCTCGACAAAAGCCGCGGGTTCTGGCCAATCAGTTCCTCCCGGCGGTATCCGCTGGCCCGCTCAAAAGCGGGATTGACATAGACCATCTTTCCGCTCGCGTCAGTGATCTGGATGGGATTGATGGTGTGCTGAATTACGTTCGAAAAGCGAAGTAGGTCGAGGTCCCTCTGCTTTTCCTGTGTTACATCCTGACCGATAAAGACGCGGAGGTGTTCCTTCGGGCCGGGCAGGGGTTTGATCTCAAACCGGACATCGATGGCCACGCGATCGCTTCGCACAAACCTGTGTTCCTGCATATCCACAACCGCTGTCGTACCGATAATCTGCGCGACCTCCTGCGGCTCTTCCGCAGCCAGAAGGGTGCGAACGTCGGTCACGGCGCCGGTGCCTCGACGAAGGCCGAATGTTTCGGATGCGGTTCGGTTCGAATCGACGATCCTTCCTCGATCATCGAGAATTAGAATGATCTGGGGCAGAAGGTCCATAACTCTGCCGTGCTTGCTCAGAAAAGGCATCATGACGCCGGCAAAGTACGGCTATTTCTCTGTATTGCCAATGCGTGGAAATAGCGCCCAATGAAAGCACCAAATGACAATATGCAAATCGCAAATAAGCACCAATTGCTGGCTGGAGAAAATCGGGGGGGAAGTACAATTGACATAACGACCGGCTGCTGTAGGTTACGCCGGTTTGATCATTGAAATTTCTACGTGATACACATTTGCATGCATTTGGAGTTTACTTGTTGCTTGTCGCTTGCGATGTGGTGCTTTGATTTTCTTGGCCGTACGCATCGACGCCGATCGGCTTCCTCACCCGAGGAAACCGACCGGCGTCAGATGAAATCTGGTTCGGTGTCGTGAGCCTGATCTACAGCGTTACCGTCGGCCGCACACGAATGTCCTTTTTCAAGGCACCTTCGTTGAGATTCTGCTTCAATTCTATCGTCGCTCGTCGCGCTTCATCGAGATCGTGCCGCAACTCGGTCCCCATCTCATCGGGGAATGATTCGAAATCGAATTCGAAGCCTTCTCCCGGAATCTTCGGGAAGACCCTCATGTTTCCGCCGTGGTTCCGGAAGAACATGTGATCAGGCCCTTCATTCTCTTCCACTTCTGCGGTCACGGTCTTCCGCGATCCCTTCCTGATCACCTCGATCTCAACTTTATCCCCATCATCCCGCTTTGACAATTCCTTCCGGATGTCGTCGATATCGGTGACCTCACGCTTTCCGATGCGAACGATCACATCTCCCGCCTGGAGACCAGCCTTTGCTCCGGCGCTTTCTTCTTCGACAGATTGAATAAGCACTCCTTCCTTGTTAGGTGCACCAAAATAGGCGCCCAACTGTTCGTTCAGGGTCTGTACTTCCAGTCCGAGCATCCCATGCCCCACGAACATGCGCATTCTTGGAATGTGCGGCGCGGTGATCGCGAAAGATCCCATGAAATTCTTCTGCCGTCCGAGAGTGACGGAAAGCGTCTTGCGTGCTCCATCCCGGACCACGACGAGTTCCGATTTCGTTCCCGGCGCCGTGCGCTGAACAAGCTTCGTCAGATCATCAGCATCATACACCGATTTACCCCCCAACGTTACAATGACATCCCCTTCCCGCACTCCCGCCGAATCGGCCGGGCTGTCTTCGGAGACATTCGCGACGAATGCCCCTTCATCGCTCGGGAGCTTGTATTTCTTGACGATCCGCTCCGTGACATCCTGAATCGACACTCCAAGCCATCCCCGTTTGGATGACCGTTCCTTCATTTGTGCCGTCGTTCCGGCTCCTGCAATAAGCAGGAACCCCAGCACCCAAACGCAGTAACGAGACCTCATACGACCCTCCTTTTTGAAAATGAGACCATACTTGCCTCTATTACCGAAACATTCCATCATGATTCGTGTTCATTCGCGGTTGAATGCACTTGCATTGTCCTTCGTATTTTCATCGCCAACGCAAGGCCCAAGCGCCAGGTGGTCAGACGGGGGATGGCGGGGGAAGGTTCCTTGGGGAATGCCAATTTGAGACTTCTGAAAAATTAGGTTTTCGAGGAACTTTTTTCGATGTGGTACGTTAGATGCTCAAACGACCCATCGGAGGAACTTATGCGCAGCAACAAGATTCACAATGCCGATTTATTCACACAGGCAGCCAATGACGGTTTTCGCAAGCACGTTAAGACGCAGAGTAAACAGGCTCTGGAGATGATCGATGCAAAGGTTGATTGGAAACGCCTGCTCAAGCCGATTGAGTCAGCCATTGCTAAAGAGCGAACGTCAGAGTCTACTGCCGGCCGTTCCCGGATGAATCTGTTGGTGATTGTCAAATGCTTCCTGTTACAGATGATGTATAACCTGTCGGATCCACGACTGGAAGAAGAGATCGCCGACCGACGGAGCTTCCAAATCTTCCTGGGACTGACAAGTCATGATGCCATCCCCGATGAAACAACGATCTGCCGGTATCGAGAACTTTTCGCCCGTTTGGGCCTGGACAAGAAGCTCTTCCAGGGTTTTAATCGTCAACTTGGCGATCGTGGTCTGATCGTCGGTAAAGGGACTATTGTTGACGCCACCCTAAAACAGGCACAGGCCTTTGGTGGTGGTCGCCGTGATAAAGACGCCCGTTACACCAGTCGAAAGGGCAAGATGTTCTATGGCTACAAAGGCCATGTGGGGATGGATCAAAAGACCGAGATTATCCACACGGCAGACTTCACACCAGCCCATGTGTCAGACACTGCCTTGTTCGACAAGATGCTCCTGGGAACTGAAACGAGCGTATATGCCGACAAAGGCTATGCAAGCAAACAGCGTCGTGAGGCCTTGGAAGATCAAGGCATCCAGTGTCGCATCTTGTTCAGAGGAGCCCGGGCTCATCCGCTCAGTGCTCATCAGAAGCGGATCAACAAACACCTTTCATCCATCCGTGGTGCTGTTGAGCGTCCGTTCGCCTTCATGAAGCGCATCCTGGGATACACTCGCTGTCGATACTATGACCTGGCTCGCAACCGATTGCAGTTCATGCTCTCGCTGATGGTCTATAACATGCGACGGTCGATCATCCCACGATGGACATGACGAACTCCGACGGAATCGAGAACCAACTTCTCATGACCTGAAAAGTCAAAGAACAGGTACCCTTAACTACCTAAAAAATCGTTCGTACAACAACTTCCGGTCTTTAAACCGTATTCTTCAGAAGTCTCAATTTTCAAATGACGATTGGCGATTTTCGACCTGCCCGCCGAACGAACGTCAGTGAGGCAGGCGGGTTACGGATTGGGCAGGGCAAACAAAAACGCCCCCCGGAGAATCCCGGAGGGCGTTGGAGAAACTTGGAACTGGCCGGCTTACTGGAAATCGCCAGCGTAGGTCCAGCTGCCCAACCGGCCATCGCTGTCCACCACCGCCGTGACGGTGTTGGTGGTATTGGCCGTCGAGGTCGCCACGATCGTCACGCTCGTCGCTGTCGCGGAGCTGACGCTGAACGTCGCGTTCTCGTTGGTCGCCATCTTTGTCGGAATGG
>MHAK01000015.1 GCA_001802945.1 Ignavibacteria bacterium RIFCSPLOWO2_12_FULL_56_21 | reverse complement strand
CAAGATGCGCTCCGAAGAGCCGGAGGGAGGGTGTTTCTCGGACCGGGAACGCGCGGCACAAATACCAGGATGACAACGAGAAGAATGCTGCAATGGCCGCAAGCGGAATGACGAGAAGTGCGGCGTTAGGCCACGCAAACCTTCCTGCCGCCATCGTGATTGTCAAGAGCAGAGCGAGCGCGAGCCAGCCCAGGAGGTAGATGAACAGCCGCTCGCGATTGGAAAGGATGGGGTGCATGGCAATGGGGGAAAGGCCTGAGAGCAAACTGCCAACTGTCAAAAAGACAACTGTCAAAGAAGATGAAGCAAACTGTCAAGGGACAAGAGGCAAACTGCCAACTACCAACTATCAAAAAGAAACGAGGAGCAAAAGAGGCCAAGGACCAATTGCCAATCATCAACCGTCTGGAAAACACAATCGACCAAAAGGGCTGCAAATCGATTACTGCAATTTACGAAAAGTCGTGCAAGTTTTGAAGGTGCGCAGTTGGTGTTTGAAGGTTTTACCCGCCGGAGTGCTTGCTCTGTTTGACCGAACTTTGCGCAAGCACGCAGGCGGGTTGTCAGTTTCTTTTTTGGTAGTTGGAAATTGATAGTTGGCAGTTTTAGTTCTTTATCTCCACTCCCCCCATGATCGCATTTCCGCGAATGACCAGGCGCTTTGCGGGGTCCCGGTCGCGGCCGGAGGTCTCATCGGAAAATCCTCCCATAAATGGAACGCCCTCAAGAGAGACCGTCCACGTCGGGGGAACGCGGAGACTGATGCCGCCCCAGAACGCCGTTACATCGAGCACTGCTTCTTTCTGGATCTCGGCGTTGCGCAGGTCCAGCTCGCATCCCCCCATGATGGCCGTGATCTCGCCGCCATGAAAATCCTTGCTGCTGTTCGATCGCGTGATGCCTCCGAGCACGGCGGTCAATCGAATGTCCGCATCGGCATCTTCGCCCTTGTTGCCGTTGAGGATAGCAGAACGTCCGCTCAGGCGCCGGTGCGACCCCCAGAGAATCGACCCGCCGATGAAAATCAGGACGACCGGCCACCAGTCGCGAAGCCGAAATTCGATCAGATCGACGACGTCGAGAAGCATCAATGTGCCGACGACCAGGAAGAGCCCCGCCCAGAATTTCTCATGACGCGGTTCGGCGAGGCGGACGAGTCCGTACACGACGAGCAATGCGGGCCAATAACGGAGGTAATCGGCCGCATAGAGAATATCCAGATTGTCGAGCGTGATGACGACGCCGACGGCGATGATGATCAGTCCCAGGATGAACTGGGACGAAATTCGGAAGGTATTCATGTCAATGTTCCTTTTGACGAGAAGGGCAGGGGACGTCCGAGTGATTTCCATATCACGCCAACGCCCCAGCCGATGATCAGGAACGGCCAGGTCTCATGAAAGCCGAGGTCCCAGTATTCGTTCATCGACACGAACAGCCAGAGGCCGATGAACACGAGCCACATGCCGCCCCCGGTTTGCTGTGGATTTTCCGCCTTGATCAACTTTTGTATGCCGAACACGACGACGATGAGGGGTGAATAATGCCACACCGATCCGATCTCGGTGTAGCCGAAGTTATCGAGGAGAAAGAGAACGCCGAACCCGATCAGCACAAGACCGAGAAAGATCCTGCTGTCGAATCGACGGGGAGTTTCATCTGCCATGACGTGCCTCCGTGAGGTGATGTGCTGAGACAATATACTTGAACGCACCGGAGGAGTTGCCGGGGAATCGGTGAATGGCGGCGAAGAGTCGGTCGGTGGAGGTGACGACGGAGGGAATTGGCGATTGACGAATGTCGACCTGCCCGCCATCTGAGTTCTCGACAGGCAGGCGGGTTGTCGATTATCGGACGAGCAGCCTGTTGAAGGCGAAGTGCAGATACCCTGCGGGATGTCGGTCGTCATTCGACAATCGGCAATTGTACATCGACAATTCAGAAGGACTTCCTACAACTCATCCGCCGTCTTCGGCCAGTCTTCCTTCAACAGCCTCGACAGCGATCTGTCGGCCAGCACTTTTCCTCCCGTCTGACAGGTCGGACAATAGTTGCACTCGTTCTCGGCATAGACAATGCGCTGGACGGGCGTTCCGCACACGGGACACGGTTTGCGGAATTTTCCGTGTACGGCCATCTCCGGACGAAAAGCGGTGACTTTTTCGGGGAACTGTGCCCCCGTCTCTGTGATCAGGCGGTCGCTCCACTCCCGCAAGACCGTAGTTACGCACGTGAAAAGCCGTCGGACCTCTTCGTCGGAAAGCCGTGAGGTCCTGATGAGGGGTGAGAGCTTTGCACGATGCAGGATCTCGTCGGAATACGCGTTGCCGATGCCGCTGAACAGCCGGGGATCCGTGAGCGAACGCTTGAGCGTGTGGTTTTCGGAGCGAAGGACTGTGCTGAAAGCCTCGAGCGTAGCGTCGAAGACCTCAATGCCTCCCTTCGAAAAGGACCGGAGGGCATCTTCGCCGCCGACGACATGGATCGAAGCCCGTTTTTTTGTCGATGCCTCGGTGAGGAGCAGCGTTCCGTCGTCGAAATCGAATGCGGCAAGCCCGACCTTGCGGGACACCTGTGCGCCGGCCTTCTTCCAATGAAAACGACCCGCGATCATCAGATGGATGACGAGGAAAACGGGCCCGTCGAATTCCCACACGATCTGCTTTCCGATTCTTCGCAATCCCCGCACAACCTGGCCTTCGACTCGCGAGGGCGGGGGGTCGATGGACCTCAGGACAAACGGGCTGAAGAAGCGGACCCTGTGCAGAGTGCGTTCGACGATACGCGTGCGGAGAGATTCGAGATACAGGACGATGTCGGGAAACTCGGGCACGGCGGGAGAGCTCAGGACGGAGCGGGGGAGTGGTGGAGCAATTCTGCCATCAGCCGTTCCCGGCCGTCGTCATCGGGCGGGAAACGAATTCCGCGGAAAAGAAACCAATGCTCGACGTGGACCGCCGTTTCGTCCGTCCGGAGGGTCCGAAGCGGTCCGAGCGTTTCTACTTCGAGCATTCTGGCGTTTGTGAAGAACTCTGCGTTGACGCCGAAATCGGGATACTTGGCCTCGGCATCGTACGGGAACCGTTTGAGGAAGAGTCTCTCTCCGTTGACATAGGCTCCCCATCCTTCGGTGATCAACGCACCAGCTTTCTGGGGCGATGACGACGAGCTGCTGTGTCGCAGAATGATGAACCGTTTTCCCCACGTCCAACGGTCGTCGGTCATGTCCGTATAATGCCACAGCACAACCGGCCCGGCCGGCAGGACTTTCTTCCCGTGCGGAATGAACGGCTCATGAGGAATGACCGCCATGCCTCCCGGTGCCATAACGCTCAGCGCCCATGGGGCGAGCGTAGTCGATGAGCTTCCGCGATTGGTGATGCGATGCTCCACCCGCACGGCCGCCGGGTCGGACAATAGCCGGACACGGATTTGTTTCTGCAATCCAGTCCCTTCTTCAACAGGCGGAGTCAGGACACAGTCGCCATTCTCATCGGAAACGGCGACGGGCCGGTTATCCGGGTGATTCGTCCAACCCTCCGTCTCCGGTGCAACCCACAGTCGGTGGCCTCCATACGACCGGTATGCAGCGCCCCCCGTCTGTCCCAACTGATCGGGATATTCAACGAATTCATTCGGCCCGCCGACGAACCCGAACCGCAGAATGCGCGGCCCGACCTCGGTCGTTGCAACGAGTTCAATGGTTCCGTTGGAAAGCCGTACACACTTCTTCCAACCGGCGTAAGGAATAATATCCATGTCTATGGCGAACCGCGAATGAACGCTAATAAACGCGAATGAGGATTGGTGTAAATAGTTAATCGTGAATGGTCAATCGAAAAGCGTTGGATGAGAACTCATTTCATTAGCGTTCATTCGCGTCCATTCGCTGTTTGTGTTCTCGATCGACCGTCCGCGTTACCCTTCAAGTTTTACGGCCGTTCCACTTGAGCTCACCATCAACATCGAATTGCCTATGGTCTCGTAGTCCAGGTCGATGCCAATGATGGCATTTGCTCCCAGTCGCTGCGCTTGTTCTTGCATTTCCTGGAGAGCGATTTCCTTTGCCCGCCGGAGCTCGTTTTCGTACGCCGCCGACCGGCCCCCAACGATATCGCGAATACCCGCGAAGAAATCGCGGAAAATGTTCGCGCCGAGTATGGCTTCACCGGAGACCAGACCGAGATATGCCGAAATCTTTCTGCCTTCTACTGTGTTCGTTGTCGTCAGAAGCATTTTCATTCTCCCTTTGGATGATCGTGTGACGTGTGGGGTCCGCTGACATCCGGTGCCAGCAGATGTTGTCGAATATCCTCTTCGGTGTCGATGTCCACATTCCCTCCCGGAAGGTCGATGAGGACCATGTCCTCCGCTCGAAGGAGAAGGACGGATTTTGCCCCGGCATCGCCCCGCAAATTGAAGATGTCGCGAAAATATCGCCGCGTAAAGAGCGTCGGAACTCCGGGCGTTGATGCATAGCGACTCGCAACGATCCCTTTGGCGGTCGTTTTGTGGGCGTTGATCATTGCGTTGAGATGGAGGGTCGTGACATGCGGCATATCGCACAGCATGATGATGACACCGTCGGCACTGGAAGGGAGCGAATTCAGTCCAGTGTGAATGGAGGAACAGAGGCCGTTGCTCCAGTGCACATTCTCGACAACGGTTACGCCCAGGTCGCGCATCTGGTCTTCGACCAGCTCCCGATGTGCGCCGACGATGACGCGAACGTTTGCTGCGTCGGCTGCAAGCGCCTGCTGGGCAAGATGCCTGACGAGCGTGGTGCCCGAGAAGGGGAGCAGTTGCTTCGGCCGGCCCAGACGTGAAGACGCGCCGGCGGCCAGGAGCAAGATCTCAATATGATGAGCGACCCCGAGGGACATTATGGGAGGTGAAGGTGAAGCATTGAATTACGAATATCGAACAGTCGAATGACGAATGGAGAAGGGCGGTTGCTTGATCGGCCATGGAATCGCTGCACAGCAACGCACTTCCGAGGGCACTTCTCATTCGTCACTCGTCAACCGTCATTCGTCAATCACTCTTTTCTCTAAGCGTTTCATCCTCGTCAGAATCGCCTCTATCTCATCCATCACGCGATTCATTTTTTTCATCGTCAGCGTGAACGGCTCCGGCGTGGTCATATCAACGCCGGCGGCGCGAAGCTGGTTGATCGGATAGTCCGACCCTCCGGAAGCAAGAAACGCGAGATACCGCTTCATCGCGGCCGTATCGCCGCTGAGAGCTTTTTCTGAAAGGGCGGCCGACGCCGTGAAGGACGTAGCGTACTGATAGACGTAGAAATTGTAGTAGAAGTGGGGAATGTACGCCCATTCGGCCTGGATCTCATCATCCACCACGCACACGCCTTTGTCGTGGCCGTAATACTTGCGCGTGATCGTGCGATAGATGTCGTTGAACACGTCACCCGTCAGCGCTTCGCCTTTTTCGGCCCGCTCATGGATCGTCAACTCGAATTCCGCGAATTCTGTCTGTCGAAAGACCGTCCCCTTGATGCCTTCGAGATAGTTGCCCAGCAGCGACAACCGGACCGCGTCGTCCTTGATCTGCTTGAGCATATGGTCGATAAGAAGCGCCTCATTAAAAGTCGACGCCACTTCGGCGACAAAGATCGAATAGTTGGACGTCACCCACGGCTGCGCCCTGTTCGAATAGTAGGACTGCATCGTATGTCCCAGCTCGTGCGCCAGCGTGCTCATGTCGTCATACTTACCGTTATAGTTCATCAACATGTAGGGATGCACGTCGTATGCGGAGCCGTTTGAATAGGCTCCCGATCGTTTCCCCTCCGTCGGAAACATGTCCACCCAGCGTTCGTTGAACGCGTTCCGGGTGACGGTGAGATAGTCGTTCCCCAGCGGGGCGAGCGCATCGAGGATGTGTCGTTCGGCTTCTTCGACTGAATACGACAATTCCACGTCGGACAGCAAAGGGGCATACAAGTCGTAGTAATGGAGGGTATCCACGCCCAAGATTCGTTTTCGGAGGCCGAGATACCGGTGAAACGTCGGGAGATTGTCGTTGACGTTTGTGACGAGTGCGTAATACACCTCGGGCGGGATGTTGTTCGCGTCGAGTGAAGCCTGCAGAGCCGTGGAATATTTCCGCGCGCGGGTGTAGAACATATTCTTCTTGACCTCGGCGTAGAGCTGAGTCCCGAACGTGCGCCGAAAATCGTTCAGCTTGGTGAAGAACGTCTTCATCACGACCTTGCGATCATCCCTATTGGTGACCGTACGGTGCAGTGAATATCCGGACGCATCGAGCTTCACCGTCTTGCCGTCGCTCAGGGTCGCGTCCGGATACGGAAACTCTGCGTTGGAAAAGATGCCGTTGATGTCCTGCGGACCGGAGGCCATCAGCGACGCGTCGGCAATGATCTTTTCTTCGGCCGCTGTTCCCGTGTGGTCCTTTCTGCGAAGGATGTCCGACAGGTAGAACCGGTACGGTTCGAGTTTCTTCTCGCGTGCCAGAAAACCGTCTACCGTTGCGCGGTCGAGCTTCAGAATCTCCGGTTCGATGAAAGAAGCTTTTGCCCCATAATCGGAGTAGACCTGTTGGATCTCCTGCTGCATCGCCAGTGCGCCGGACGCGCGCGTGTCCTGGTCCGATGTCATGCTCGCATACGCATACAGCTTCGCCAAATGCCGGCCGATGAAGCTCATCTTTTCCATGCAGCCGAGCAGAGATGCGGCGGACGACCCGAGTTTTCCCTTGTACTGTTCGATGGTCGGGATCTCCCGGACAACCCGGTCTTTTTCCTCTTTCCAGGCATCGTCGGTGGGATAGATGTGGGAAAGGTCCCACGTGAAGTCAACGGGAATTTTCGAGCGATCCTTATCCTGAGCCCATGACGGGATGTGGAGAGTGAACATAAGCGGGAAGAGGGAAATGGAGACTTTCACGCAGGCATGCATGAATACCGTTTGAGTAGTGTGCGCCATCGGCGACTGGTTCGCGGAGAACAGGATACAGAATTATGGAGAAAAATGACAACAAAAAACCCGCTGGAGCAAGTTGCTGTTCGGTATACCGAACAATTGCGCAGCGGGTTTCGCATGCAGCCGATATGACGACTATTGCGTCACTGGAACGACCGATGTTTCCTCGTCCACAGTGACTTCGATCTTTCCGTTGGAACACACTTTCGCGTTCATCAGATCGAACCGGCCCGGAGCCTCAATGTTCAAGCCGTGAACAACGGCCTCATCCGGGATCTCTCCGCCGTCACCGTCTTTCAGGATCTTCCGTATGGTGATCTCGCGGATGTTGCAGAAGAATATCGGAGCTTCCTTGCGGGATTTTCCGGCAAGTATTTCGAGAGCAGTAACGCCCTCTGGATATTCTGCTTTGCCGACGCTGACTCCGGGAACATCCACCCGCAATTCTCCTGCATGGGTAATTCCCTTCTCGCCCATGCGGGCGATCAACTTCTCGACCTGAGAAGCCGGCGTAACCACAGCAGTCTTCATGGCCATACCCTCCTTCCATTTGTGGTACTTCAGCCATAACAGAAAGGAGTGATAATTTGTTCCTCATAAGAAATCACGCATTGATTGGCAACAAATGCGTGATTTCTTACTTAACAAAAATTTCATCTGCGAACAGCCAGGCTTCATTCCCTTCGCCGGGATATCCCGGCGGGATCTTTCCGTACCGCTGGGCGACGACGCGCAGATATCGTACAGGCCGTCCGTCCAACGCGAGCGTGACGGTTTTCGTCCGATCGGGGGAGAGATGTCCCTCGACGTCGGTCTTGACGACGCGCGTATAGTCCTCCCCATTCTCCGACACGAAAACGCCCATCCATCGCGGCAGCCAGATCCAACTGTTGACCGCGCTGAAGTACCGCACGCTGACGGAATCGATGGGAACGGGGGCGAGCAGATCGACGGTGGCGATCATATCCCAGCCGTTCCAGGCTATCCATTCGCCGTCGCCGAACCTGTCGTCGCTTGCGCGGACGCCGTTGACCAGCGCCTGGCGCCCTCCACTGCCGTAGGTCGTGTGCGGCAACGCTTCCAACGCAATGGGCTTGCCGGCAGCCTTGTGCATCGAAAGATCGACGTTGGCGACCCTCGTCACCAACTGTCCATTATCAAATGCGGCTGCGCGGAGATGGATATCGCGTTGGACATCCATCGGCCCCGCATACACCGGGGAGCCGGCAGTCGGATCCGTTCCATCTGTAGTGAAACGGATCTTCCCCCGCGGATTGCGGCAGGCGAATGCGACAGTCACGCCGCTGTCCCTGGGTCCGATGATCGCCCGGACATCCAAAAGATGATTGGCGTACCGGACTCCCAATGAATCGAGCCGCGGCACGTGACGAGCCATTCGATCTGCAAAATCGTCGAAGTTTCTCCGGTCGCGGGGAGTCCACAGCACCTCAGCCAGGGCCATCGCGCGCGGCAGGACCATATATTCCACGACGCTCCAGTCCGAAATGTATTCGGTCCACAGATTCCCCTGCGCTCCAAGGATGTGGATGGCCTCGTTCGATGAAAGCTCTGCCGGAGTAGGTTCGTACGCGTAGACCTTCTCGAGCGGTAAATACTCGCCGAACGCGAGAGGTTCATCGCGTGACTGCGCCTGATAGAAATTGAAGTAGCACGTCGACAAAGGAGTCATGACGACGTCATGTCCTTGCCGTGCCGCAGCGATCCCGCCTTCGGTGCCCCGCCACGACATCACCGTCGCCGAGGGGGCCAATCCACCCTCGAGGATCTCGTCCCAACCGATAAGTTGCTTACCGTGTCCTCTCAGGTATCGCTCGATCCGACGTATAAAATAGCTCTGAAGCTCAAACTCGTCCTGTAATCCCTCCCGTACTTTCACGGATTGACACTTCGGGCATGCTTTCCACCGCGTCTTAGGCGTTTCGTCCCCACCGATGTGCACATACTTTCCGGGAAAGAGGGCAATAACCTCATTCAGTACATCTTCGAGGAACGTGAACACGGAGTCTTTTGCACAGAACACGTCGTCGAACACGCCCCACGTCGTTGCCGGTTCGAACGGACCTCCAGTACAGGAGAACTCGGGGTACGCCGAAAGTGCCGCAAGCGCGTGACCGGGCATTTCGATTTCGGGAACGATCGTCACAAACCTGTCGTGGGCATAGCGCACAACTTCGCGGACTTCGTCCTGCGTGTAGAATCCGCCGTAACGAGTTCCGTCATACCTGTGCGGCTGATCGGAGTAATGCCCTATGAGCGTTTCTTTTCGCCACGCCCCGACCTCCGTCAGGCGCGGGTACCGCTTGATCTCGATCCGCCATCCCTGGTCTTCCGTCAGATGCCAGTGGAAGGTGTTCATCTTGTACATGGCGAGCAGGTCGATATACTTTTTAATGAAGGGGACCGGGAAGAAATGTCGGCCGACATCGAGGTGCATGCCGCGGTAGGAGTACCGCGGACTGTCGGCGACCCGGGCGCCGCGAATCTCGTAAGATCGTTCGCTTGCATGCGGCTGTTCGGATTCGGCGGGCAAGAGTTGGCGAAGAGATTGGAGCGCATAGAAGGCGCCGGGTCCTGCCGATGCCTCTACGGTGATGCGCAGAGAATCCACCGTTAACCGGTACGACTCAAGGCCCTCGACGTCCGGCGACTGAACAAAGACGACGGCATTGGGAGCGCCCGATGGTTCGGAGATCGCTTTGGCAGATCCGGCGGCCCGGCCCAGGAATTCCGCCGCCATTGCGACTGCCTGACGAAATCCACTGTCGCGGGAGGCGGTCTCTATCCTGGTGGCGGCATTCAGGACGAAGAATTCCGGTGTCGCTGAAGCGTCAACCGGCCGCGGAAGGATCGGCAGAGGAGCGCGTTCGGCGGTCGGATGGACCGAGCAGGAAAAGTGAACGGCAACAGTGATCAAGCACGCAATGCGAACGAAGTTCATTAGTGAAGGTGAGGTTCAGGTGAGGAAAATGGAGGTGGAAAAAAGAAAGAGAAAAAAGCACACAAACCCTGACTGGAAGATTTTACCGCAAAGGTGCAAGGTGACGAAGAAAGGACGCAAAGAAAGCACTTACATACCACTGAAAAGTAACATCTCTGCGACCTCTCTTTTCGCCTTTGCACCTTTGCGGTCCAAATGGACGCATGCAGACTTCAATCACCTCCCCCGATCTCATCGTCCTCCATCTCCTGTCCTTCATCTGCCCCTGACATACGCTCCTCCGTAATGGCAGCAGTGTTGTTTTCAGAGTCCCGAAAGAAGGCCATCAAGAGCTCTTTTTCTCCGAGGTCGGCAACCTTGTGCGGTTCGGACACGAACTGCACTCCGCTCGATCTCAGCGTGGCATGCACATGAAGGATGTTGTCGACGGAATAATAGATGATCGAAGCCGGATGGTTGAACTCGGGCGATTCCGGAACTCCAAGCATCACCCGGACGCCGTCGCAATCGAAGAACGCCATGTTCGGGACTTCGAAGAGGAACTTCATCCCGAGCACGTCGCGGTAGAACGCAACGGCCCGTTTGAGGTCTTTCACGGGGACATGGATTTGAGAAATGGAAAGGATCATTACCAGCGTCTCACGCGAGCCGAATGGGTAACTGACGCACCCGCGTACCCGTGAGCGCAAAGATCGCATTGCAGACCGCGGGGGCTGCCGGGGGCAATCCGGGTTCTCCGATGCCTCCCATCGGAGCATCGCTCTCGATCAGAACAATCTCCACCTTCGGCATGTCGTCGATCCGCATCATGGGATAAGCGTCGAAGTTGGCCTGCTCAACGCGGCCGCCGGCGACGGTGATCTCTCCCTTGAGCGCCACTGTCAAGCCATAGACAATAGCCCCTTCAACCTGCGCCTCGATCGTGTCGGGGTTGACATATGGTCCGCAATCGACGGCGGCAACCACGCGGTGTACCTTGACCTCTCCGCGCACGACGGACACTTCGGCGACTTCCGCCACGACGGTGCCGAAATCTTCTGCAACCGCGATGCCGCGGGCAACGCCCTGGGGCGCCGGCTTCCTCCATCCGGCCTTCTCTGCGGCCGTCGTCAGCGCCCGCGTAAACCGCGGCTGATGTTTCAGCAGCGAAAGACGGTAGTCGAGCGGATCCTTTCCGGCTGCATGCGCCAGCTCATCGATAAACGATTCCACGAGCCAGGCATTGAGCCCAGGACCGACGGAGCGCCATGCGCCGATCGGCACTCCCGTGTCAATGAGATGGTAGTCGACCGTCACATTCGGGATCTGATAGGGAGGAAACGAACCGGACACGACAAGGCCCTTTGAGTTTGGTCCGACCGCGCGATGAGTCCACACAGTGGGAGCGCCGGTGCCGTCGAGGCCCGCCTTGAAGACGCCGTACGCGTTCGGCCGGTAGAAATCGTGGGTCATGTCGTCTTCGCGGGTCCAGAGCAATTGGACGGGTTTGCCTACTGCCTTTGCGATTCGCACCGTCTCCACGACATAATCCGCGTTCAGCCGACGGCCGAAACCGCCTCCGATGTGGGTCACATGGACCGTTACGCTTTCCACCGGGAGTCCGAGCACCTTTGCGGCCTCGCTCTGAGCCCGTTGAGGAACTTGCGTCGGCACCCAGACTTCGCATGTTTCGCCGTCGATGCGGACGGTACAGTTCATCGGCTCCATCGTTGCGTGGGCGACCAGAGGCGCTTTGTACACGGCTTCAACGACTCTCTTCGCTGTCGCGAAAGCCGCGGAAGGATCGCCGACGGTGCGGTCGACCGTTCCCAACTCTTGTGCCTTCGCTGCGAATTCCTTCCATGTCGCATCGGACGACCGGCCGGCATTCGCTCCTTCATCCCATGTAATTTTCAGAGCATCGCGGCCGCGAAGCGCGGCCCACGTGTGCTTGGCGACGACGGCTACGCCGTCTTCCGTTTGCACGACATCGAGAACGCCGTCCACGCTTTTCGCCCCGGCCGCATCGAACGTTGCGACCTTGCCGCCGAAGACCGGACATCGGACGAGCGATGCGAACACCATGCCCGGTACGCGTATGTCGATGCCGTACACGGCGCTTCCATCGATCTTGGACGGCGTATCGAGTTTCTTGACACGCTTGCCGATCAGGTGAAAATCCTTCGGGTCCTTAAAAGCGGGCTTTTCCGGCACCGGCATTGAGGCGGCGGCGCTTGCGAGCTCGCCGTATCCGAGCTTCTTGCCGTTCCGAACATTGATCACAGACCCTTGTTCTGCGCGACAATCCGCGACCGGTGCATTCCACGCCGCGGCAGCCGCGGCGATCAGCATTCCCCGCGCTGTAGCGCCGGCGTTGCGCAGTTTTTCATATGATGTCCTGACGCTGGAACTTCCTCCCGTTCCCTGACTTCCATACTTGTTCGGATGTGCGTCCGCTTGCACAGCCCTCACCTTGGACCAGTCGGCTTCAAGTTCGTCGGCAACGATCATCGACAACGAGGTGAGCACTCCCTGTCCCATCTCCTGCTTTGCAACGGTGATGGTGACAATGCCGTCGGGTGCAATGCGGAGCCAGGCGTTCGGCTCGAACGGAGCGTTCGTTGGTTCGGCGGCGGACGAGGGAAGGTAAAAGCCGAGGAGGAACCCGGACGTGCCTGCGGCGGAAACGCGAAGGAAATCGCGTCGGTCGAGCGTCATGGTGGTCATGGCCGGCCTCCGTTCTTTGAGGCGACGTGGACGGCGGCGCGGATGCGCTGATACGTTCCACACCGGCAGATATGACCTCCAAGCGTATCGTCGATGTCGCTGTCGGTCGGCTTTGGTTTTTCCTTCAGTAATGCCGACGCGGTCATAATCATGCCCGATTGACAATACCCGCACTGCGGGACATCGAGCTCAATCCAGGCTTTTTGAATGGGATGATCGTGATGGTCGGAGAGACCTTCGATCGTTGTGACGGTCTTGCCGTTGCAGCTCTCGACGGCGGTACTGCATGATCGTACCGGCTCTCCGTCGAGATGAACGGTGCAGGCGCCGCATTGAGCGATGCCGCAGCCGTATTTTGTTCCGGTCAGGCCCAGAACATCGCGGAGCACCCATAACAACGGCATGTCGGG
>MHAK01000014.1:26374-67542 GCA_001802945.1 Ignavibacteria bacterium RIFCSPLOWO2_12_FULL_56_21 | reverse complement strand
AAGCACATGAACATCGTCATCGTCGGCACGGCATATCCGCTCCGTGGCGGCATCGCTCACTACGTCGCGCTCTTGTACCGCAATTTGTCACGGCGCCACAAAGTGTCGATCGTTACGTTCTCCCGTCAATATCCGGGATTCCTGTTCCCGGGGAAGTCGCAGAAGGAGCAGGGGGGAGGCGAATCGGTGCGCGTGCCCGCGGAAGCGTTGATCGATTCGATCAATCCGTTCACGTGGCGCACGGCGGCACGTCGGATCGCCGCTCTGCAGCCGGACCTCGTCATCTTCAAGTACTGGCTTCCTTTCTTCGGTCCCTGTTTCGGATACATTGCCCGCCGCGTCAAGGAACTGACCGGCGGAAAAGCGCGTGTTGCGTGCATCTGCGACAACATCATTCCGCATGAGCGGCGCCCCTTCGACCGCACGTTCACCAACTACGCATTCCGCTCCTTCGACGGCTGTATCGTCCAGTCGACGACCGTCGAAAAGGACCTGAAGCGTCTCTACCCCGGGAAGCCGTTCCGACATGTTCCCCACCCGATCTACGACATCTTCGGCCGCCCCGTGGCCAAGAAGGATGCGAAGCATCGTTTGGGGCTTCGTGACGACCATGTTATGCTCTTCTTCGGGTATGTCCGCCGGTACAAGGGGCTCCACATCCTCCTGAAAGCGATGCCGGAGATCGTACGAAGGATTCGGGTGAAACTGTTGGTGGTGGGGGAATTTTACGGCGACGAGCAGGATTACCGAAAGATGGTCAGGGACCTGAAGCTGGAGAAGGATGTCGACATACGGCCTGAGTATGTGCCGAACGACCAGGTTGCACCATATTTCTGCGCATCCGACGTGGTGGTGTTGCCGTATGTCTCCGCCACCCAGAGCGGGATTGTGCAGATCGCCTACAACTTCGACAAGCCCGTGATCGCGACGAATGTCGGCGGGTTGTCGGAGGTGGTCATCGACGGAAAATCAGGTTCGATAGTTCCTCCCGAAGACCCGCGCGCCTTTGCCGATGCCGTCGTTCGGTACTATAAAGAGAGACTGGAAGGGACGTACGTGCGGGGGATTCATGAAGAGAAGAAGAAATATTCGTGGGAACATTTGGTGAGAGGTTTGGAGGAATTGCACCGGGACATTGGCAAGCAGCTAGAGGAAGGACGAGCTCGAAAGCAACTGCCGACGTCCAAGGGCCAACCGCCAACAAGGAAGGGCGGGTGGACAACTGCCAAAGGACAATCCCCAACTGCCAACAGACAAGAGCCGGGAAAAAGCGGTCATCAGTCTGGCGGCAGGCGAGATGAGAGAAGGGGAGGGTATGCGGGAAGGAGAGACTCGGGACAGGCTCCACGGCAACAAGACCCGCGGCGGCACGAAACGACCAGACAATCGTCTACACAACAAGACTCGACGTCCCGTCCGGAAGATTCGTCGAACGCCCAGTCTCCTCCCACTCCTCATCAGCAACAATCGCAAAAACAGCAGGGCGGCGGACGACGACGACGGCGCAACAGGCGATGGCATGGGCCTAAGAGAGGCGACGGAGGACAGCCTACAAGCAGTTGATGGCGAAGTTGGTTCATTGTCATTTTTTCCGTCCCTGTCCCTAAACTTCGCTTCACAATTGTCCTAACACAGTTCACCTTTCACTTTTCACCAAACAGCTCTCATCAGTTTTGAAATACGATCCAATCAAGTTCTCCATTGGCAATCTTGTAAGCAACTCCGTTCTCCTTCGCAGGCTCTTCTACACGGCGCTCGGGCTCATGTTCCTTCGGGAATGGCATGTCAAAAGGGAGCTGAGGAGGCAGCTGGGAGGTTCGGCGAAACCGATCGACGTGTATGATGCCGGCAGCGGGTTCGGACAGTATTCGTACTACATGGCGCAGCATTTTCCGCACGTCCGCATCACTGCCGTCGATGTGAAAACGGAACAGATCGAAGATTGCCGCCGCTTCTTTCAGGCACGAGGCATAACGAACTGCACATTCGGCGTTGAAGATCTTACCGCCATTGCCCACGAGTCCCGGTTTGACTTCATTCTCTCCGTCGACGTCATGGAGCACATTGCCGACGATGCGTCTGTCTTCCGCAATTTCTTCCGCGCCCTCAAGCCGAGTGGCCGGCTGTTCATCAACACTCCCTCCGATCTCGGCGGCTCCGATGCGCACAGCTCGGATGACCCGAGTTTCATCGAGGAACACGCGCGGAACGGTTACAATGCGGGCGAGATACAGACAAAGCTGGAGTCGGCCGGATTTCGGGTGGAGTCGGTGCGATACACGTACGGACCGTTCGGCAGTCTCGCTTGGCGAATCGGCATCAAATGGCCTATCATGCTGGTGAACATATCGCGGGCATTCTTCATCGTCCTTCCGTTCTATTATGTGCTTTCCCTCTGGGTCGTCCTTCCACTTATGGCTCTCGATTATCTGATGGAGAACAAGAGCGGGACGGGGTTGAATGTCGTGGCTGCGAAGCCGTGAAAAAGATTCGCCCACGAAGAGCACGAAGTCGTTTGGACAAAATTCAACAAGAACACGAAATGTCAGAAAATTTATGGTCACCTCATCTATCTTCGTGTTCTTTGCTTGATCGTGCTCTACACCGCTTCGTGTCCTTCGTGGGTAATCTTTTCTTAATCAGCGCTTGAAAAAGGTCCTCGTCGTCTCGTATTATTTCCCGCCGTCGGGAGGCCCCGGCGTCCAGCGGGTCCTGAAATTCGTCAAATACCTGCCGCAGTTCGGTTGGCAGCCGGTCGTGTTGACGGTGCAAAATGGCGATTTTCCGGCGCGCGACGAGTCGTTGTTGAACGAGATCCCCGCCGACATTCGCGTTCACCGCACGAAGATCTTCGAGCCGTACCGGGTGTATCGATTTCTCACCCGAAAGCCCCCCGACTCTGCGGTGGACGTCGAGAACATTCCACAGGTAGAGAAGAAGCGTTCAATCATGGAGCGTTTCGCCGGGCTTGTTCGGGAGACGTTCTTCATTCCCGATGCGCGCATCGGCTGGTTCCCCTATGCCGTTCCCGAAGCGATGCAGATCGTCCGTAACGAAGGAATCGACGCCGTCTATACCTCGTCTCCTCCATATACGACAGCACTCATTGGACTCGAGCTTCATCGCCGTACGAAACTTCCGTGGATTGCCGGATTTCGCGACCCATGGATCGGCTTTTTGTCATCGCCAGAGCGTTGGGCTCTTCCCCGCGCGGTCGACATGTATCTCGAAAAAACCGTGTATCAGGAGGCAGACCTTGTCGAATGCGCCTGGGCCGGGATCCTGGAAGATTTTCGTCGCAAATATCCGGAGGGAAATGCTTTAAAGGCGGTCCATCTGCCGAACGGCTTCGATTCCGCCGACTATCCTGCAGCTGCCCCGCGGAACAACGACAGATTCACCGTCACGTACACGGGCTCGATGTACGGCAAACGCAATCCCGCCACGTTTCTCCGGAGTGTGGAAGAGCTCGTAGCAGAGGGAGCGGTCGCCGCGAACAAGATTCGTTTGTCGTTCGTCGGACGATTCGGCGCCGAGGTGAAGGAGATGATCAACCGGTCAACGATCAGACCGTCCGTTGAACGACTCGACTACGTGGCGCATGCCGAGAGCATCCGGCGACTCACAGAGTCCGACCTTCTCCTGCTCATTGTCGACGAATCCAAGGATAGTCGAGAGATCGTTCCAGGAAAGGTCTTCGAGTACCTCGGTGCCCGCAAACCGATCCTGGCGTTGACGGATGTCGACGGAGCCGTCGCGCGATTGATCGCCGAGACGTCATCCGGCCGCGCGGTGAACAATCAGGATGTCCCCTCGATCAAAGCGGCGTTCGTTGAGTGTTATAGGAATTATCTCTACCATACTTCTTTCATTCAACCCAACGAAGAGGAGGTCCGGAAATACGAGCGCCGCGAGGTGACGCGGAGGCTCGCGGAACTGCTGGACTATTTACAAACACGGCGCTAGTTCAAGAAGAAACTAGGAAAAAGAAATGGATGGCTTCGGCTAAAAGAATTGCCCACTAAGGACACGAAGGAAAAATGAAATTTATGAACTCTTCGTGTTCTTCGTGGGTGATCTTTTACAACGGCGGCGTTAAGATGAAAAGAAGCTAGGAAGTAGTAACGTATGGCCTCGGCTAAAAGAATTTCCCACGAATGAAACGAAGTAAGTTGATCGTGACATTCAACCCGAGCGAAGTCGATGGTGGTAAATTGTGAATCGAAAAGCGCTTATGAAAACATGGCAGAGTCCTACACTCAGCTATAGTCTTTTCTCCGATCTACCAAATCGCTTTCCAATTGTCTATTCACTATTTACCCTTCACTATCTTAGTGTTCTTCGTGGGTCATCTTTTCTAAGAGCACTTTGAAGAATTCCTGGAATTAACATCTGATCTAACAGTGAACTTTACGCTCCCATGAGCTCACCCCACAAAGATCGCCCCTCCCGCCGTGACGCGCAGGAGGATCGTCCGCTTATCCCCGAGCGCTACCGCCACACCGTCGCACTTGCGGCGTTAGCGCTGAGCATCATCCTCTTCTTGTTCCCCGTTCTTTACGGAGGAAAGACGTTCGTCAGCGTCGATTCGATCGCGTCGCACAGTTTTGACACAATGCTCAAGGACGCCGCTGCGCAGGGAATCTTTCCGCTCTGGAATCCCTACATCTTTTGTGGAATGCCCGGATACGGAAGTCTGACGGTCACCGGCGACCGATGGTATGACCTCTCAGGATGGATTCTCGGAAAAACCTCGATCGTGGTGCAATTCCTGTTGGGCAATGCGCCCGTCGGATGGGTGGTGTTCCACTATCTTCTCTTTGCGGCAGGCATGTATCTGTTGATTTGGCACCGCGTCAACAACCGGCTCGCGGCCTTTGTGGGGGCATTTGGCGCCGTGTTCTCGATGTACATCATCATCTGGGTCATGTCGGGGCACAACACAAAGATCGCCACGATGGCGCCGTTCCCGTTCCTGCTGTTTCTGGCGGATCGTTTGCGCAGCAAATTCCACGCGGCCTGGGCCATCGTCGCAGTATTCCTGCTCCATCTGATGTTCATGCCGAGTCACGTGCAGATGATCTTCTATGCGGCCCTTTCACTCGGTGTCTACTACATCATACTCGCCGTCCAGGCGCTTCGGAAAAAGGAAGCATGGGCCGGCGTTGTAAGGTCTGCCCTTACGCTCGCCGTCGCCGCCATTCTCGCGTTCGCGATGGACGCCGACCGCTACCTTTCGGTCCTGGAATATAATCCCCATTCGATCCGAGGCGCCGGACCGGCTATCGCCGCTCCAGGTGCGGCGGATGTTGAATCGGCTTCAGGAGGTCTGGATTACGAGTATGCAACGCAGTGGTCGCTGGGAGTGGGAGAAGTGATGACGTTCTTTGTGCCGACGTGGTATGGGTTTGGAAATCTCACCTACACAGGTCCGTTGGTCCGGCAACCCCTTCGGTTCAACGGGTATTGGGGACCGCAGCCGTTCACGGAAGCGGCGCAATACATGGGGATCGTCCTCCTCCTGCTCGCGGTCATGGGGTTCGTTCGAAACAGGAAGGACCCGTATGTCATGTATCTGGGTGTGATGATCGTCTTCTCGCTCCTCGTTGCTTTTGGCAAGGAGATGTCCCTTGTCTATGACCCGATGTTCTCGTATCTGCCGATGTTCAATAAGTTCCGCATCCCTTCAATGATCCTGGTCATCGTCCAAATCTTCGTGCCGATCCTCGCCGCTTACGGGATCGCCGAGTTCATGGCACGGAGGGAACATGCGATGTCTCCGCGGGACGAGAAGCTATGGAAACGCATCCTGCTGGGGTTGGCCGTTGGAGCCGTTGCGGCCGTCGTGCTTCGCGGTCCGATCTCGTCGTTCTATGAAGGGATCTTCCCGTTCAAGCAAGTCGGTGGAAGACTTGCGCCGCAATTCGGCCAGGTGCAGTCGTCCGTGGTCCTGGAATTTTACAATGCCGTGGTCGATGCCGTTATGACCGATATTCTGGCTGCGTTCTTGTTATTGCTTGCGGCGTTCGGTGTTTGTTACTTCTACATGCGCCAACGGATGTCGGTCAACATCTTCGCGTCGGCGCTCATCGCGGTCGTTGCGGCGGACCTCTGGCGCATCGACTACCGGGTCATGGACCCGAAGCCGCGTCAGGATCATGAAGCGATTTTCGCGACCCCCGACTATGTGCGCGCACTGCAGCAAGACACCACGCTGTTCCGCACGCTGACGTTCCAGAATGGACAAACTCCGTACGACAACACGCTCGCGTACTGGCGCATCCAAAGCGCCTACGGATATCAGGGAGCGAAGATGAGGTCCTATCAGGACGTCGTCGACATTGCCGGACTCGACAACCCTCTGGTGTGGCAGTTGATGAACGTCAAGTATATCATATCGAACACACCCGATAGCAGCATGCTGATCGAACGGGCGTTCGCCGGGGAAACGTTCTCGGTCTATCGGTTCCGGGCGGCATTGCCCCGAGTCTTCTTTGTCAATCGGTATGAGGTGACCACGGCGGTGCAAATCCTCAACAACATGGCGAACCGTTCGTTCGACCCGAGGGACCTTGCGTACGTGCAGGAAGATCCGGGAATCAAGGTCGATCCGCCGGGGCCGGATGCGACAGCGAGCGTTGTAAAATTCGGATTGCAGGACCTCACGGTAAGCGCAACGGCAACGGGTAACAATTTGTTGTTCCTGAGTGAAGTCTGGTATCCGGAAGGATGGAAGACATTCATCGACGGTCAGGAATCGCCGATCCTGCGGTTGAATTATCTGTTCCGTGGCGTCGTCGTACCTGCCGGAAAGCACACAATTGAGATGAAATTCGAGCCGCGTGGATTTGAGTTGGGAAAGAATCTGAGCCTCGGTGTGAACCTCGTGTTGCTTGTAGGCTTCGGGTTCCTCGGAGTCCAGGAGGTGCGTAAACGGAGAGCGGCGTAAAAGAGTTGCCCACGAAGGGGCACGAAGACAGGTAATAGCGGGGACACGAAAGGGCACGAAGCAATTGACGTTCACGGCAGCGCTCTTTGATTGACCATTCACTATTTACCAATACGTACTATCGGCGTTGATGTAATGATCGAACAAGACAATGAGCACTTGAAGGCTGAGGTTCGGGCGTATTGGAACGCGCATCCATGCGGCACGCAATTTACGCATCTCGAGCAGGGGTCGAAGGAGTTCTACGAGGAGGTTGAGCGATTCCGGTATGCATCGCAGCCGTTCATGCGCAATGCGATGGAATTTGACCGGCACAAGGGGGAGAAGCTCCTGGAGATCGGTTGTGGCCTCGGCACCGACCTCGTGCAATTTGCGCGCGGCGGGGCGATTGTGACCGGCGTCGACCTCACGCCTGCCAGCGCCGAACTCGTTCGCCGGCGTCTAGCGCTCTATGGACTTTCCGGCACCGCGCAAGTCGCCGATGCCGAGCGGCTCCCATTCGC
Source organism: Ignavibacteria bacterium RIFCSPLOWO2_12_FULL_56_21 (assembly GCA_001802945.1). Classification (GTDB taxonomy): domain Bacteria; phylum Bacteroidota; class Ignavibacteria; order UBA10030; family UBA10030; genus 2-02-FULL-55-14. Next base: position 60,090 of record MHAK01000014.1, on the reverse strand, counting down.
GGATGGCTCGTTCGACGTCGTCTATTCATTCGGCGTCCTCCACCATACGCCCAACACCGCCAAGGCCGTGGACGAAGTCTATCGCGTGCTGAGACCGGGCGGAAAGATCATCATCATGCTGTATCACAAGACGTCGATGCACGTGCAGCTCGGAACTTGGTATGCGCGGCTGAAGAAAAAGCTGCGCCCACATGCGGATGCCGTCGAAGACTGGGTCCGTCAATACGACGGCGCCGAGAATCCGCTGGGGAAGGCGTACACGCGCGGAGAAGTCCGCACAATGTTCCATCGGTTCGCCGACCTTCGGCTCACAACAGTCGACCCCATCCGCCGCGGGCTTTCGCCGGCGTTGAATGCGATCAACCAGAAGCTCTTCGCCCCCTGGTGGGGCTTCTGGTTGGTCATCAAAGGGACGAAGTAAGGCGCATGGGGGCCGTGCGTGAAAGATCTTACCGCCAAGGTCGCCAAGCACGCCAAGAACACCAAGAATTGGGAAAAGGGATGTCTCCAGTTTTCCCCCATGTCATCTCTTTCTTTGCGGTCTTTGCGTACGAGCTCTTCTCGGACCTTTGCGAGCTTGGCCCGAGCGTAGTCGAGGGCCTTTGCGTGAAATTCTTTTCCGTGTCTCCTCCGTGTTCTCTGTGTCCAATCTTTAAGCGAGCCTATGTGCGGAATATGCGGCGTATTGGAATTCGGCGTAACGCAGCCCGGAGTTGACGAACGGACGCTTGGAACGATGAGCGACGAGATCGCGCATCGGGGTCCGGACGATTCGGGGACATTTCTCGCTCCCGGGCGAAACTGCGGGTTCGGATTCCGGCGACTTGCGATCGTCGACCTGTCCCCGGCCGGACATCAGCCGATGTCGACGCCCGACGGGAGCGTGACGATCGTCTTCAACGGCGAGATCTACAATCACGCGGTATTGCGAAAGACGCTCGAGGCAAAAGGGTATCGGTACAAATCCCGTTCAGACACGGAAACGATCCTCTACTGCTATCAGGAATACGGCGTAGAATTCGTTCACAAGCTTCTGGGGATGTTCGCGATCGCCATCTGGGACGATCGGCAACAGCGTCTCATCCTCGTCCGCGACCGTATCGGGATCAAGCCGTTGTATTATACGGTTCGCGACGGACGGCTGGTGTTCGGCTCGGAGATCAAGGCGCTTCTGAAGCATCCCTCCATATCGAAGGAATTCAATCGTGACGCGCTCGAATATTATTTGACCTTCCTGATCCCGCCTGCTCCCATGACGATGTTCAAGGGGATCCACAAGCTGGAGCCGGGACATCGGATGGTGGTCACGAAGGACGGCGCGATCACGAAGGAGGCATATTGGGATCCGATGCCCGCGGGGGCGCAGCAGACGATCGACCTCAACGGCGAACCGACGGCTTCATCGTCATTCGCGGCGGTTGCCCCGAATCAATCCGAAGCGGAAGCGATCGACACGATCCGCACGCTTTTGCGCCAGTCGATCAAGGACCGGATGATGAGCGACGTGCCGTTCGGCGTCTTCCTGAGCGGAGGCATCGATTCGAGCACGAATGTCGCGCTGATGGCGGAACTGATGGACCGGCCGGTGGACACGTTCTCGGTGGGTTTCCGCGACCTGGAAAAGTACAACGAAATGGGGTACGCCCGCCAGATCGCGCATCAATTCAAAACCAATCATCACGAGGTGATGATCGACCAGAAGGACGCCTTCGATTTCTTGCCGAAGCTGGTCTGGCATCAGGACGAACCGTTGGCCGATCCGGTCTGCATTCCGCTCTACTTCGTTTCCAAGCTTGCGCGCGACAACGGCACTATCGTGGTGCAGGTGGGGGAGGGGAGCGACGAGCAGTTTGCGGGGTATTCGTGGATGAAGAGGGAGCTGGGTTTTTACAACGGTCTTTGGCGTGCATTTCGGATCTTGCCATCGTTCCTACGATCAGCTGTTTATGCCGTTGCGGGCCCACCTTTGCGCAAGCAGCGACAATGGCTGGCACTCGACTACATTAGAAAAGGAGCTGAGAATAGTGAGCTCTACTGGGGAGGAGCGATAGGACTTACCGAAGAGCATAAGCGGAATCTCATGAGAGGACGCAACGGTGATGGCGGTATTTCAGAACTGGCCCGCTCGTGGCATGGCGAAGTGCTGGATCGGATGCCTGATGCAGACTATTTGCAGCGTATGATCTGGATGGAATTCCGCAACCGGCTGCCCGAATTGCTCTTGATGCGCGTCGATAAGATGTCTATGGCTACATCCGTCGAGTCGAGAGTTCCGTTTTTGGATCACCGCATGGTGGAATATTCCATGCGTCTCCCGGTGGGGTTGAAGTTACGAAAGGGAGTAACCAAGTATATCTTGAAGAAGGCTGTCAAGGGGATCATTCCCAACGAGATCATCTACCGTCGGAAACAGGGATTCGCCGCTCCGATTAACGAATGGTTGCGCTCAACATGGCACCCTTTTGTTTCCGAGATGATCACGACATCGTGGTTCGTTCGTGAAGGGATTCTCGACCGCACCGAAGTGGAAAAGATGCTGGCGGTGCATGCCAGCGGCCGCCGTAACGAGAGCATGGTATTGTGGACGTTGCTGAACTTGTCCCTGTGGCATCGCCGTTGGTTTGAGGGAGGCTGGTAAGGCATGTTGATCAGGTCTCATCCACGAAGCCTGAAAAGCAATGCCATTCGACTCGCCAAGGTCCTGAAGAATTGGGATCCGACAGCAGTAGAACGTCTGGAATGCGTGCGGCGTTTGCCCTTTCCAAGCCGGGCCCGAAGGCTCTTTCAGGAAACTGTTGCATTCCTGGAGGAGAGCGCGCATTGGGACCGCATGTCGATAATTCGATGGCAAGAAGAGCGACTCGGATCACTTCTCGCCATGGCGGCCAAGAAGGTCCCTTATTATCGCCGTCTATTTGCAGACAGCGGAATTCGTGCGGATGAAGTGACTTTGAAAACAATGCGGAACATTCCGTTCCTGACGCGTGAGATTGTAGAACAGCAATTTGACCGACTTGTTGCCGAAGGCACTCCGAATCGACAAAAAGAATACTTCACGACAGGCGGATCGACGGGTGTTCCACTACGTTTCTACGTCGATTTTTCGCGAACGAATACGTTGCGCGAAGCGTTCTTTCATCGCATGTGGGGCTGGGTGGGGTACAAGCCGTGGGAGCGGGGAGCAATTCTGCGGGGTATACCCATCGATAGTGATAATCCCGACGCGTATTTCGATTACGACGTTCTAAGCAACAAGCTTCTGCTTTCTTCATACCATATTCGGCCGGATTGGCTGCATCGCTTGTACACTATCCTCGTCGAATTCGCCCCGCGTTCGCTACAGGCCTACCCGTCGGCGGCGACACCGCTTGCTCAACATATCGTGGACGAAAAACTCCCTCCAATCCCCTCTCTGCGGTTGATCCTGTGCGGGTCGGAGAATATCTACCAATGGCAACGTGAGATTATTGAAGAAGCATTTCATTGCCGTGTCTTTTCCTGGTATGGTCACTCGGAGAATGTCTTGCTGGCGGGAGAGTGCGAGAAGGGTCACGCGTATCACGCATTCAGTGAGCACGGAGTATTGGAGTTGATTCGTCCGGATGGGTCGGTGATCGAAGGTCCGGGCGAAGTCGGTGAGATTGTCGGGACAGGATTCATCAACGATATCATGCCGTTCATCCGATATAGAACAGGCGACCAGGCGAGTTATGCGAAAGGCGATTGTGCTTGCGGCAGGCCGTATCCTAGGCTCGAACGAATTGACGGCAGGCTTCAGGAGCTGATTGTCACATCGGATGGCCGCTACATCTCGATGACCGCGATCAACATGCATACGGATATCTTCAATCAAGTTCGGCAATTCCAGTTTGAGCAATCGGAAAAGGGACGATTGATCATGCACATCGTTCGTAAGCCAAGTTTTTCGGATGCCGATAAGCAGAAGATCTTGCAGGTGCTTCACACAAAAATGGGCAAGGCGATGGACATCACCATTGACTTTGTAGAACATATCAAGCCGACGCAACGGGGAAAACATCGATTCCTACTGCAGCACCTGCCTGTGAAGTTTTCCGATTAGATATGTTCGACAATCGCTCTATAGCCCTCATTCAGCAAGAAGGGACGGTGTATCCGTCCGTTCCGCCGTTTCACCCTTCGGAAGCTTTTCCGGAACTCCCGTTGTCCTCCAACATTACCCGCGACCACAATGGAGTATATGCGGCTGTTCGTGAGGCATTCCACAGGCTGAACCTAGATATCGCACAGTTCGGCACTTCCGGCTGGAATCCGCTTGGAGGAATCATCAAGCCTGGCGACCGTGTAGCAGTCAAACCGAATTTCGTGCTTCATTTCAACTCTTCCGGAGGGGACATAACGCCGGTGGTCACCCATGGAAGTGTTCTTCGCGCAGTCCTCGATTATGTCGTGATTGCTTTGAAAGGAAGTGGTTCGATCACTGTCGGCGACGCACCCCATGGCAACGCTGATTTTGACAGAATAGTAGATGTCAACGGTGCGCGGGAGGTGGTGGAATATTTTCGAGAAAAAGGGATTGTGATCGAACTCGTCGATTTTCGTAAATACAGATACGGCTACGGTGAAGAAGGGTTCTTGAAGGAAACGAAAACTCCCTTGCCCGGCGATCCTCGAGGATACAGTGTAGTTGATTTGGGGAAGGAAAGTGAGCTTGAAAACCTTCCCTTTCTCGAGCGATTGTATGGTGCCGATTACGATCGTTCGATCATTCGAGAGCATCATCGGCCGGGACGACACGAGTACCTCATTGCCAACAGCATTCTTCGGGCGAATGTCGTCGTCAGTGTTCCAAAGCTTAAAGTGCACAGCAAGGCGGGAGTTACGATAAATCTGAAAAACCTCGTTGGCATCAACGGCGACAAGAACTGGCTTCCGCACTATCGAATCGGATATCCCGAAAACGGCGGGGATGAGTTTCCGAGAAGTTCAATGTGGTTCGAAAATTTCCTGCGTCGAACCGATAGATGGCTTGTGGACATCCTCTTGTCGCGTGACACTGTTTTCCGAAAGCTTTTGTACCGGGTATTCCTTAAAGTGTACTATCCAGCCATCGGGCTCATCACCCGGGCGACAGGCAATTCGATCCACCGAGGAAACTGGAATGGTAATGACACCGTGTGGAGGATGGTGCTTGATCTCAACAAGATCCTCTTGTACGCCGCTGAGAATGGGCGCCTGAATTCTTCGCGGCAGCGAAAGTTTTTGTCCGTTGTAGATGGAATAATTGCCGGCGAGGGTAACGGACCGTTGGGGCCGTCTGCCAAGAACAGCGGTGTCATCATTGCTGGATTCAGCCCACTGCTTGTCGACTTGATAGGAGCCCGGTTGATGGGTTTTTCCCTGGAGCGCATTCCTCTCTTTTGGAAGGCCTTTCGTGATGCCATCCATCCATTGGCGCCATGCAATGTGGACGGCGCAGAGGTGTACACAAATGTTCCGGCACTCAAGAATATTTCCCGCCAGTCCGGTTCATACTTGAATTTCTCGGTGCCGTACGGATGGCGAGAAGACAGATCTCTATCGGCAACACCATCGAACAATCAGGTAGATGAAACAACTATTCCGGAAAAATTCCCAGAACAGTAGATTGGAAAAGTGTTGCTGCTCAAGTAGTTTAATACGATCTTATCCCACCTACGACGGGCCTTCTGCGGTGTCCACAGGAGGCCTTGCCGTTTCCAGGGCCGGCATTCAGCTTAGGAAAACATACAAACCGCGAATGAACGCTAATACTCGCGAATAAGGAGGAGTACCATCTTTGCCGCATTTCTATTGACGATTCACCACCCGCCTGCCCTCGGTGAACTCAATGGGCGGGCAGGTTCACCATGTACCCCAATCTTCATTCGCGTCCATTCGCGGTTACGTTCCACTTCAGGATAATACAAAACCGATGCGCTACGCCAAAGGAGCTTTCATTACTCTGCTTGCCCGCGGGCTTACCATCCCGATCGGCATCGCGTCGGCGATCGTGACCGCACGAACGCTCGGTCCCGATGGACGCGGAGTCCTGGCGGCGATCATGGTGCTCCAGGGTCTCGCGATCCAATTCGGCACTCTCGGCTTCAACGGGTCGACGATGTATTTCCTTTCGCACAAGGACAAAGAACCCCGCGTCGTTGTGTCGTCGAGTTTCGTCGCAGCCCTTGTCTTCGGCAGCCTGGTGGCCCTCGCTATGGGAGCCCTCTACGTCCTTGCTCCGCAAAAGCTGTTCGGCTCGCTCGACCGTCTTTACATCGGGCTTCTGCTGGCCTCTCTCCCGCTGACATTCGTCGCCCAATTCCTCCAAAACGTGCTGGTCGCGCGCGATGCGCTGATCTCGTACAATGTCATCGACCTTGCTCTCAGGACATTCCAGCTTCTCGGCTTTGTCGTGGCCCTGGTGCTGCTGTCGGGCGGAACGTCGACCGCAATCGTCATACTCCTAGGAATCTCCGCTGCGGGGGGAGTCGTCTATGCGGCGACGGTCCGTCGCTCCATTCCATTCGGGTTCCATGTCGAACTCAGGCTCTTCCGCCAAATGCTTCAGTATGGCATGCGCACGTACCTCGCAAGCATGCTGAGCTTCCTTCTGATCAGGCTGAATATGCTCTTGATCAGCCCCACGTTGGGCGATCATGCGGCCGGCCTGTTCTCCGTGAACCTTCAATTTCTCGACCTGGCCGCGATCCTGCCAACCACGCTCGGCGTGATCCTTTTTCCGCGCGTCGCACGGAACGAACAGGACGCCGGCGACCTTACCGCGAAAGTGTTCCGGTTCACAGTGGCATCCGTCGGACTGTTTTGCCTGACCCTCGCCCTGGCAGCGAAACCCATTCTTGTGCTGATGTTTGGGGAGCCGTTTGCAGAATCGTCCCGGGCATTACAGCTTCTCACACCCGGTATTTTCGCGCTTGCGCTGGTCTCGATACTCAACAATGACCTTGCCGGCCGCGGACTTCCGCGATCGGTGCTCTGGGCGCTTGTCGCGGGCGTCGCAAGTTCTTCGGCCATTCAATTCACTTTTCTTGGTACATTTGGAATCGAAGCGGCCTCGGTGGGAACTTCGACGGGTGCCCTTGTTACCGCAGGAGTACTGCTGATCATCGTCCGAAAATACTGGAAGGCACCATGGAGGCAACTGTGGATTCTCTCCCTGGCAGACCTGAGAACGCTTTCCCCAAGAAATCTTCTATCGCATTGATGATGATGAGTACGACAGATCCGAAGCACAGCGACAACGATCGCCAGAAGGTCCTCTCCACCTACGACCAGCTTGCCCACGCCGTGGAGACCGTCGGCTACCGCCACAATCCCATCTACCTCGCGCGCAAGGCGGTTGTCGACTGGGATCTGATGCACACCGCGGGGATCGTCGGAAAGAGCGTGCTGAACGTCGGATGCTTCGAGCCGATCGACGAGCTCATCTGGGCGCCGTCTGTCGCAGAATGGACTGCCGTCGACCTTACTCCGCAGGCAATTGAAACTGCGCGTCGGATGGTGGATAGACATCTTGCTCCGGACATCGCCCGGAAAGTCAAACTGCTCGTCATGGACGCACAGAAACTGGAATTTCCCGATAACCGCTTCGACGTCGCCGTTTCGTTCTCCGTCTTCGACCACATCCCCGACTCAGTAGTGCGTCGCAACGCCGTTCGGGAGATGGCACGCGTTGTGAAACCAGGAGGATACGTAGTCATTTCCGTGCCCAACCGGCATAGTTACTACCGGTACATGTATGAGAGAAATGTCCGGCGAGGCGTTCAGCTCGACGTCGGTTACCAATATTTCTACAGCCGATCGGAGCTCCGGAACGAGCTGCTCAACAGCGGACTCCGGATCGTGCGATTTACTTCCGACATGAAGAACATCGGCGATCTCCCCAAATTCGCGCGCGCATTGCTGATGCCGTTGGTGCTGTTCGGGGACCGCATGGGATTCCTGGCGCAGAAACCGTAGAGATGTTCACGCAATGTCGCAATGGTCTCGGGAGAGCAGATACGCAATGACGCTAAGAAAGGGTTGTTATGAACTTCTGCGGCGCACTTTGTTTTCATTGCGACTATTGCTGTCATAGCGTCATTGCGCGATAATCTTTGATGCCGAATCTATGCCATCCAGCCTGACCATCTACCATCTTTCCGGCCGACCCGAGGTTCTTCGTGCGGCTGCGGCTTCAATTGCCGGAGACGCATCGCTCGTCCTTCGTCCCTTTGAAGAGAAGAAGATCACCTCTCCGTCGCTTGTCCGTTCCGCATTGCGCGAAGGACGGCATGAAGCCGTCGCCTTCGGCTGCAAAGACCTGACATTGCAGCGATTCCAGGTTGCCCTGAAGTTCTATCTCTTGTTCTTCGGTTCCGGCTCTCGATTCCTGGTCGATGAAGGAGGGCAGATCATCACGGTGTCATGGAGTTCCTTTCTGTTCGTCGACGTCCCAAGATTCATACTGGAGGCGATCGCAAGCCTCGCAGTACTTCTGCATGCCTGGGCGCGGCTGCCCCGACTGAAACGCTCGTACGGGGAGCGACCGTGAAGGCTGCTTTCCTCCGAACCGATTTCTACGGCGCCGTCAACGTGGGTGGATCCTTCTCCCACGTGAAAGGATTCCTCGACGGTCTCCGATCGATTGGCCACGAGTATTTTGCGATCTCCAGCGGCTCCATTCCCGTGGATCCGAATGTCCGATGCTATGAAGTCCCGTATTCCCCCCTCTTTCGTAATCTGCCGGAAGTGCTCTCGCTCGCCTATAATCTGAAGCTCGAACGGGAGGCCCGTCGCATCTTCAAAGACGAACATCCCGACTTCATCTATCACAGGCACAGCGAATTCAACTACACATCGTCCCTGTTGAAACGCGAATTCGGCATTCCCCTTGTTTTGGAGTGCAACGGGTCCGAAGTGTGGGTGAAGAAGAATTGGGGGAAGGTGTACTTTGAAAGACTCCTCGTCATGGCCGAAGAAGTGCAGTTCGCGGCGGCCGACATCATCACCGTCGTTTCGACCGTCCTGAAGGAGCAATTGACAGACCTCGGAGTTCCGCCCGAGAAGATCGTTGTGAACCCGAATGGTGTCGATACGGAATTGTTCCGACCCGGTCTCAACGGATCCGCGATCCGCAACCGGTATGGATTGAAAGACAATTTCGTTGCCGGATTCGTCGGCACGTTCGGTGCATGGCACGGCGTCGATGTGCTGGCGCGCTCGGTCAAACGGACCGTCTCTCTGCTCAACAATGTCCATTTCCTCGTCATCGGTGACGGCGCGCTGAGAACCGAAGTGGAACGCATTCTTCAAGATGACGGCGTCGGCGACCGCGTTACGCTCACCGGTTCCGTTCCGCATGACGAAGTCCCATCGTATCTTGCCGCTTGCGACGTGCTGTTGTCGCCCCACGTGCAGAATGTCGACGGAACGGAATTCTTCGGTTCCCCCACAAAGTTGTTCGAATACATGGGCATGGGTCTCCCCATTGTGGCGTGCGGCGTCGGACAGATCGGCGAAGTCATGCAGGAAGGCGTGAACTCGCTCGCCATGCGGCATCAGGACCACAACGACCTGGCCGAGAAGATCCAGAAGGTTGCGCACGATCCGGATCTGGCGGTACGGCTCGGACGTAAGGCACGCGAGGATGCAGTTGCGAAATATTCCTGGCGCATCAATGCCGCGCGCGTCATCGATGCACTCAACGAGGTGCGAGGGTGATGCGTCCGACAGGCAAGAAATCGCCGGCCGACTGGCGCAATTGGATCGTCTACCGCCAGCTTCGTCCCAGATGGTGGCGAACCGTGGCAGGACCGTGGGCTGCCTCCCTCAGCGACAAGGGCTTCAAGCGCCTGTTGGGCCTGCCCAAAGGCGACGACGAAGCCGCGCAGGAGCTCCACGAACGCCTGCGGCTCCGGTTTTTCTTTCATCCCCGGAATCGCAAAGACTTCTTCCTCAACGTCCTCACGTCGCTCCAACCGTTCGACGATATACTCGAAGAAGCGGAAGAGACCGTACAGAACAGGTTCGACACGCTCGGGTCGGGTCTTGTCGACCTCGGTCAGTCCGTCGACTGGCAAAAGGATTTCAAGAGCGGCACATCGTGGCCGTTGGAGTCATCTCACACACTCGACGTACTGCAATTGGGGCGGCCGAGCGACGTCAAGGTACCCTGGGAGCTGAGCCGCTTTCATCAGGTATGGTGGCTCGGAAAAGCCAATTGGGTGACGGGCAACGAAGAATACGCGAGAAAATTCGAGTCGCTCGTTGCGGACTGGATCGAGGCCAATCCGCTCAACCGCGGCGTCAACTGGACGATCGCCATGGAAGCGGCGATCCGTGCGTGCAATTTGGCGGCGGGATATTTCTTCTTCTGTGAATCGCGGTCGATTTCCTCGTCGTTTTGGATAAAATTCTTTCGATCGCTCTACCAGCACGGAAAGTTCATCGAGAACAACCTGGAATACGCTTTCGTGCGGGGAAACCACTTCCTGTCGAATGTTGCCGGACTTGTCGTGCTTGGCGTTCTTTTCCGCGATCACGATTTCGGCCGGCGTTGGTTCCAGTGGGGAGTTGAACAACTCGAAACGGAAATGCGGCGGCAGGTGTACGCGGACGGCGTCAACTGGGAGAAATCGACGACGTATCAACGGCTCGTCCTGGAGCTGTTCGTCGTGCCAACCCTGCTCGCAGAGCAGAATGGACATACATTCTCCACGCCGTATCATGACCGTCTCCGGAAGATGTTCAGGTTCGTCGCCTCCTATCAACGGCCCGACGGCACCATACCGCTCGTTGGAGATGCTGACGACGGCCGTCTTTTCCGGATGCGGCGTAAGGACGACATCAACGATCTTCGTCATATCCTTGCCGTCGGTGCGGTGATGTATGAAGACCCGGAACTGCGGAATGTCGCGGGGGGATTTCGACAGGATGCGTTGTGGATGATGGGGGGAGAAGGGTTTGAGAAGTTCCGGCTCATTCGGAAGGAGGCAGTCCCGCTGACTTCTGTGGCGTTTCCGGAAGGAGGGTTCTACATCCTTCGGAACGAGAATACGCATGTCTTCGTCGATGCCGGGGACATCGGCATGGACGGCAGGGGAGGACACGGACATAACGATACGCTCAGTTTTGAATTTTGGGCCGATGGAGCGCCGTTGATCGTCGATCCGGGGACATTCACCTATACGGCCGATGTCAGGATGCGTCAGCGAATGCGGGGGACTACGGCGCATAATACGATCATGGTCGACGGCGAGGAGCTGGCCGAATTCTCGGGTCTTTGGAGCATTTCGTCAGATCCGACGCGTCCCGAAGTGTTGTCGTGGCGGGTGGACAACTACATGACCGACCTGGTCGCCCGACACCATGCGTATGACCGATTGCATATGTCTGTCCAACACCGACGCAGGTTCACCTTGTTGCATGAGACCGGACATCTGGTCATTGAAGACATTCTCGAAGGAAGCGGCGAACATGTCGGAGTTGCTTCACTGCATCTAGCGCCGAATGTTGAGGCTTTGAAGCTGGCAGAAAGGTCCGTTGTATTGAAGCGCAACGATGCGCGGTATGAGGTCGTATTTTCCGATGGTATCGTGACGATGGAGCCCGATATATATTCCCGGTCGTACGGAGTCAAAGAGACTTCACAGGTTGTACGGGTTGTAATAAAGGGAACTGTTCCGCTGCGGTTGACAACCGAGATCGGGCGGGCGTAGTTAAGCTCCTACGGAGCTCGGCATTCTTTCTACTGTGTATGTCTAGAAGCCATCTCAAAAACCACAATTGTCATGCTGAACCCGCCGCAGGCCCCGACTGAGAGCATGTCGGGGTAAACGGGATTCAGCATCTATTCCGTCGCAGAATGGACCCCGAAGCCCGCCTTCATCCGCCTGCGGTGGATTTCGGCGGTTTCGGGGTGACGGGTCAGACCATTTTTGAGATGGCCCCTACTAACCTTCGACCTCTACGGTGTCGGCACAGATGAAAACGAAAACAGAAAGCAATTTGTGAATCGTATTTCGTCAATCGTTGTTCGTCAATCTCGATTGATTGACGAATGACGAACAATCGAGTTACGAATGTGGAAGTATCGGTGATAATACCGAACATGTTGTAGAGCCACCAGAACCCCGTAGGGGTTCCACGTTCAGTTTCATCGACTATGTCACAATGGAATTCCAAAGTATAAAGCGATTTTCTCTTAGCAACAGTCCGCTCTTGCGATTGTTCGTCGCCGCATTCCTGTTTCGCCTCGCTTTCATCGCAGTCTTCACTGGTCCGAATTACTTCGAAGGCATCACCGACTCATACGTTCAGGCCATGGATAATCTGCTGAACGGACGCGGATTAACGGTGTATGTCGATGTTGCTCCGCTCTCCAGTCCCGAACGAGACTTCCGGTATGAGCCCTTCATTGACCGCCCCTTGGGCTATGTATTTCTGGCTCTGCCGGCATACGCAATTTGGCAGTCTGCCGTCGCCATTCAGGTGCTTCACGCCTTCATGGGCGCGGCGGCATGTGTGCTCATGTTCCTGGTGGGACGGAAGATCGTCGCCGAAAGAGCGGCTGTTCGCGCTGCGTGGCTCCTGGCGTTGTGGCCCTTGAGTGCCCGCTTCGAAGTCGCCGTTCTCCCGGACTCCGTCATGCCATTCTTTCTGTTGCTTGCGTCCTGGCTTTTGCTGGAAGCGCGGGATCGGGGATGGAACTTCAGATGGTCCGCTACCGTCGGCATTTCTCTTGCGGCAGGTATGACCATGCGACCCGACATGCTCTTTCTTCCGATCTTTCTGTTGGCGGGTGTTTGGCTTACCGATCGAAAACTGCCAAGCATTGGTGCCCTTGGTTCAGCCACGGCTGCGATCGTTCTTGTCCTTGGACTTCACACGTGGCGCAACTACGAAGCAACCGAAGGAAACATTGCACCGCTCGGATTGGGGAACGGCATCAGTATGTGGGAAGGGATCAGCCAATTCGGCGACACGCTGGGCACGTTATATGGAGACACGCGACTGGCCGAGAAAGAAGGGTATGCGTCGTGGGCGTATCCGGACGGGATCGAGCGCGACCGTGCCCGTTTTGCAGAAGCCCTGGGCATTATTCGGGACAATCCCGGATTCTATATGCTTCACATGTTCAAGCGTATTCCTGTGCTTCTCACGCCCGACTGGATCATGACCCGCAAGTTTGCCCCTTCACTCATGGAACATCTGCAAGAACAGAAGGGGAATTCCATCGGTTCATATGTGTCTGCATATCCTGGGGCCGCCGCAACGCGTGCCCTTGTCATCGGCCTGCAGTGGGCTTCTCTAGCATTGGCCGCAGTCGTCATGTTCCGCATCCGGCCGCTCCGGCTCGTCTGGTTTCCGAGTGCGGTGATTGTCTATTACATTGCAGTCCACATTCCCACCAACACGGAGGCCCGGTATTTCTATCCGGCCATTCCGTTCGTCCTGATGCTCGCTTCCGCCGGGTGGGACCTCCTTCGTCGATCACCAGATTCCGAAGATTTCCGTGCTCGTTAACGTCACCATCCCTGTATACAACGAAGAGAAGATCCTTCCGTCGAGTATCGCCACGCTCCACGAATTCCTCGCGAAGCATGCGCGTTTCGACTGGGAAATCGTCATTGCGAACAATGCTTCCGTCGACCGGACTCAGGAAGTGGGAGAAGAACTGGCGCGTCAGTATTCCGGTGTTCGCATCGTCCACCTTGATCAGAAAGGCCGCGGTCGGGCGCTCAAGAGGGTCTGGACCGAATCGAAGGCCGATCATGTCTCGTACATGGATGTCGACCTCTCCACGAATCTGTATGCATTTCCGCCGATGATCGAGGCGCTCATCAGCGGTGGATTTGACATCGGCATCGGTTCGCGTCTCCTGAAGGCATCGACCACGTTGCGGAGCTTCAAGCGGGAAGTGATATCTCGCGGTTATAATCTGCTCGTCAAAGCCTTCTTTGCGACAAAGTTCTCCGACGCCCAGTGCGGGTTTAAAGCCCTTACACGACAGGCCGCCGATGCATTGATCCCGGTCGCTGAAGACAACGGCTGGTTCTTTGATACCGAAATCCTCGTCATCGCCGAGAAGCTCGGCTACCGCATCTTCGACCTGCCCGTGTCGTGGGTGGAAGATATGGACAGCAGGGTGAAGATCGTGCGCACTGCTGTGGATGATATCAAGGGACTTATTCGAGTGAGGCGGTCCTTCTGGCGCGAAGCGTACCGGGACGTACCGGGCCGAAAGCAGGGATAAACGGCTTCTTCATAGTTTGGCACGTTTGGACGTTTTGAATGTTTCTTCTCACGCCTTTCTCATGGACTCCTCGCTTTATCATCGTTTCTTTGAAATCGAAGAAAAGCACTGGTGGTTCGTTTCGCGCCAGAGAATTGTTCTGGATGTGATCCGATGGCAGTTTGGTCCGGGATTGCAGCGGCCGGCACTTGACGTTGGCTGCGGTACCGGGGTATTCCTGAAGGAATTGTCGAAGGAGTGGGAAGGATGGGGGACAGATACGTCGGAGCTTGCAGTAGAGTACACAAAAAAGAGGGGATTGGAGCGGGTGTTTCAGTGCACGCTGGATGCGTTTCCCCGGCCGGAGAAGCGGTTCAAGCTCATCACAGCGCTCGATGTGATCGAGCACATCGACGACGATGTTGAAGTGCTCCAACAGATGCTCGGACTTCTGGCCCCCGACGGCAAGATCATCGTGACCGTTCCCGCATATCCCTGGCTCTGGTCACAGCATGACGAGATCAATCATCACCGGCGACGTTACACGCGTGCGACGCTGCTAGAATCGCTCAACGCCGCCGGCTGCCACGTTGAGCACATCACCTACATGAACACATTGCTGTTTCCTCTGGCGCTCGTGCAGCGCGGCGCGGCGAAATTGACGGGAACACTTGTGGATGACGGATTGACCGTGCCGGCGCCTCTGATCAATGATGTGCTTGAATTCGCATTCACCCTCGAGCGCTATTTCGTCCCCACCATCAGCCTTCCGTTCGGTCTGTCCCTCTTGGCAGTTGCGAGAAAGCAATAGAGAGCTGAGGGCATTGAAGGAGCGAAAGCCGCTTAGAGAAAGCGCCCAGTGTCCAGTTCGGAGTGCGGAGAAAGATTATGCGGCCAGTGCTCAGCGCTGAGTACGGAGAAAGATGTCCCGCGTAACGCATCCCGGAAACAAGCACTTCTTCATTCGTAACTCGTCACTCGTAGTTCAATCTTCTAGACCCCGCTTTTCGCAATCCGCAATTGCCAACCTTGCCGCTTGAAAGAGTGAGGCTATACCTCAGCTAATCCGCAATTGACAATCCGCAATAGAGCTACACCTAGGCTCCCGCCATCGTAATGGTAAACACCGTCCCCTTCCCCTCTTCTGACGCCACTGTCACTTTCCCTCCCTGCGCGTCGATGATCCGTTTGGCAAGGGCCATGCTCAAACCAAGGCCTTTCTCCTGAACGACCCTGTTGAACGGCTCAAAGATGCGGTCTAGGAACTGCGCCGGAATCCCGTTTCCATTGTCAGAAATGATAATTTGAAATCCGGCCCCCTGACTCTTCGACATCAGCCTGATCACGCCCCCCGGCGGTATGTAGTTGACGGAATACGAAATGATATTGGCGACGGCCCGGGAACAGCGCTCGTAGTCGATCGGTGCATTCCCCGTGAATCCGTGACTGACTTCGAGTTTGATCATGTCCCGGTCCAGGTCCTGGCGGACGTTTTCCGCGACGTAATTCAGGAAATTCTGGATGTTGGCGGACCGTTTGTTGACCTTCATTTCCCCCGTCGTGAAATCCAGCAGGTCCTGCGCCATCTTGTTCATGTCGAACACCGAGTTCTTGGCGGTGTTCACAAGCTGCGCCCGCATGGCGGGGTCGGGCTCGCCTTTCTCGATCTGCCCAACGGCGGCGATGATCTGACGCATCGGCGCGCGGAAGTCGCGGATGAGCGACCCGGCGATCTGTCCAACGGTCGAAGTGCGGAGAGCATCTTGTGCGGTCCGCAACGCCTTGCGCATGCCCTCAAACGACTGCGAGAGCACGCCCAGTTCATCTTTTGCCCCGGAGACCCGCACCTCAACGTTCAAGTTCCCCTGTCCAATGGCTTCCGTGGCGGCCACGAGCGATTTGATCGGCTTCTGAATGAGCGATCGATACAATAGAGCGCCGACAAGCACGGTAAGGAGCGCGAACCCGAACGTGATGAGCGCGGTCCGCTGCGAATTGGCGGCGATGGAGGCGTTGATCTGGGCCATCGGCACGGTGATATGCGCGGCTCCGAGCACGTGGTTGACCGGCACATCGTGGCATGCCTGGCATTTCTTCTCGGCCTTGAACGGGATGATGGCTTCGATGTCGCTCTCACGATTCACGAAGAGTGCAGAACCGGTATTGAAGACCTCCTCTCCCAGGCTTCCCTTGGCGCTCGCCTCAGCCTCGCGCTTCATCAGTCGGACGGTGCGGACTGAATCTTCAAGCCAATCCTTCAAATGCAGGTTTTCCGTCTTGATGCGAATGTAGAGATCCTGCAATCCGCCGACGCGACGGAGCCCGTCCACGAACGCATCGTCCACCATTTCGTTCTCGAGCATCTGTTGCACTAGGGCCAGGCGAACAATGTGGGCCCGCTCAAAGGCGGAATTCTTCGCCTGTTCCATCATCGCTTCCTCCTGACCCTGGGACGTCAGCACATACGAACTCAGGATGAGGACGAGAAAGAGTGGAACAAGCGTGAGCAGAAGTTTGGTGGAAAGGGGCAGGTTGCGGAACATGCGTACCTCCTGTTCAGTTCAGGGCGATGGAAAGTATAGTGAACGGGGAGGAGAGAAGCCAGAAGAGGGAAACTGCTCAACAAACCCGAAGGGTTTTGGTTTAATTTGCCATTGACTTCAGTCAATGGCAAAGGTTTCAAAGATCTGGGGCTGGCGTCTTATGAATATCTCCACATGATGTCCTCTCCAGGCTAATGATCTTTTTGCCGCTTTCTTTAGGAAAGAAAGCGGCAGAAAGAAACTTTGCGCGAGATCGGAAGGTGAAAGAAGGAGATCATCGAGAAGAAGAGTGGAGACCGATTTCGCTTGGGATATCCCGGACCTCATTGCTTCAATTCCGGCACTTGGAGACATGACAAACATTAGAGAGAAATGGAAATGTGCCGGAATTGAAGGAATAGAAAATCGGGGCAGTGTAAACGTCGCCGATCTCGCGCCGGGCTTGTACAATGCTCCTCAAGAGGTGTAGGGCAGGGGTTTGTAGATACTCAACGAAGCTCCATTAGGGCAGCTCCTCCACTAGAACTTGCGCCTTGATCATTCCGTGTTCCCCGCCCGCCCATTTCTTGGGCTTAAGAGCGGTCGGGCGGGCGTGTTGATAATTCACTGCCTCATCTTCGCCGCGATCTTCCACCTATTCATTTCTTCACCTCCCAATATTTCTCCATCACCTCTCTCGACCACGCCGACTGTCGCACCGGCTCGCGGGGAAGGAACTCCTGCATCACCGGCTTGATGTCGAGCACAGGCGTCCCATCGAGAGCATCGAGCTCCGCCACGCGCAGTGTCCTGCCTTCGCATCCGAGCAGCCGCACGATCGTGGCCCCAAGACAGTTCGGACGTACGGCTCCACGCTGCGCGAATATGCCCACCTTCGGCCACTGCGGATTGTTCCGCGGATGGCGGGATGATTCGACGATCGTCCGGGGATCGATCCTGTCGAAACTGAACAGAATCTCGAGATGGGAAAACTCGTCGATGCCGAGCAACGCATCAGGTCCGAACCGGGGGAGAAGTTCGATGGTAGATTCGACTCCTCCCCAGCGGTCATCGACCTTCGTGCCCGAATTTCTTACGATGGCGATCGGTTCGAGGATGATCTGCATTTTGCTATTTTGAAATTGTGCTATTGTGATAATCCGCACTGGACGTAAGATTCGTCTACTTGAGGAGCACCATCTTTCGCGTCTTTGTGATCTCTCCTCGTCCATCAACGTGAAGAGCTATATGGAGCCTTGCGAAGTACACACCGCCGGCAAGGTCCTTGGCGTCGAATGTCCTGGTATACGATCCACCGGGTAATTCACCTTCCAGCAACGTGGCTACCTTTTCCCCGAGGATATTATAGACAGACAACGAAACAAATCCGCCGAGCGGCACTTCAAAACGGATCTCTGTCGTGGGATTAAAGGGATTCGGGAAATTCTGGTGGAGGGCGAACGTGGCGGGACTTGATGTTGGATTCTGGAATCCTGCTATCGATTGCGAAGTGCGGAAAAGCGATGCGGCGTGCGTTACGGCGATCAAACGGCCGGATGGCAACGCAAGCAGATCCCGCACAAACAAGTCGGAAAGGCTGCTATTCGCTGCGGTCCAACTATCCCCGTTATCTGTCGATAACAGGACTCCTCCTCCCCATGTACCCGCCGCTAGCACCCCACCCGGGACCAACACGATGTCCCGAACGTCGCTAACAGCCACGCCCGCGTTGGTCGGAAGCCAGGAGATGCCGCCGTTCGTTGATCGAAAAACCCCTCCGCCGGAGGTTGATGCATACATTCGACTTCCATGCGGCGTCAGTCCATGAACCAGAGTCCCTCCCAACCCGAAATTCGTCTGCACCCAGGTCGCACCGTTGTTCGTTGATCGGTACACCGCGCCATCTCCGTCATTCACGGCGTGGAGAACACCGGCGGAATCAGCGACGAGATGGGACTGCGATGTTCCCGAGACAGTCCATGTTCGGGCTGAATCCTGTGTGCGGTAGAGCATTCCAATAGGTCCATAGGCATAGAGTTCACCGCGAGCAGAGGTGACGCAGGCGAGCGTCAGTGAGGCCGATGCCGCGGTATACGACCAGGTCACTCCATTGTCCGTCGAACGTGAAACTCCTTCACTGATCCCGACATATACGATGTCGTCATTGTCGACAAGCAGACTGTTCGATGGTTGGTGGTCGATGAGGGAATCGTTCGTGACCCTTGACCAGGTGTCGCCGAGATTGGTGGAAGAAAAAAGATGCTTCGATCCATTGTAATAGCCGAGACAGAAAAGCGTCCCCGTTGAAGTGACGGAGAGGTCTGAGACAAAAACAGTGTCAGGGGAAGCCATGGCAGACCAAGTTGGCGATTGCGCCTCGAGGCCGAGTACGAGAAGAAGGCACAATGCGAGAGTTGATGCGAAGATTTTCATGACGAATCCCTCCATGAAAGCAAGAACTTCTCAAACGAGAAGAGGATATTCCTCAACAAGCACAATGTACCCCCCCGCCTAAACTTCAAGCCAAAGAAAAAGGGCTCACCGATGTGCCGGCAAGCCCTTTTTCCAACAAACCCGTGATCGGAGCGATCAGTTACTTCCGACAGTCTGGGGTGCCGGCATCGGTTTGCGCGGCAGTTTCTGGTCGCGCATGGCGGCGTTGTATGCGAAGATTGCCATGAAAACCGAGCCCTGCTTCACATCGTCCGCCTGCACGCGATCGTAGACGTCCATGTTCGAATGATGCGTCCGGGTATTATACTCCACGGGATCTTGAATGAACTGGAATCCCGGAAGTCCGACGGCGTCGAACGCGAGATGGTCCGTGCCGCTCGTGTTCTCGATCGTGAGGGTCTGCGCGGTCTTGTCTCCGGCGGCCTGCAGCCATTGACGGAAAATGGGCCTCACGGCATCATTACCCTGGAGATACACGCCCCGCACTTTTCCCGTCCCGTTGTCGTTATTGAAGTAGGCCGCGAACTTATCGTAAGCCGGCTTCCGATCAAGTTCCCGATTCTGTGCGCCCATCATCATGCCCATCATATCATCCGACTTGGGCGCGGCAAGGTATTCCTTTACGTATTCGCGGGAGCCGTACAAGCCCTGCTCTTCGCCGCCCCACAGTCCGATACGGATCGTTCGGCGCGGCTTCAGTCCTGTTGCTTGAAGGATACGGATAGCTTCCATGCAGACTGCCGAGCCGGTGGCATTATCCGTGGCACCGGTGCCGCCATGCCAGGAATCGAAGTGAGCGCCGATCATGACGATCTCGTCTTTGAGGTCCGTACCTGGGATCTCGCCTATGACGTTGAACCCCTTCACCGGCTTTGTCCACGACACGTCGATGTTCATTTCCAGCTCGACACTTTTACCCGCATCTAGCGTACGAAGAATGCGGTTATAGTGCTCGGCCGCCATCGTCACCTGTGGAAGGATCTCCGGCGCGGCTTCGCTGAACGCTCCGGCGGCTCCCGAGAACATCTCGTTGATGCTCTTTACTCTTCGCGGGACAGTGGCCGATTGAACGAAGATCGTCCCGCCATCGCCTCGGCCGGCATCCACAAGAGCCGCGGCCTTTTCCTTCATGAGGAATTCGAGCACATCGGCAAAGAAATTTGTCCGATCAATAAACCGTTGTCGTGACGCTGAATCTCCCATCATTCTGCGCATCTGTCCACCCGTCTCACCAGCGTTCGCCATCGCAAGGAGAGTTGAATCCGCCAGCCGATATCCTTCGGCTGTGAAGTGGGCACTGATGTCGCGCGAATCGCTCATGAAGACGAACGCGTTCTTCAGTTTGCCCTTATAGGCCGCCAAGTCTTCCGCCTTTTCGACCTTCAAGCGAACAACCTTGCCCCGCACTGTCCCCTTGGTCCCGGGTGACCAAGCTTTCGGATACGCGATCAACGGACCAGTCGTCGGCTCCACCATGTTGGCGGAGAACTTGTTCAGGGTCCAGCCTTTTCCCTGTGGATCCCACTCGTCGTAGCCGATGTTGACCAGCCCCCATTCCTTGAGTTTGGCGCTGGCCCAATCCGCAGCTTCTTTGTATTCGGGGGACCAGGTCAGTCGAGGTCCGCTCACGTCGGTGAGGTGAGAGAGGATATTCATGACGTTGGAACGGTTGTAGCCCTCGTCCTTGATTTTGGAAATGGCGGCCGTATCGACCTTTTCCCCGGTCATCTGTGCAGCAGCAAGGGAAAGGCAGAAGAGGGACGCCAAAGCGACAATGAGCGCGCGTTTCATTGCGTGCTGCCTCCTTCAATAGAGAAGTGGATAATGAGGTTCGAAGCGTAGGTCGGTGGGGAACCTGCGACGGCCTATACGGTACAGAAGAGGTGGTAAAGATGCAAGCAGGATGGTTGAATGGCGATCGGAAAACAAAGTTGGCTAAATGGTTAAATATGGGAAGTCTGAACTATGATAAGGGACGGGGAACAGAGACGGGAAACAAATTGCCAGCCGTGCGGCTTGAAAGAGCGCAGCTACACCTCAGCTAATCCGCAATCGAAAATCCGAAATCCGCAATCCGCGATTTCCAATGCTCTCCCTTTTCATTCCCCCACGTCTTCCCACGCTTTTCCCAGATCGGTCTTGCCCAAGCCAAGTTCCTGCTTGAGTATTTCCCGGTGGGCAAAGAGCACGATGATCGCAACGGTCGCAAGCATGATGGACATCATTTCAGACCGTCCGAGAACGAAAGCGATGAGGGGAGCAAAGGCCACGACGATGAGTCCGCTGATGTCAAGTCGGCGAAGGACGATAAGCACCGGCACAAGAAGGCCGATGAAGGAGAGCATCAGGAGCGGATCGAGGATGAGCATGCCGCCGGTCGCTGTCATGATCCCTTTCCCGCCGCGAAACCGGAGCTGGCACGGCCAAACGTGTCCGGAAGTGACGGCAACGATCGAGGCGAACGGTATCCATACTGACGTTCCATAGCGACCGGCAAGCCACACGGCGATCATGCCTTTCAGCAAGTCGACGGTTGCCACAACAAGAAATCCCCAGAAGCCCAGAACGTGGTAGACATTACGCGCGCCGAGGCTTCGGTCGCCAATGAATCGAAGGTCCGTGTGCCGCACGAACGAAACGAGGTAGAATCCGGTCGTCACACAACCGAGCACGTACGAACAAAGCAGGAGAAGCGTATCGTAGAATTCCATTGGCAGGAGAGGGTAAGCGAAAATTCTTCGTCAGTAATATACAGAAGTATCCCCCGGAGAGCATCCCAAGTCGATCAGGGTCGTCTCCTTGCTTTTCCAGGCAAGGAGTGGTATTTTTGAGATGTGAGCCTGTGTGCAACAGGCTTTTATTGTCTTTTGCTCTGTTGAAGATTGTCTCAACTTGAAACATGCGAGGAAAATCACCGAACCTTGCAGGTTTTGCTTCACAATCGGCAATCGAAAATCGACAATCGATAATCGACAATTTACAATCTACATGGTGGCCATAGTTCAGTTGGTTAGAACGCCAGGTTGTGGCCCTGGAGGTCGTGGGTTCAAATCCCACTGGTCACCCATAACATTGAGACATTTGTACATTGTACATTGAAAATTTGTTGAGGTCTAGATTTAGAGACGTCAACAAATTTGAGGGGGAAGCATGACATCGGAGGAACTTAAGGATCGAACTAAGCGATTTGCAGCGAGAATCGTAAAGTATGTGGATTCTCTTCCACGTCGAATCTCAATCGATGTGATCGCTCGTCAACTCGTGAAGTCGGGCACTTCGATAGGGGCCAATTATCGCGCGAGCTGTTTGGCTCGCTCAAAGGCCGAGTTCCTTTCAAAACTACAGATTGTTTCTGAGGAATCTGATGAGTGCGTCTATTGGCTTGATGTCCTGAAGGATTCTGGTCACGCCAATGCGGAGGATCACGATGCCCTTCGAGCCGAGGCTCTGGAATTGACAAAGATCTTCGCATCTTCACTCAAGACTGCCCGAAGCTCCTCCTAGCGCGTTCAATTACAAAATGTCCAATGTTCAATGTACCAATGTTTGGCCCCCATCGTCTAGAGGCCTAGGACACGAGCTTTTCAAGCTCGGTACACCGGTTCGAATCCGGTTGGGGGCACTACTTTGCTCCCTTATGAAAGGGCCCGAGCGTAGTCGAGGGCCGAGTTCGAATCTCGTTGGGGGCACTGAGCAAGGAACAAGTTTGAAATTGGAAGTAAGAACGGAAAAGATTGCAGAGTTAAAGTTGCAAAGGTTGCCCAACCCTGAGGGAAGGCCTGCCCGGAGCGACCGAAGGGAGTCGAGGGGTCAAGGGCCGAGTTCGCCTGCCCGCCTGCTTCATCTTCTGGCGGGAATCTCTTCGGTTGCTCTTCACGGTTAGACCCCGAGCGACCGAAGGGAGTCGAGGGGTTGGGGGCACTTAGCAAGTAAAAAGTTTAAACTTAAAAGTAAGAAGTTTGGGGAAGAAGCCCATTCTTTTCACATCTTGCGTCTCACATCTCACCTGCTATCTCTTCCGATCTTCTCCGTCAACTCCGCAACGGGTTGGCTTTTGTTTAGGATTTGAACCACACCAGAAGGAATGAACGGGACCGTTGGATTGACTCTAGCGCCTGGATTTTGTATGGTAGTATAGAATTACGCCATGAAGAGATTCTTCAATACTTCAGTTGCCCTGGTTCTCCTGACAGCATACCTCCATCTGGGAGTGGTTGGTCATCTCATTCGATGGACTGCAAACGGAGGCTGGGGCCAGAATGGACAGCAGGTCACAAAAAGTAAACCGCCGCAACCGACGAGGGTTCTTTGGACTCAAGACAATCATATCGTAACAGTTGTCAAGACCACTGTACCAGCTCCAGCCATTCTTCCGTCGGTTGTTCCCACATCTTCTACATTTGAAGTTTATGGGCTTGTTTGCGACATAGACCAAGAATCGCACTCCGCAAGTAAAGTCTCGTCCTCAGATCGCGCTCCTCCTTCCTTCAACGTTTACCTCTAGTTTAACCTTGCGCGGACCCGATACAGGTCCGCGCTGATTCAACGCCCCTGTTTTTCTCAACATTGTTTGGGCCAAAGCCTCTCATATAGGTGTGGCCTGTCTTGGCACCCTTGAAGAGGTGACGCCAACTAGCTCCATGTGTCGAGTTTGACAATGCGGGAGAAGCGGGACGTCCACTCTATTCACGAGGAACCGCCATGACCGTAAAACAACGCCTTATCTTCCTCCTGCTCTATGCGCCGATTGGCATGTTGATCGGCATTTTCTGCACTGTTGCCTATAGCTTGGAATTCGAGCCATCAGTCTCGGTCAATTGGCCTATTGCTAGCTTGATATGTGTTCTCTTAGTCGCAGGCGCGATTATTCGTGAAAATCGAGATCGTGGCACATCGCAGGATCCGAATAAGAAGGTGTCCAAGTAGAATTGAAGTGGTGGACAGAATTTATGGATACCTGACGAATCATTGTTTGTGGCTATCACAATCTGGAGGATTCCGATGTCTACTGGAGCAATCATTACAATGTCCATCGTTTGGGCATACGTCATCTTCTTCGTCATATACTTCTTTATCAGGATCGTCAAATCAGACAAAGAAGCCGCGAGTAAATTGAATGAGCAAAGCCATGAGTCCAATACTTAGTCGAGTTGTTTCACAATTCCAGAGGTTCTACCGCCTGGAAAGCATTGGAGGCATTCTTCTCCTTTGTTCTGCGGTCACAGCTCTCGTTTGGGCAAATTCACCACTTGGCTCAAGCTACGACTCGCTTTGGCACACGAAAGTCTCAGCGAGTGTTGGGATCTATTCGTTTTCGACTTCGCTGTCCCATATCGTGAACGATGGTCTCATGGCGATATTCTTCTTCGTCGTGGGCCTTGAGATAAAGCGAGAGCTCATTGTTGGAGAACTTTCTCAACGACAAAAAGCTATGCTCCCTTTAATCGCCGCCCTTGGTGGAATGATCGTTCCCGCGTTTTTTTTCTGGATGCTCAATTCCGGCGGGCCGGGAGTACGGGGATGGGGCATCCCGATGGCGACAGATATTGCCTTTGCTATTGGCGTTCTCGTGCTGATAGGCCGAAGCATCCCTGCCGGCCTTAAGGTGTTTCTCACGGCGTTCGCGATTGTTGACGACCTTGGAGCAGTATTGGTGATCGCACTGTTCTACACTGCCGAAATGTCGTGGCCGTTACTTGGATTCGGGGCGGTGCTCCTGCTCATTCTCGTTCTTTTGAACGTGGCTAACGTGCGAAGTCTGTTCGCATACGTTTCAGTGGGTATTCTTCTCTGGATCGCCTTCTTGTACTCCGGAGTCCATGCGACAGTCGCTGGCGTGCTTTTGGCGATGATGATACCTGCTCGGCCGATCCTCTCCGCGAGATCATTTGTCCAGCGGGGTTATATTCTGCTGAAGGAATTGGAAAAAGGAGTCGGTGACGCCGAATTGCCGCTGACAGGAAGGAGAGCTGCTGTAGTGCAGGAAATGGAGGATGCGTGCGATCGTGTGGAATCACCACTCCATCAATTCGAGCACGGCCTGCAACCGTTGGTGACATTTGTTATAATGCCATTGTTCGCACTCGCGAATGCGGGCCTCGTTCTCGCCGGCCCATTACCGTTCAATCAACCCATTGCAGTGGGTATCATGGTCGGCCTCGTGCTTGGCAAACCGATCGGGATTGCGCTTTCGTCATTTATTGCAGTCAGGTTCCGACTTGCTGCTCTTCCGGCTGGCACCGGATGGAGACACATGATTGGGGCAGGAGTGCTTGGCGGCATCGGGTTTACGATGTCTCTTTTCATTGCAGCTCTGGCGTTCCCTGGAACACAAGAACTCGAGCAGGCAAAAGTGGGCGTATTGATGTCGTCGCTCATTGCCGGTGTCGCCGGATGGTTGTATTTGCGTTCAGTCGGTTTCGAACGTAGAAGTTCAGGTGCCTGATGAGACCTCCATCGTTCTTGCTGCAGCATCACATGACCACTAGCAGGCTGCGGAAAAAGAAATCACGCAATGACGCAAAGGGCCATGAACTGCGACTACGCAAAGTTCCCCGGCCTCGCCCGAGGCCAGGCTCGGCCGAGGGCGGGCGCAATGAGATTTTAGTGAATTTTTACACTTTGCGTCCATTGCAGTCACCCGCCTGCCATCGAAGACTCGATATGGCGGGCAGGTTGCGCCATTGCGTGAAAATCTTCTAAAATTCGTTTTTCCGCATCCTGCTAGGCCAGCATTTTCGAGAAAAGCCTCAAGTCGTCGATCGCGTGACGAGTTATAAGATAGTTCTTCCGCACATGCTCCTTCCCCACCTCTCCAAAAGCCCGTGCGGTCCGTTCATGCTTCATCAGGTAACAGATCCTTTCTGACCATCCGGTTGTGTCGCCGGGTTCCACAAGATACCCGGTCGAGTTGTCGATGATCTGCCGTGGAATACCCCCTACGTTTGATGCAACGACAGGCTTCGCTTTCCACAATGCCTCTGTTACTGTGAGCCCGAATCCTTCCCTTGACGACTTCTGAAGGATGACGCGCGCCATCCGCTGCAATGCATTGACCAGGATGTTGTCCTCCGCGGTAATCAGAATAACCTCTTTGTTGTCAATCATCGACCCGGCGGAAAGCCGGGTCCTCTCGAAGAGATCCCAACCCTCGGGATCATCTGTTGCCATGCTGCCGCAGAGCACCAGGCGGCAGTCAACTTCCTTGCGAACATGTTTGAAGACCTCAATGACGCCTGCGGGATCTTTCCATTTGTCAAACCTGGAGATTTGCGTAATGAACGGTTTGTCGTCCGGCACGCCGTATTTTGCAAGCGTTCGTTGGATAAGATCCTCCGGTATATCCTTGTTCTTGGAAGAAAGCGGATCGATGGCGGGTTCGATGATCTTGTATGTTACAGGCAGATCCTTTCGTACATACTGCTCGTCGGATACGATGATGCTGTCATAGGCCAGAATGAAGCCTTTGAGGAAATCCCACAGTGCCTCATTCGGGTGCGACATATCGACGTGACACCGCCAGAGCCATGGCTGCGATTTACGATAGAAACGGATCAACGGGAGCGGCTGTGGATCGTGGATCATCACACAATCAGCGTCAATCTTGCAGTATGCCGCGAAGTCACGGTTGTTCTCAACATACAATTCCGCCTTGATATCAGTCATGTGGATCGACTCGCCTTGAATGGCGTTGTGGAATTTCTTGGTAATTGCGAAGAATTCCGGAGTGCCGCGCAATGTCCTCCAGTCTGCTTCTACACCTGCGGCATTGAGCAAGGGCACTAGAGAATACAACATCTCAGCAACACCGCCACCGTAGTAGGTGGAATTAATATGAAGGACTCTCTTGCCATATAGCGGCCTGGCAGTCCTGTAAATCTCCGCAATCACTTCGTCACCAACGATACTACGGTACTCCTCGAGCGTTGCCATGTATCCTCCTTTTCCAGCCTTGGATGCTATTCCAATGACGAAGCGCGAATTTTCCATGAGATAAGGATAAGGCGGAGAATCTGCCTTACCCCGGACAAAGAACGTACCGTGAACCGGGCAGCGGTCTTGCGCGTACGTCCCACGCGGATAGTAATACCGCGCGAACGAAGCGATGTGAAGGCATCCTCATCAGTCATGTCATCCCCCACATAGATGACGAGCGCTCCATTTGCAGGTTTGGTGCGATGTAGCAGTCTTAGGACGGCATGACCTTTTCCCCACGTTGCAGCGGGGCGAATTTCAATGACCTTATTCCCCGTGACAACCCTGAATCGCGATTTGTAGCCACGTAGGATTGCGAGCACGTTCGACCGAAGTGCACGGATCTTGCGAGGGTGTACAGTCCGGAAATGGACAGATGCCGTCAGCCCTTTGTTTTCGACGAAAGCCCCACGATATGCCGTGATTGCATCTGCAAGTTGCGCGGTCACTGACTTCAACCGGCCCACCGCGCGGCGAGCGGCCGGATGTGTCCACTCATCTCCACGACGGTCGACGATGTGAAAGCCATGATTCGCGACCAGAGCAAGAGGCAGACCTCGAACACGCTGACGAATATCGGGAAGTGATCTACCGGTGACGATGGTCAGCGACACCTTCGGTTGACGGACAAGTTCACCGAGAAGCTTCGCCGTTACTTGAGGGAGAGTAGCCGTTGATGGAAATCGACGAATTGGGGAGAGAGTACCGTCGAAGTCAAGAAAGAACGCCAACGCCTTGGCGGCTTGTACGCGGTTTCTGACTTCGTCAAATACTCTCTTTCCTGTGATAGGTCTAACGCTTCCGGCCGTCATTGTTCGACCGCTGCTGTAGCTTTGGGAATCCGCACGCGCGCGAGCGTCGTCACAATGTTTGCAGCCCAACGATACACGTTTCTTTCCTTGACTACAGCGCTGAGCCGTTCCATCCGCTCCTGAACTTCTTTTGGATTCATCGTCAGCGCTTGATGGATCGAATCAGCCATTTCCTCTACATCATATGGATTGACAACCAAGGCATCACGCAATTCTTGCGCTGCTCCCGCGAATTGGCTCAGAATCAAGACTCCCTTCATATCTTTCCGTGAGGCGACGAATTCCTTCGCAACCAGGTTCATGCCGTCATGAAGAGAAGTCACCATGCAGATGTCTGCCGCCTGATAGAATTGTGATATTATGTCGTGCGTGTGATGCGCTTTCAAAAAGACAATGGGCTTCCAATTCTTCGTCTGCAATGGCCAATTGATGCGATCGACGGTCTCCTCCAATTCGCCCATGAGGTCATGATATCGCTTGATATGCGTCCGGCTCGGCGCCCCGAGTTCGACAAACGTCAACTTGCCCTGATACTCGGGATACTTTTCGAGGAATCTCTGGATTGCCCGAAATCGCTCGAGGATACCCTTTGTATAGTCAATTCTGTCGACGCCAACCAGAAGCCATTGCGAAGTAATGCCCAACTTCTTAAGAATGTCACGTTTGCGATCCGAAGCATCGATTGTAATCTCGTCTTTCGACTCGACAACCGCTGGGGGAGCCACGCTTATCGGAAACGGCCTCACAAGCGTAAGTTGTCCGTGACGTTCAACAGAGAAGTTGTCCCAATTGACTTTTGACTCGAGGAAGCGGTCAACAGTCTCAAGAAAATTGTTGCAGTGAAATTGCGTGTGGAATCCGATCAGGTCGGCTGACAAGAGCCCAAAGAGGAGCTCTTGTTTCCAGGGACAAATACCGAACACTTCCGGATTGGGCCAGGGAATATGCCAAAAGATAGCTACCCGGGCGTCAGGTCGCTTGGCCTTGATCAACAGCGGAAGAAGCGCAAAGTGATAGTCCTGAATGAGCACAAGAGGCGACTCTTCTTTGTGAATTTCTTCCAACAACGCATCGGCGAACTTCTCGTTGACGCGTTGATATTCGATCCAGCTGTTGAGACTGAAAACCGGTCTTGTATGTGTTATGTGGCACAACGGCCAAATGCCCTCGTTCGAGAATCCATAATAGTACCCTTCCTCCTCTTCCTTTGAAAGAAAGATCCGCCTGAGCGTGTACCTTGGCTCGTTCGGAGGCACGGCTATGCAACCGCGCTCGTCCACCGTTTCACGGTCTGCAGTACCGCTCCCGTGAGCAATCCAAAGCCCGCCGCAAGAGCGAAGAATAGGGTCGAGCGCTGTGACAAGGCCGCCTGCCGGCATGATGCACTCGACAGAACTGCCTTGATTCATGTGCATATAAGGTTCACGATTTGACACAATGTACAAACCTCTCCCGCCAAGCTCGACGTGCACATGTTCCCTGAGTCGTCCCGAGGTCCACAGGGACTCTCCCTCGACCCGAACGCGGGCCTTCTCCCTGGCCGAAGCTCGCGCCTGAGAGAGACTCTTGGCCATCAAAGTCACTTCCGTTGTCAGGGGAGCGAGAATGTCACCCCGGGGAACCACCATTAACTGAGGCGATTTACCTGTACGAAGCCCCCGCATCCATTGGGTGATTTGTGCGATTGGCCCCGTGATACTCCAACGTACAACGATGATGGTCGTGACAATGATCAGGAACGTTTGTGCCAGCAATCGAATGAAATTTGACCGCCAAATGGCGTCCAGTCGCGCGTCAATATACGACGCATCCTGATAGAGGAAAATTGCGCCCATGAGTCTCCCTTCCACCTCAACAGGGAATGCCGCGACATGGGCGGAATCCGTATTACCAATCAGTTCCGACACCGGTTGGCTGCGCGTGATGCATTCCCATACTTGGTCGGGGGTTGACGGAAGGCGACCAGAAAGCGTCCGGCTGGCAACAAGCAAGGTCCCCTGACTGTCGTACACGGCAACACCAATGAGCTGTGCCTTTCTCCCAAACCGATCGACAAATCTGCGGAGCCTGTCCATCGCATTTGCTCGAAAATATCCTGCAATGGATTCTTCAAGACTCTCTCCGACGACTCCTGCACGTGCATCGAACTCCCGGAGGAGAATCTCTCGTTCAGACTGCACTTGCAAGTACGTGAACACAAATGCGACTCCCGCAGCGACCAAGAGAAGCGACACTATAAGGCGTATGGTGATTTTCATTCGGCTGGGCCTTTGTTGTCCGTATAGAACTTCGTTTCACCGATAAAAACGTCAGCGACTGTGTCTCCACAATTTCTCGAGTATCTGTCCCGCCCATTCTTTCCCCGCCAAGCCAAATGCAATCGCCAGACCCAATACTAATCCGCCCAATGCGATCTCAAACGCAACCACAAGTACCTGCCCCCCAATAGACACTTCCTGAAGAGCGGCCGAAACAACGAGCATCACCAGCACCCAATAGGCGACGGTGGAAATGACCTCCGAACCCGAAATACCCGACGTTTTCAATGACGTGGACAATGTTCCTCGCGCGACTCGGGCCGCCAGTGTTCCAAAGACCACAATCACGACGGCAATTACCACATGCGGTACGAAAAGTATGGCGGCACGCGTCAGTTCACTGGCAAGGTTGATTCCTAGAGTCGAGAGAACCGCCAATGCAATGATAAACAGGACAACCCAGTAAACAAGATCACCGATGAGAATAACAGTGGTCTTTTGCACTCCGCCACGAACCAGGAAATCTTCGATACCCGCCTTTTCTGCCACGGCATCGAAACGCACCGCCTTCAGCAAGCCGACGATGATCCGGCGCGTCAGCCGGGCAACCAACCAGCCGAGCGCCAAGAGCAACACTCCTATGACAACATACGGTCCTGACTCCATAAGCTGAGACCAAAACCGTGATAGCGACTGGAACAGAACTTCGAATTGACTTGGCATGTGGACCTCCGTTGACAAGAAGAATTATTGTGCTTTGCGATTACCCTTCTTGCCGCTGCGACGATTTCCGTGTGCAGTGAACGTGCCGCCATGGGGAATCACCATGACGGGGCAATCAACACTTTCGATCAATTGTCGGATACGCGAATCGTGAGGCACAGAACGCCACCACGCTCGCTTCCTCAATGCACTAATCACCAGAAGATCTCCGTGAACTTCGCGCAGGAGCTAGACGATGGTGTTTACGCGTTCCCCCCGAACGATTCGAATGGCTGGTGAGTTCTGGACCTGAACTGTCTTACTCAGCATCTGTCGTATTGCAGTGTCCATTTCCGCAACATCGATTAGGCTTGGAAACCAGGACTTAGTCGTCGTTTGCTCAGTTATCATGCCTGACGCGACATACGACCACCAAGACTCTAATACGTGAACAACCGTCAACTGCGCCGAAAGCATCCTGGCAAGTGAGGCAGCAGAAGCCAAGGTTGCATCCTCGGCCGCGTCGAAGGTAAGGGCGCACACGATATTCATTCTACGCTTCTTGCCCATAAGTCGGTATTCGATAATGTTTCCCGATGACGATGTACGGTCACTTCAATGACAAAGATGACGGCAACAATTACAGCTCTATGTCGTCACAAGCTGTTCTCCTTCCCATGCAACGGAGTTGATGAATGAGAAAAGCGTGGCGCATCCCACGCATGGCCGTGCTTTGGCACAATGAGCTTGTTGGACTGACTGTTTCGATTTATGAAAAAGACGAAGTTGTAGCCGAATTATACTGGCGTGAATCAGCGGCAGAAAGAGTTACATAGATACGGAAGGGGAAGGAGGTGCGCGAGGCGGAGTCGTAACCTCACATACCGAAAGTGGAACGCACATGGAGGAGAAGAAGATGTATCGGAGCGGACGAAGTGACGTGGAAGGGTGAACCGCAGGAAGCACTGCGACCGCGGATGAAATTGTCTTGGCGCTGGAGGGGATATGCTTGTGCTGTGTCCAGTATACCTTCGCTGACGCTGGAATTGTCGACTTGGATTTCGAAACCTGTTCTTCGCTCCGGGACCATCCATCTATCACTGTCCAGGTGATTAAATGTCCAACGACCCCCGCATGAAGGTAGCCGCAAAGGAGCAGCAGCACGATCGCCCTTTTCAGGATTTGCTTCATGAGCTTGCTCATTGTTTACCATACCGAATCCCGCAGTGAGAGTCAATTACAGGAACTCCATTCTCTCCTGAGGAAATTCACCGGCAAGCTTGAACCGATCGAAGCCCACGGAGCCTCTTTTCCCCAATCACGTCGGCTGATGAGATTCCGTGCGTTTCTCCCAGTCCTCCGCCGCCATACGAATAAGGTCGTCGTACTGCTTTCTCATGGAAAATGCTCTGGACAGGATGGCTACGATCGACCTTGAAAATGGACGGAGAATGGCCAACTCCGGTTTCAGCTTCACACGGACATCAAGCCGCACTTCATCGTCCGTGGGCACAATGTCGTGAACAAACAGGATCGGCCCGATCGAAGTGTGATGAAGGTAGGCAAATGAGCTGAAGGGCCTCCACTCCACGATCTCCTCTTTCTCGACATTCTTGCCGTGCGCACAGTGGAGCACTGCACCTTCACCCATGCGTCCACGGGACCTTGTTTGAAGTGAGATGGTCGAATTGTCCATCGATCCGCGCTTCAGCGGGTCATTGAGCCATTCCCATACAATCGACGGGGGAGCCTTCACTCTTTTGCTGTACGACCAGTCGGAAGCAGCAACCTCGGTGAGCCAGGGCCTAGCCGCGGTCATTTCTTCTAACCTGCGATGCAGATCATAGGAATAAGTAAGGATCGGGTCGATGTGCTCGTATTCTTCGCGTCCACGTGCCATCTCAGAGGCACCGATCCCCATGTCCGATACAGCATTCTCGGTCATAAGCACGTATGCCTTCCATCCTGTAGAAGCGACAACACCGTTCTTGAGAAGTCGGTGAATGACGTTGACATCATTGCCGAGAAGATCGGGTTTGCCCGCGATTGAGCGCTGAACATATTCGCCAGAGTGGAGTACAAATTTCAAGTCAAGCGACGGAATAGATGAACACGATGCGCAGTTGCACGACCGTTTACGACGAACAGTTACGATCCGATTGCGGAATGCCGCATACGTGTCTTCTATGGATTCGAGAATCAACTCGTTCCGTTCGAGCGTTCCGAGTGGAATGTGCGCAAAGACAGCGTCCCCCTCCAACTTCACGATGTCGAAGACTGAAGTCAGTCGACTAACGATGAGCTCGACAAACTCCGAAACGATCTCGTGCGCATGATCCAGCTCAGTTCTCGAAAGAAAGGAAGTGTAGCCAGAAATATCGGCGAGAAGAAGAAATCCGCGGAGGGAAGCCGGAGATGCTGTCATGGAGTCTCTCGGTCGTTGACTTCCCGAATGTAGGCATATTCATTGTAGATTACACCAAACTCACAGCAGAAGTCCGCGCGATCTGCTAACACATTGCCAACACTCTGCACTAAACTGGGTGAGAAAAGCTCCTGGAATCAATCGGATAACAGGGTGAGAGAGCTTTTCAAGCTCGGTACACGAGTTCGCCTGCCCGCCTGCTTCATCTTCTGGCGGGCCTGCCCGCCTTTTTCATCTTTTGGCGGGAATCTCTTACGTTGCACTTCGCGGATGGACCACGAGCGACCCTGAGTTTATCGAAGGGTCGAGGGGTTGGGGGCACTACGAATTGCAAAT